>NZ_JAMYMJ010000021.1:0-93661 GCF_040318435.1 Mesorhizobium sp. M1143 | reverse complement strand
CCCGCCCGGGGCGGGCGCCCCCCCCCCCAACGGGGGGGGCTGGCCACGACCGCCCCCCCCCCCCCCCCGGCCGGCGGCGCCGCTCGACCCTCCCCACAAGGGGGAGGGTGAAGACCCCACCATCTGCCTCGCCTTGTCGATCGCCATGTACTCGAGCTGACCGCCGCCGATCGTGCCAAAAATCGCCGCCTGCGATACGAGCATGAAGGCGCCCTTCTCGCGCGGAGTCGAGCCTTTGGTGCCGGCCACTTCGACTAGAGCAAGCCGGCCGGCGCTGGCGAGAAAAGCTCTGAGGCTTTGCACTTTCGACTTCATATTTCGCATTCCCGTACGGGAAATATAGGGTTTTTCAGTCTGAATTGCACGTTTTGCCAGAATCCAGGTCAGAGTCAGGCGCTATTCTTGGCTTCACCCTTCAGCCGTTCGATCGCCATCAGCACCCGTTCTGGTGTTGCAGGAGCGTCGAGACGCGGACAGACCTTATGATCGGCCACACTTGCCACCGCGTCCGACAGCGCATGCAGCACAGACATGCCGAGCGGGAAGGGCGGTTCGCCGACCGCCTTGGAACGGTGCACCGTCGGCTCGTTGGCCTCCGGCCAGTCGGCCAGCGTGACGTTGAATATCTTCGGCCGGTCGGACGCGAGCGGGATCTTATAGGTCGACGGCGCATGCGTGCGCAGCCGGCCCTTGTCGTCCCACCACAGCTCCTCCGTCGTCAGCCAGCCCATGCCCTGGATGAAGCCGCCCTCGATCTGGCCGAGATCGATGGCGCGGTTCAGCGAGCGGCCGGTTTCATGCAATATGTCGGTGCGCTCGACGACATATTCGCCGGTCAGCGTGTCGACCGAGACTTCCGAGCACGAGGCGCCATAGGCGAAATAATAGAACGGACGGCCCTCGCCCTTGTCACGGTTCCAGTGGATTTTCGGCGTCTTGTAAAAACCCGCCGCCGACAGTTGGATGCGGGCCATATAGGCCTGCTTGACAAGGTCGGTGAAGGCGATCTCCTGGTTGCCGATGCGCACCCGGTTGGGCAGGAAAAGCACCTGCTCGCGCGGCACCTGGTATTTTTCGGCGGCGAAGTCGGTCAGCCGTTCCTTGATCTGGCGGGCGCCGTTCTGCGCCGCCATGCCGTTGAGGTCGGTGCCGGACGACGCCGCGGTGGCCGAAGTGTTGGGCACCTTGCCGGTGGTCGTCGCGGTGATCTTGACCTGGTCGAGGTCGATCTGGAACTCTTCCGCCACCACCTGGGCCACCTTGACGTAGAGGCCTTGCCCCATCTCGGTGCCGCCGTGATTCAGATGCACCGAACCGTCGGTGTAGACATGCACCAGCGCGCCGGCCTGGTTGTAGTGGGTGGCCGTGAAAGAGATGCCGAATTTGACCGGCGTCAGCGCCAGGCCGCGCTTGATGAAGCGGCTGTTGGCGTTGAAGGCCTGGATGATGCGGCGGCGCCCCGCATAGTCGGCGCTCGCCTCCAGCTCGGCGACGATGCGGTGGATGATGTTGTCCTCGACCGTCTGGTGATACGGGGTGACGTTGCGGCCCCCGTCTTTATCACCACTGGTGCCATAAAAATTCTGCTTGCGGATTTCGAGCGGGTCCTTGCCGACGGCAAAGGCAACCTCGTCGATGACGCGTTCGGCGCCGACCATGCCTTGCGGGCCGCCGAAGCCGCGAAACGCCGTGTTCGACACGGTGTTGGTGTAAAGCGGCGCCGATTGCGCATGCACCGCCGGCCAGAAATAGGTGTTGTCGCAATGGAACAGCGCGCGGTCGGTGACCGGGCCGGACAGGTCCGATGAAAAGCCGCAACGCGCCGCGAACATGAAGTCGACGCCAAGAATGTTGCCGTCGTCGTCGAAACCTACTTCGTAGTCGACGAGGAAGTCATGGCGCTTGCCGGTGGCAATCATGTCGTCGTCACGGTCGGGCCGGATCTTGATCGCGCGATGGTGTTTCTTGGCGGCGATCGCCGCCAATGCCGCAAACTGGTTGCCTTGCGTCTCCTTCCCGCCGAAGCCACCGCCCATACGGCGGATTTCCACCGTGATGGCATTGCTCGGCACGCCCAGCGCATGGCTGACCATATGCTGCACTTCGCTCGGATGCTGGGTCGAGGAATAGATGGTGACGTCCTGGTCCTCGCCAGGAATGGCCACTGCGATATGGCCTTCGAGATAGAAATGCTCCTGGCCGCCGATGCGCATCTTGCCCTTCAGCCGGCGCGGCGCCGACTTGATCGCGGCAGCGGCATCGCCACGCTTCAGCGTGAGCGGCGGCGTGACCAGCTTGTCCTTGCGGGGGTCGAGATCGCCAATGTCGGTGACGAAAGGCAATGGACTGTATTCGACCTTGGCCAGCCGGGTGGCGCGGCGCGCCTGTTCGCGCGTCTTGGCAATAACGCAGAAGATCGGCTGACCATAAAACTGCACCTTGTGGTCGGCCAGCACCGGCTCGTCGTGTCGACCGGTCGGCGAAATGTCATTTTCGCCCGGAACGTCCTTGGCCGTCAGCACATCGACGACGCCCGGCGCCGCGCGCACCGCCGACAGATCCATTTTGCTGATCGTCGCATGCGTCGCCGTGGACAGGCCGAGGCAGCCATGCAGCATGCCCGCCGGTTCCGGCATATCGTCGATATAGACCGCGCTGCCGCTGACATGCTTGTGCGCGGAATCGTGGCGCTGGTCGGCGGCGACGCCACCGGAAATCTTCTGCGCCTTGAGATCTGGAGAGGCGTGCTTGTTCATCAGGCCGCCTCGTTGCGTGACACCTGGAACGGCGCCTTGCTGCCGCTGGTTTCGGCAAAAAAGCGCAGCAGCAGGTTCCTGGCCGCCAGCGCCCGGTATTCGGCCGATGCCCGCATATCGGTCAGCGGGGTGAAATCGCCGGCATATTCAGCCATGGCCGCTTCCACCGTTGTCTCCGTCCACGGCTTGCCGAGCAGCGCTTTTTCGACACCGAAAGCCCGCTTCGGGGTGGCCGCCATGCCGCCATAGGCGATGCATATATCGGCCACGGTTCCGTCCTTGGCCAAGTCGAGGAAAAAGGCGCCAAGGGCTGCGGTGATGTCCTCGTCGCGGCGCTTGGTGATCTTGTAGACGGCAAACTTCGTGCCCTTGGCCGGCACGGGAACGTGCACGGCCTCGACGAATTCGCCTGGCTGCCGGTCCTGCTTGCCATAGGCGATGAAGAAATCCTCGAGCGCGATGGTGCGCCGCTTCTTGCCGCGGCGCAGCGTCAGTTGCGCACCAAGCGCGATCAGGGGCGGCGGCGTGTCGCCGATCGGCGAGCCATTGGCGATGTTGCCGCCGATGGTGCCCATGTTTCGTACCTGTTCGCCGCCGATGCGGTCGAACAATGGCCCGAGCGCGGGGATGCGCTTGGCCAGTGTCGCGAAGGCGTCGGTGTAGGTGACGCCGGCGCCGATGGTGATGACGTCATTGTCTTCGGAGATCGCGCACAGCCCCTCGAGATTGCCGATGAAGACTACCGGTGAGATGTCGCGCATGTGCTTGGTGATCCACAGGCCGACGTCGGTCGAGCCGGCGACAACAGTGGCGCCGGGCTCCTTGTCCAGTACAGCGGCGAAATCGTCGACGTCAGCCGGCACAACCAGCCGCTGCTTGCCGGCGCCGATTTCGACGCGGGCACCGTCATGCATAGCCTCGAGCCTGGCGGTGATCGCCTTGCGCTCGGCCGCCAGCGGATCCTTCGCCGCCTTGCCGTAGCTGGAGATGGCACGCGCGGCGCGCATGATTGCCTCATAGCCGGTGCAGCGGCAAAGATTGCCTTGCAAGGCCTTCTCGATCGCCGCATTCGACGGGTCCGGCGACTTCATCCACAGGCCGTAGAGCGACATGACGAAGCCCGGCGTGCAGAAGCCGCATTGCGAAGCGTGGAAATCGACCATCGCCTGCTGCACCGGATGCAATTGGCCAGGCGCGCCGCGCAGATGCTCGACGGTGACGACATGGGTGCCGTCGAGCGAACCGAGGAAACGGATGCAGGCGTTGACGCTTTCATAAACCAGCTTGCCGGCGGACAATTTTCCGACCAGGACCGTGCAGGCGCCGCAATCGCCCTCGGCGCAGCCTTCCTTGGTGCCGCGCATCGAGCGGTCGAGCCGCAGCCAGTCGAGCAAGGTCGCGTCGGGCGCCACCGACGACAGCGCGACATCCCTGCCATTGAGGATGAAGCGGATCTCGTTGCGTATTGTGATCTTGGCCATGCGTCAGCTCCCCCTGTAGGTCGAGTAGCCATAAGGAGAGATAAGCAACGGCACGTGATAATGCACGGATTCCGCCATGCCGAAGCGGATCGGCACACTGTCGAGGAAGGCCGGTTCCGGCAGTTTGGTGCCCTGGCCGCGTAGATAGTCACCGGCGGCGAACACCAGTTCGTATTCGCCGAGGCGGAATTCCGCTCCTGCCAGCAGCGGCGCATCGCAGCGGCCGTCGGCATTTGTGACGATGGTCTTCAAATGTATCCGCGCGTCGCTCTCAAGATGATAAAGCGCGATCGACAGGCCCGCCGCCGGCTTGCCGGTCGCGGTGTCGAGCACATGCGTCGTCAGACGTCCGCCATCGGCTCTCGACGTTTCTGCCACTGGCGCCTCCCATTTCCGATACAGCCGAACAAAGCAGTGAATTGTGCGCCAATTAAAGGCGATGCATAAGTCCCGGTCGAGCGGAGCGGCACAAAAACACTTTCAAAAATTTCGGGGGAATGCGCAGGCACCCCTTTCGACTATCCTGATCACAACTTCCGGCGGTGTCCGGCAGGAGGGGCAATGCGTTACTCTAGAGACATGCGCGGCTACGGAGCCAACCCACCGGATCCGAAATGGCCAGGCGGCGCGCATGTGGCCGTGCAGTTCGTCGTCAACTACGAGGAAGGCGGCGAAAACTGCGTGCTGCATGGCGACAAGGCTTCCGAAGCCTTCCTGTCGGAGATCGTCGGCGCGGCGCCCTGGGTGGGCCAGCGCCATTGGAACATGGAATCGATCTACGAATATGGCGCCCGCGCCGGCTTCTGGCGGCTGCTGCGCCTGTTCAGTGAGGCTGACGTGCCGGTGACCTGCTATGGCGTCGCCTCAGCGCTTGCCCGCTCGCCCGACCAGGTGGCGGCGATGCAGGACGCTGGCTGGGAAATGGCCTCGCACGGGCTCAAATGGATCGACTATCGCGACCACAGCGCCGAGGACGAACGCCGTGACCTCGAAGCGGCGATCAAGCTGCATTACGAGGTGACGGGACAGCGCCCGACCGGCTGGTACACCGGCCGCACCTCGGTCAATACGGTGCGGCTGGTCGCCGAAGAGGGCGGCTTCGACTATGTCTCCGACACCTACGATGACGAACTGCCCTACTGGTTCGAGCACAGCGGCGGCACGCAGCTCGTCATTCCCTACACGCTCGACGCCAACGACATGCGCTTCGCCACGCCGCAAGGCTTCAATTCGGGCGATCAGTTCTTTGCCTATTTGAAAGACAGTTTCGACACGCTCTGTGCCGAAGGCAAGGCCGGGCGGCCACGCATGATGAATATAGGCCTGCATTGCCGCCTCGTCGGGCGGCCGGGCCGGGTGGCGGCGCTGAAGCGCTTCGTCGATTATGTGAAATCGCACGACAAGGTCTGGCTGGCGCGGCGCATCGACATCGCCAGGCACTGGCAGGAGCACCATCCCTACCAGCCGGCGGCGCTCAAGCCGTCGAAGATGGAGTTCGAGACCTTCGTACACACATTCGGCGGCGTATTCGAACATTCGCCCTGGATCGCCGAACGCGCCTTTGAGCTTGAGCTCGGGCCTGCGCATGACAGCGCCGGCGGCCTGCATAATGCGCTGTGCCGTGTCTTCCGCGCCGCCAGCGAGACCGAACGGCTCGGCGTGCTCAACGCCCATCCCGACCTTGCCGGCAAACTGGCCAAGGCCAAGCGACTTACTGCGGAATCGACGAAAGAACAGGCCTCCGCCGGACTCGACGCGCTGACCGACAAGGAACGCGAACTGTTCTCCAAGCTCAACGCCGCTTACGTCACCACCTTCGGCTTTCCCTTCATCATCGCGGTGCGGGGCAAGACCAAGGAGGAAATCCTCGCCGAGTTCGAGGCGCGCATCGGCAACAGCCGTGGCGTCGAACTCGATACCGCCTGCAAACAGGTCGAGCGCATCGCGCTGCTGCGCCTGAAAGACATGCTCCCGCTCTAATGAAATGACTGAGGGGTCAGGACCCAATGGATATGATCAAGACTGACCAGAAAACCTATTATGCACCGCATGGCGGCCATCCCGGCCAAAATGAGCTTTTGACCGGCCGCGCCGTCTTCACCGAGGCCTATGCCGTCATACCGAAGGGAGTGATGCAGGACATCGTCACCAGCCCACTGCCGTTCTGGGACGAGACCAGGGCCTGGATCATCGCCAGGCCGCTTTCGGGTTTCGCCGAGACATTTTCGCAGTACATCGTCGAGGTCCTGCCCGGCGGCGGCAGCGACCGGCCCGAGCCGGACGCCGGCGCCGAGGGCGTGCTGTTCGTGGTTGAGGGCGAGTTGACCGTTTCGCTGGCCGGCAAGAAGCACGTGCTGCAAGCCGGCGGTTTTGCCTTCCTGCCGCCGGACAGCGGCTGGACGGTGCGCAACGAAGGTCGCGACGCCGTACGCTTCCACTGGATCAGGAAGGCCTATGAGGCCGTCGACGGCATCGACGCGCCGGAAGTCCTGTTCAGCAGTGACCAGCAAATGGCGCCGACGCCGATGCCCGGCACCGAGGGTCGCTGGGCGACGACCCGTTTCGTCGATCCAGCCGACATGCGCCACGACATGCATGTCACCATCGTTACGCTCGAGCCTGGCGCCGTCATCCCGTTTGCCGAGACGCATGTCATGGAGCACGGGCTCTATGTCTTGGAAGGCAAGGCGGTCTACCGCCTCAACCAGGACTGGGTCGAGGTCGAGGCCGGCGACTTCATGTGGCTGCGCGCCTTCTGCCCGCAGGCCTGCTACGCGGGCGGCCCAGGCAAATTCCGCTATCTCCTTTACAAGGACGTCAACCGGCACGCCAAGCTCGGCGGGGCGGGCATTGGCGGTCGCGCGCGGTGACCCGCATCACAGCGCGGCCGCTGACGCGCGAAAGCTTTGCCGGCTTCGGCGATGTCATCGACATGGGCGGCGGCAATCACTACCCGATCAATGGCGGCAAGACCGAGCGCTACCACAATCTCGCCACCGCTGAAGCCGCGGGACCGAATGCCTGCGTGCTGATCTCGATGGCGCGCGGCACGCCTTACGACCTGCCGCTGAAGCTGACCATGGTCGAGCGCCATCCCTTAGGCAGCCAGGCGTTCATCCCGCTATCACCGCGGCCTTTCCTGGTCGTCGTCTGCCATGACGGCAAGGACGGTCCGCGCGAGCCGCACGCCTTCATCACCGCACCCGGGCAAGGCGTCAACTATCCGCGCAATCTCTGGCACGGCGTGCTGACGCCGCTCGGCGAAGCGCAGGATTTCGTCATCGTCGACCGCGGCGGTGACGGCTCCAACCTCGAAGAGTTCCATTTCTCGCACCCCTACGAAATCCATCTCCCCAACGAGACCTGAGAAATGACCGACATATCGCTGATCGACCGCCTGCTCGATGTCATCGAGCACGACATCGTGCCGAAAACGGCAGAGGGCGTGGCCCATGGGAACAAGCTGTTCGGCGCCGCCATCCTGCGGAAGGGCGACCGCTCGCTGGTGCTGGCCGAAACCAACAACGAGATGGAAAATCCGCTCTGGCATGGCGAGGTGCACTGCCTGAAGCGTTTCTATGAAATGCCGAAAGCCGAGCGCGTCGACACCAAGGACGCCATCTTCATCGCCACGCATGAGCCCTGCTCGCTCTGCCTGTCGGCGATCACCTGGACCGGCTTCGACAATTTCTACTACCTCTTCAGCCACGAGGATTCACGCGACAGCTTTGCGATCCCGCACGATCTGAAAATCCTGAAAGAGGTCTTCACTCTTGATCCCGGCGGCTACAATGCCGAGAACACTTATTGGAAGAGTTTTTCCATTCGCAGGCTGGTGCGGGCGCTGCCCGAGGCCGAGCGCGGCCGGCTTGAGGCAAGGATCGGCAATATTTCCACCCGCTACGACGAACTGTCCGGCGCTTATCAGGCGCGCAAGTCCGAAAACGACATTCCGCTGAACTGACGCGGATTGCCTAGCCTACCTTCGCGTTTTTCAGCACCTCGTTGATCCTGGCCTGCCAGCCCTTGCCGGTCGCCTTGAATTTACTGATGACATCCTGATCCAGACGGATGGACACGACTTGCTTAGGCTTCTCCACGGCTGGCCGGCCACGAGCACGCCTTATGCTCTCGAAAAGTTCTGGAAACACTTCCGCGAAAGGCCTGGCTTGCGCCAACTGTTCGTCTGTCGTCTCCGCATCGTCGGGATCATCAACAATTTGTCTTTGAATTTCCACTTCCTCCGCATCGGTAAGCGGTCGAACACGCGATTTAGGATTGTTCATATACTGACCTTTCCTTTCGGCTGGCACGGCGCATCGAGATCACCGAAATCGCCTCCGAACCAAGCGGCTTGAAAATCACGGCCAGGATGATCTCTCCGAATTCGCCAATCGCCTTGAACCGGTCGGCCTTGGCTGGAAGGACGGTTGAAGTCGCAAAAAACTCAATATCGAGTTCGGCAAAATCGAGACCCCGGCTGTCCAGGTTCGTCACGCGCTTTGGCTCATCCCAAACGATGTTCAGGCGAAACCATCCTCATCACGTTGGGTTCAGGTAATAAATGTAATACATTAATTATAATCCTGCAACATCAGGGCAAAACAATCGGACTACATATCGTGGCGTCGTCGCGGCGACACCGGCCGTCGCCCGTTTGACTTCATGACATGCCCGCTTCATGCGTCACTGACATCCTGGAGCATCGCATGAAAACCATCACCGAATTTCCCCGCAAGGTCATCGAATTCCCCGATATGGGCATCGTCATGCCGGATGGTTGCCGGCTGTCGGCGCGGGTGTGGATGCCGGACGATGCGAGCGAGGATCCGGTGCCGGCAATCCTTGAGCACCTGCCCTATCGCAAGCGCGACGGCACCATCTTTCGCGATCAACTGACGCATCCCTATTTTGCCGGCCACGGCTACGCCTCGATCCGCGTCGACATGCGCGGCAATGGCGATTCCGAAGGGCTGATGGACGACGAATATTCCGAGCAGGAATTGCAGGACGCCTGCGATGTGATTGCCTGGGCGGCAGCACAGCCCTGGTGCAATGGCAGTGTCGGCATGATGGGCATTTCCTGGGGCGGCTTCAACTGCCTGCAGGTGGCGGCCAAGCAGCCGCCGGCGCTGAAGGCGGTGATCAGCCTGTGCTCGACCGTCGACCGCTACGCCGACGACATCCACTACAAGGGCGGCTGCCTTTTGACGGAAAATTTCGGCTGGGCCTCGACCATGTTGTCCTATTCGTCGCGACCGCCGGATCCGCTGATTGCGGGCGACAACCGCTGGCGCGACCTCTGGCTGACGCGGCTGGAGAACCAGTCTTTCCTTCTGCCGCTCTGGCTCAGCCATCAGCATCGCGACGCCTATTGGAAACGCGGTTCGATCTGCGAGGATTTCTCCGCGGTCAAAGCCGCCGTGCTGTCGATCGGCGGCTGGCATGACGGCTACCGCAACACGATTTCGCATCTGGTCACCAACATCCAGGCGCCGGTGAAGGGCATTGTCGGGCCATGGATCCACAAATACCCGCATTATGCCGAACCCAAACCCGCCATCGGCTTCCTGCAGGAGGCGTTGCGCTGGTGGGACAGCTGGTTGAAGGGCGTCGACACCGGCGTCGAGGCCGACCCGGACTACCGCGCCTATGTCATGGACAGTGTGCGGCCGGCGCGCTGGCACCCGGAGCGGCCGGGCCGTTGGGTGGCCGAACAGGAATGGCCGTCTCCCAACATCAAGGTCGGGGCGATCGAACTCATTGCTGACGGCGTCAGGCCGGCGATCGTGGCGACCCCGCAAAGCTGCGGGCTCGCCGGCGGCGAATATTTTCCCTTCACCTTTGGCCCGGAACTGCCGGGCGACCAGCGCCCGGACGATGCGCTGTCCGTCTGCTTCGATCAGCCTGTGCTTGCCGAGACACTCGACATCGTCGGCGCGCCGGAGCTTCTCATCCGGGTGTCGTCCGATCGCCCGCAGGCGAACATCGCGGTTCGACTGTGCGACGTGCACCCCGACGGCGCCTCGGAACTGATCTCCTACGGCGTGCTCAACCTGACGCATCGTTCTTCGCACGAACAGCCGCAAGCGCTGGTGCCGGGCGAAACGGTTTCGGCGCGCGTTATTCTCGACCAGTGCGCCTACCGCGTGCCGGCCGGACACCGCCTGCGCATCGCGGTTTCCAATGCTTACTGGCCGATGATCTGGCCGTCGCCGGAGCCGGTGCGGCTCGACCTTTCAGCGGCGACGCTGAGGCTGCCGCTGCGCCCGCTCGCAAAAGCCGACGAGACCTCGTTCCAGTCTCCCGAAGGCGCAACACCCTGGGCAACCGCGACAGTTCGTGCAGCGAATTCCGAGCGTCACGTCGATCGCGATGAGAAGACCGGCATCGTCACGCTGTCGATCACGGATGATTTCGGAGAAGTGCGCGATCTCGCGCATGGACTGGCCAATGGCAGCATTGCCCGCGAGAGCTGGACGATCCACCCCGACGAGCCGCTGTCTGCCTCGGGTCGCACGCACTGGACGCAGACCTTGTCGCGAAACGGATGGTCGGTGCGCACCGAGACGTCGGCTGAAATGCGCTGCGATGCGCAAAACTTCATCGTCAGCGCCAGAATCGAAGCCTATGAGGGCGAAACGCTGGTTTTCGAACGCGATTTCGAAGAGACGATCCCGCGCGACCTGCTCTGAGCGTCGACCCGACTGGTCCAGTTGCGACGCACGATTTACGCCACGGCATGTCGCATTCCGTCTTGCTTACGGCTTTGCCTTCCGGTCAATATCCCTTTGGTAACAACAAGCAAAAAACGACCATAAGGTCGAACCAACAGAGTGAGGAACTCAAATGTCCAACGAACTCGAATATCTGAGCCGGCGCGTTGCGTCTGGCAAGCTGAGCCGTCGTGATTTCCTCGGCCGCGCCGCAGCACTCGGCGTCACAGCGCCCTTCGCCAATATGCTGCTTTCCAGTGCGGCTCGCGCGGAAGGCCCGGTCAAGGGCGGCACGCTGAAGGCCGGCCTCGTCGGCGGCGAATCCACGAACAGCCTGGACCCGGCTTTGTTCATGACGCAAGTGCCGTTCGCTTTTGGCAAGATGTGGGGCGAGCTGATCGTCGAGCTGTCCCCGGAAGGCAAACTCGAGAACCGCATCGCCGAAGAGATCGGCTCGTCGGACGACGCCAAGGTGTGGACGCTGAAAATCCGCGACGGCGTCGAATTCCACAACGGCAAGACGGTGACCGCTGAGGATGTGGCGGCAACCCTCGAGCGCCATTCCGATGAAAAATCGAAGTCCGGCGCGCTGGGCTACATGAAAGGCATCGACAGCATCAAGGCCAGTGGCAAGGAAGTCGTCCTGACGCTGAAGGAGGCCAACGCCGACCTTCCCTATCTCCTCAGCGACTACCACCTCATCGTCCAGCCCAACGGCGGCAAGGACAAGGCGGATGCCGGCATCTCGGCAGGACCCTACAAGGTCACCACCAACGAGCCCGGCGTGCGCCATGGCGGCGAGCGCTTCGCCAATTACTGGCAGGCCGACAAGATGGGCCATGCCGACCAGATCGAGATCATCGTCATCAACGACGCGACCGCGCGCACGGCGGCCCTGCAGGGCGGCCAGGTCAACATGATCAACCGCGTCGAGCCGAAGATCGTCGACCTCATCAAGCGCGTACCGGGCGTCACCATCCGCAACCATGCCGGCCCCGGCCACTACGTCTTCATCATGCATTGCAACACCGCGCCCTTCGACAACAGCGACCTGCGCATGGCGCTGAAGCTCGCGATCGACCGCGAAGAGATGCTGAACAAGGTGCTGCGCGGCTACGGCTCGCTCGGCAACGACTTCCCGATCAATTCGTCCTATCCGCTGTTTTCCGAGATCGAGCAGCGCAAATATGATCCCGACAAGGCCAAGTTCCACTACAAGAAGTCGGGCCATGACGGCACCGTGCTGCTGCGCACCTCCGACGTCGCCTTCCCGGGCGCGGTCGACGCCTCGCAGCTCTTCCAGCAGAGCGCGGCCAAGGCCGGCATCAAGATCGAGCTCAAGCGCGAGCCCGGCGACGGCTACTGGAACGAGGTCTGGAACAAGCAGCCCTTCTGCGCCTCCTATTGGGGCGGCCGCTCGACCCAGGACCAGATGTACTCGACTGCCTATCTGTCGACCGCCGACTGGAACGACACCCGTTTCAAGCGTCCGGACTTCGACAAGCTGGTGCTGGCCGCACGCGCCGAACTCGACGAGACCAAGCGCAAGCAGATGTACCACGACATGGCCGTGCTGGTGCGCGACGAGGGCGGCCTGATCCTGCCGATGTTCAATCAGTTCATCGATGCGACAGGCGCTAAGGTCGGCGGCTGGGTAGACGATCCGCATCAGGAGCTGATGAACGGCTACGCGCTGGCGAAGTGCTGGCTCGAAGCCTGAGCCCGGCTTTGCGGATATGTCCTCACCCGTCGTGAAACTTGTGGCCCAGCGCGTTGCGCTGGGCATCGTCCTCTTGCTGGCCGTTTCGGTCCTGATCTTCGCCGGCACCCAGATCCTGCCCGGCGACGTCGCGCAAGCCATTCTCGGACAGTCGGCGACGCCGGAATCGCTCGCCAATCTGCGCGAGCAGCTCGGCCTGAATCAGCCGGCTTACATCAGGTATTTCCATTGGCTAGGCGGTGTGCTCACCGGCGATCTTGGCACGGCGATGTCGAGCGGCCAGGATATCGCGACCTCGATCAAGGGGCGGCTGTGGAACACGCTGTTTCTCGCCTTCTGGGCGGCGGTCGTGGCCGTGCCGCTGGCGATCATCCTCGGCCTGATCGCCGTGCGTTACCGCAACGGTTGGGTCGACAAGCTGATCTCCGGCCTGGCGCTCGCCTCGACATCTTTCCCGGAATTCTTCATCGGCTATGTGCTCGTCTATTTCTTTGCCGTGAAGTATCAATGGTTCCCGGCCATTTCCACGGTCTATGACGGCATGCCGTTCGGTGAGCGCATGCAGGCGATCGCGTTGCCAGCCACCGCGCTGACGCTGGTTGTGCTGGCGCATATGATGCGCATGACCCGCGCGGCCATCCTCAACGTCATGCAGTCGGCCTATGTCGAGACGGCAGAACTGAAAGGCCTGTCGGCCTTCAACGTCATCCGCAAGCATGCTTTCCCCAATGCCATAGCGCCGATCATCAACGTCGTCATGCTCAACCTCGCCTACCTCATCGTCGGCGTCGTCGTGGTCGAGGTGATCTTCGTCTATCCCGGCATGGGACAATATCTGGTCGACCACGTCACCAAGCGCGACGTGCCGGTGGTGCAGGCCGTCGGCCTGATCTTTGCCGCTGTCTACATCACTCTCAACATCATCGCGGACATCGGGGCGATTGTCGCCAATCCGCGCCTCAGACATCCGAAATAGGCGGCGGGCATGCTCGATATCAAACGCATCCCCATTCCCGCGCTGATTGGCATCGTACTGACGACGATGTTCGTCGTGGCGGCTGTCTTCGCGCCATGGATCGCACCACACGGCAATGCCGAGATTGTCAGCGACGTTCCTTGGGAACCGATGTCCGCAGCGCATTGGCTGGGCACCGACAATCTCGGCCGTGATCTTCTGTCGCGCATGATCTACGGCGCTCGCATCACGCTGTTCATTGCGGTGCTGGCCACCGCGCTGTCATTCTCGCTTGGCGCCATCCTCGGCTTTTCGGCGGCGGTGTTCGGCGGCTGGTTCGACACGCTTCTGTCGCGCCTTGTCGATCTGCTGATGTCGATCCCGACCCTGATCATGGCGCTCGTCGTGCTTTCGGTGCTGCCGACCAATCTGGTGACGCTGATCCTGGTGATGGGCGTCCTCGACTCGACCCGCGTCTACCGGCTGTCGCGCGCGGTGGCCGTCGACATCAACGTCATGGATTATGTCGAGGCCGCCAAGCTGCGGGGCGAAGGCAGCGGCTGGATCATCTTCCGCGAGATCCTGCCCAACGCGCTGTCGCCGCTGGTCTCGGAACTTGGCCTGCGCTTCATCTACGCGGTGCTGTTCTTGTCGACGCTGTCCTTTCTCGGCCTTGGCGTGCAACCGCCGGATGCCGACTGGGGCGGCATGGTCAAGGAAAACAAGGACGGCATCGTCTTCGGTATCGGGGCGGCACTCATCCCCGCCGCGGCGATCGCAGCACTGGCGATTTCGGTCAATCTGGTCGCCGATTGGGTGCTCAACCGCACGACAAGCCTGAAGGGAGGACGCGGGTGATGGCTGACACAAAAGCAAAGCCCGGCCTGCTGCTCGATATCCGCAATCTGCGCATCGAAGCGACAGTGTTTCCGCCCGGCGAGGTGCCGAAGAACATCGTTTTGGTCCACGATGTCTCGCTGACGCTGGAAAAGGGCAAGGTGCTCGGCCTGATCGGCGAGTCCGGCGCCGGCAAGTCGACCATCGGCCTGTCGTCGATGGGCTATGGCCGTGGCGGCGTGCGCATCACCGGCGGAGAGGTGCTGCTCAACGGCCGCGATATTCTCAAGGGGGGCAAGGAAGGTTTCCGCAAATTGCGCGGCCGCGAGGTCTGCTATGTCGCGCAGTCGGCGGCCGCCGCCTTCAACCCGGCGCACAAGCTGATGGACCAGGTGGTGGAAGCAACGCTGCTGCACGGCACGGCGACACGCGCCGAGGCCGAGAAACGTGCCGTGGCGTTGTTCAAGAAGCTCAGCCTGCCAAACCCCGAAATCATCGGCGAACGCTTCCCGCACCAGGTCTCCGGCGGTCAGTTGCAGCGCGTGATGACGGCTATGGCGCTGTGTTCGGAACCCGACCTGATCGTCTTCGACGAGCCGACCACGGCGCTCGATGTGACGACGCAGATCGACGTGCTGGCGGCGATCAAGGACGCCATCCGCGACACCCATGTCGCGGCGCTCTACATTACCCACGATCTTGCCGTCGTCGCCCAGGTCTCGGACGAGATCATGGTGCTGCGCCATGGCAGGCTGGTCGAATGGGGCGGCACTCGCCAGATCATCAAGGAGCCGCGCCAGGAATACACCAATGCGCTGGTCTCGGTGCATGAGATCGAGCATGCCGAGCAGAAGCCCGGCGCCGCGCCGTTCCTGTCGGTCAAGAACGTCACCGCCGCTTACGGCGGCAGCCACGTCAAGGTGCTGAAGAACGTCTCGGTCGACATCTATCCGGGACAGACGCTGGCCGTCGTCGGTGAATCCGGCTCCGGCAAGTCGACGCTGGCGCGCGCCATCACCGGGCTGTTGCCGCCGGAAGAAGGCACCGTCACCTTCGACGGCAGGCCGCTCGCCAACAGGCTTGCCGACCGGCCGAAGGAGGATCTGCGGCAATTGCAGATGATCTACCAGATGGCCGACGTGGCGATGAACCCGCGCCAGACCGTCGGCACCATCATCGGCCGGCCGCTGGAATTCTACTTCGGCATACGCGGCCGCGAGCGCGACAAGCGCGTCGCCGAACTGCTCGACGAGATCGAGATGGGCAAGGGCTTTCTCGATCGTTATCCGGCCGAACTCTCCGGAGGCCAGAAACAGCGCGTCTGTATCGCCCGCTCGCTCGCCGCCAAGCCCAAGCTGATCATCTGCGACGAGGTGACATCGGCGCTCGACCCGCTGGTGGCCAACGGCATTCTCAAGCTGCTGCTCAACCTGCAGCAGCACGAGAAGGTCGCCTACCTCTTCATCACTCACGATCTGGCGACGGTGAAGTCGATCGCCGATTCGATCGCGGTGATGTACCGCGGCGAGGTGGTGCGCTATGGCGCCAAGAGCAAGGTGCTGACGCCGCCCTTCGACGCCTATACCGACCTGCTGCTGTCGTCCGTTCCCGAGATGGAGATCGGCTGGCTGGAAAAGGCGATCAAGGGACGGCGCATGGCGAGCGCGGGGAATTAGTAGGGAATTCGCGGCCTTTGTCGCGAAAACTTCCTTCAACGGCAAAAGCTTTCCGGAGCCGCCCATGGCGCTCAAGACCAAACTGCTGCTCATCATTCTCGACGGCGTGCCCTACCGGAACTGGCGCCGGCTGATGGGCAATCTCGAGGGCTGGGTGCAGTCGGGCGAGGCGCAGGTGTGGAAGATGCGCTCGGTGCTGCCGTCGACCTCGGCCTGCTGCTATGCCTCGATCCACACCGGCGTTTCGCCGCAGGAGCACGGCATCCTGTCCAACGAAAACCGGTTTCTCGTCAACAAGCCGGATATTTTCTCCGAAATCAGCAAGGCCGGCGGCAAGACCGGCGCGGTGACGCACTCCTACTGGTCCGAATTCTTCCGCTCCTATCCGTTCGACCTGATCGAGGACATGGAGTTCGACGAGCCCAACGGACCCATCACGCATGGCCGCTTCCACACCATGACCGGCTATAATGCCCGCAACCAGATGACGCCGAGCGATGTCGACCTGTTTGCGACGCTGACCATGCTGACCCGGCGCCATGATATCGACTACGGGATCCTGCACACCTGCACGCTGGATTCGATGGGTCATCGCTTCGGCCATGACTGCCACGAAATGGACCATGCCTGCTATGCGATGGACGGCATGCTGGCAGCCTTCCTGCCGGGCTGGCGGCAAGCCGGTTACGAGGTGATCGTAACCGCCGACCACGGCCAGACAGACCGCGGCCATCATGGCGGCCGCGACGATGAAATGCAGGATTTCGCGCTGTATTATTTCGGAGCCGGCAAAGGGCCGGATGCGGACACGCTGCTTGATCAGCTGCAACTGGCGCCGACGGTGCTGAAGCGGCTGGGTGTGCCGGTGCCGGAGACCATGAAGGCTAAGCCGTTTTTGGGGTGACGGAGGTCGTCGCTGAGCCGCCGTTCGCTACCCCCCTCTCCCCGTCACTATACGGGGAGAGGGTAAGGGTGAGGGGCAGCGCAACATCAAACATAAATACCCCAACGCCGGTGCCGCCCCTCATCCGGCTGCCGCCACCTTCTCCCCGTATAGTGACGGGGAGAAGGGAGACACTCTGGCAACACTCACCTTCTTCGGTTAGCTTCGCCAAAATTCCTTGGCGGAAGGATGAACCTTTTTGAACCGATCGGCGACAGAGCAGACAGGAGCCAGGCGGCTCGACCGGCCATGACGGCAGCGACCGAGACTGATCGCGCGCTTGTCGACCGGGTCGCGAAGGGCGACCGTGCCGCTGTTCGGCTGCTGTTCATGCGTCACCACGCGCGGGTCTACCGCTTCGTGGTGCGCCAGACGGGATCGGAAATGATGGCCGACGATATCGCAAACGAGGTCTTTCTTGAGCTGTGGCGCCAGGCGCCCGGTTTCGAAGGGCGCTCGGAAGTCTCGACATGGCTGCTCGGCATCGCCCGCTTCAAGGCGCTGTCGATGCTGCGCAAGAAAAAAGAAGACTGGATCGATGACGACGATGCGGCGCAGGTTCCCGATGGCGCCGACACGCCGGAAGTCGCCACCATGAAGGAAGACAAGGGCGCCGCCTTGCGGCGCTTCGTCGATGCCTTGCCGGAGGAACACCGCTCGGTGGTCGACCTTGCCTATTACCATGGACAGTCGGTGACGGAGATCGGCGAGGTGCTCGGCATCCCGGTCGCCACTGTCAAGACCCGAATGTTCTACGCCCGCAAGAAACTCGGCGAAGCCCTCAAGGCCGCCGGTTACGACAGGGGGTGGCCATGAGCAATCCTGAAGATATGAGCGCCGCTGGAAAAATGTCACGCCGCGACGAAATGGAAACGCTGCTGCCGTTCTACCTGAACGGCTCGCTGGAAGGCTCGGACCTCGAAGCCGTCGAGGAATGGCTGGCGAGCGATCCGGCGGCGATGGCGGCGCTTGGCGAGGCTGAGGCGGAATTCTCCGGCGCCACCGCCGCCAACGAGGCGATCCGGCCACCGGCCGATGCGCTCAGCCGCTTTGCCAGGGCGCTCGACGCCCAAGCCGGCCCGGTCCGCGCTCCCGCGGGCCGTTCCTGGCTGGCGCAGGCACTCGGCCGGTTCACGGCGATGCCGGCCACGGTCGGCTGGGCGGCAGCGGCGGTGCTGCTGGCGTTGGTCGTGGTGCAGTCCTACGTGCAGACCGGCGGCAAGAGCCATGATTTCGAGGTTGCCGGCGCCGAGGATGAGCTGACGAAACTGCCGTTCGCGCTGGTCAAGTTCAAGCCGGATGCGAAGATGTCCGACATCGCCGCCTTCCTCGACCAGAACGCGCTGAAGATCGCCGGCGGGCCGACCGCCTCGGGCGTCTTCCGCATTGCCATCCCGGTCAAGACCGGAGCAGACTACACCAGGCTCGTCGGCCTTATTGCCGCCCAGCCGTTCGCGGAGACTGTGATCGAGGGAAGGAAACCGGTTGATGGCAGCTAGGGCGGTCATTCGATTTGCGGCGATCCTGGTGGCGGCGACGACAATCGTCGCCGTGCCGGCGTCGGCGCAGACCAATGATCCCAATGCCGGCCGGGCCGACTGCACCGACGCGGCCGGAGCGGCGGCTGCCGACTGCCCGAAAGACGGCAATGAGGCCAACGTCGGCGGCGAACCAGGCGCAGTTACCCTTCCGGCCCTGATCGTCGACCTGTTTCCCAACCCACCGGTTCCCGAAGCGCCCGTGCCGACGCCACGGCCGTCAGCGCCGCCTGCCGACACGCAGGCCGGGCCACCCGCCGGCGGGGCGATCGTTTCGCCGACCGATCTTGTCGCGACCGCGCCGCGCCGTGCCATCGCCGGCGAGTTCGTGCCCGACGAGGTGCTGGTGACCGTCGACGGCGATGCCGGCGCCGTCCAGCAGATCGCCGCCTCCTTCGGCCTTGAAGTGCGCTCGCAGCGCCAGTCGCGGCTGCTCGGCACCACACTGGTGCGCTTCGGCATTCCCGACGGCCGCCCGGTCGGCGCCGTGCTGGCGCAGCTGGCCGCCGATGGCCGCACCCTGCGGCGCGAGCCAAACCATATCTATTCGCTGCAGCAGGCGGCCGGCATCGTCAACTATGCCTTCGAGCGCATTCAGCTCGACAACAAGCAAGCCAGTGGCGAAAACGTGCGCATCGCCGTCATCGACACCGGCATAGACGACACCAATCCGGCGCTGTCCGGCGTCATTGCCGACCAGTTCGACGCCATGCCCAACGTGCCGGTCGAAAAGCGTGACCACGGTACCTCGGTCGACGGGCTGATCGCCGGCGTCGGCGCGCTCGAAGGCATGGCGCCCGGCGCCAGGATCTATCACGCCCGCGCCTTCGAGGACGGCAGGTCGACCATGGATGTCATCCTGTCGGCGCTCGACTGGGCGGCGGACCAGAATGTCAGCATCATCAATATGAGTTTCGTCGGCCCCAAGAACGATCTGCTCGCCACCGCCTGCCGCAATGCGCGCGGGCTCGGCATCATCCTGGTCGCTGCTGCCGGCAACAACGGGCCGAAAGCGCCCTATGGCTACCCCGCCGCCTATGACGGCGTCATCGCGGTCACCGCCACCGACGCCAAGGACGGGCTGATGCAGCAGGCCAATCGCGGCGCTTATGTCTTCATCTCGGCGCCCGGCGTCGAGATGGTGGCGCCGAGCGGCGCCGGCTCTGACGTCGTCACCGGCACCTCGTTTGCTGCCGCGATCGTGTCCGGCGCTATCGCCAATTTGATCCACGCTTCACCCGAGCGCTCCGCCGACGACATCGAAAAGGCGCTGGCGGCCACCGCCAGGGACCTTGGCCCGAAGGGACGGGACAATGATTTCGGTTATGGGCTGCTGGATACGAAGGCGGCGGCGAACAAGTAAACCGGGCGAATTTCGCGCCACCAATTCAGAGCGCCGGACCGAGCCGGACAGGGCTGCCATCACAGAAGCGCGACAGCCGGAAGCGGCTGAGGTCGTGCCCGGTCAGGTTTCCTTGGATCATGTCGGCAACGACGCGGCCTATACCAGGCCCGATGCCGAAGCCGTGACCGCTCATTCCCGTCGCGACGAAAAGGCCGCCGACTGCCTCAACCCGATCCACGACAGGGACGACGTCCGGCATGGCGTCGATCATGCCGCCCCAGCCTGCCTTCAGGCGAACTGCTTCGAACTGTGGAAAAAGACACCCGAAGTTACGTTCTATCGAACGCAGACCGGCTCGTTCAGGGGGCGGGTTCAGCACTCGCATTTTTTCGAAAGGACTGACGGAATCCGGCGCCCAATCGCGCGGCGTCGACCAGGCGTCAGGGTAGCCTGACGGGGCGAACGGAAAGTAGCGCGTCCCGAACGGATTGTCCCTGAGGGCGGGAAGGTATTTGGTGGCGTGCCGGAATGCGTCGGGCCCCAAATAAAGCAAATGGCTGCCGCCCGCGGCGAGCGTATATCCGCCATCCTGCCTGCGCCGGAACGCGATGTGTTCGTCGGCTGCCGCACCTGCATAGACCTCAGGCATGGGCTCCGTTGCGGCCACGGTTACCCTGACGCTGAGCTGGGGGATGGAGACGCCGTGTCTTCTCAGGAACAGGGATGACCAGGCGCCGCCCGCGACCAGCACGCTGGAGGCCTCGACATACCCCGCCTCGGTCCACACGCCCTTGACCTTGCCGGCCGAGATTTCGAGGGCTCGCGCCGCACAATTCTCGACAATTTTGACGCCTTTTCGCACGGCAAGCCGGGCAAGCGCCGGCACGGCCAACCAAGGCTCCGCCCGCATGTCGGAGGGCGTCGTCATCGCGCCCTTGAATTTGCGTGACATGCCTTTGATGAGCTTCGCGGTTTCATCTGCGTCCAGCAGGCGCGTGTCGAGCGCATGGATCGCTGCGATCTTCATGAACGCTTCGAAGCCGGCCATGTCCTTGTCCGAGTTCGCCAGGTAGGTCACGCCCGTCTGGGTCAGCCCGATGTCTTCGCCGCACTCCTCGGCCAACTGCCGCCACAGGCGAATAGCCTCGATGACGACAGGCAGTTCATCCGCGTCTCGCCCCTGCTTTCGGATCCAGCCCCAATTGCGCGACGACTGTTCGGCCGCAACGCGTCCTTTTTCCAGCAGCGTCACCGCAATGTTCCGCTGCGCCAGGAAAAGCGCCGTCGTCACGCCGATGATGCCGCCACCAATTATGACCACCTCCGACGTTTTCGGCGGTGGGCCAGGATGCCGGATTGGATCCGTTTCGGAGAACGGGAATATGGGCAAGTGGCGCACCCTGAGGACTGGTTGATGGCTCTGGCTTACTGGTTGCCACCCACTCGAAGCCAAATCAAGGACAGGTCCAGGCAGACCGTTGTCCCAACAAAGTCAATCTATCTGCGGGCAACATCCACAAGGGTGAACTTGCCCAGCGGAGCGATGGATTAATCCCTAGACGGGGGCGCCTGCGACCGAACCCCTCACCACCAGATCGACTGGCCAGACCTCGCCTCGCGCCCCTTCTTCCAAGCCGGAAATGCGCGCTGCCAGGCGTTCGGCGATGCGGGCGCCGGCGAGGCGGATCGACGAGCGCGTCGTCGACAGCGGCACGGAAAAATTCTCCGGCTTCAGCCATGGAAAGACGTCGTCATGGGCAATCAACGACAGGTCGCCGGGAATGGTCAGGCCAAGGTCGCGCACCGCGCGCACGACGCCGAGCGACATGATCAGGCTGGAGCAGGCGATCGCCGTCGGTCGCTCGCTCTGTTCGAGCAGGCGCCTGGCGGCGCGGTAGCCGTTCTCCTCGGTCATGGTGAGTGAACAGACATGGCGCTCGCCGAGCGTCAGGCCGCTCGCGGCCAGCGCCCTGCGCATGCCGCGCTCGCGGTGGATGGCGAAGGTCTCGCGGTCGTCGCCATTGATCAGCGCCAGCCGCCGGTGGCCGAGCTGAACCAGCAGCCGGGCGGCGTCGTGGAAGCCGCCCTCATTGTCGATGTCGGTGAAGGGGTAGTCGAAATCGGAGCCTTCGCTGCGGCCATGGACGATGAAGGGAATGCCGAGCGTGTTGACCAGCGCCACCCGCCGGTCGGCCGGGCGCGGCGAGGAGATGTAGACGGCGTCGACCTGGCGGTTGGCGACGATGCGGCGATAGGTGGTTTCCTGGTCGTCGGCATCGGCCGGCGACAGCACCAGGTCGAGCTCGTGCGAGCGGGCATAGTCGCCGAGACCCGACAGGAACTCGACGAAATGCGGGTCGATGTCGACGGAGGCGCCCGTCGGCAGCACATAGCCGATCATGCCCGTCTTGCCGGTCGCCAGCCGGCGCGCGCTCGGGTTGGGCCGGTAGCCGTGGCGCTTGGCGGCATCCACCACGCGCCGGCGGGTTTCCTCGTTGACCTCCGGATAGCCGTTGAGCGCACGGCTTACCGTTGTCTGCGACAGGGCTAGCATATGAGAGAGCTGCTTCAGGTTCACTGGGAGGCCTCCAAGCCTCAAAGCGCTTTTAATTTGGAAGCCACGCGGCGCCACAACGGGCGCGGCCAAGCTGGTCGACCATACGCACTGGTCCGGCCAGTTTGAAGCTTAATACGCTGCTGCACCGCCGTAAAACTATGCTGCAGTGCACTTTACCAAGTCACTCCAGCTCGGAATTAAATCGATTAGCCCACCGCCCTCTTGACTCCCAGCCGATTCAATGGCGAGATCAAAAAGACCAAAGCGCTTTGGAAGACTCTTCGAAAGGGTGCGGTTCCTTTCTGAACGAGTCACAGTCCTGCAGCGTCGGCGGGCGGAATGGAGGTTCCGTCCGGGTGTATGTGTCCACACTGGGAGGAATACCGATGAAGAAGATGCTTCTGCTTGGCGCAGCGTTTGCCACGCTCGCCTTGTCCCTGCCGGCGCAAGCCGAACTGAAGTTCAAGCCCGGGGAAGACAAGCGCTTCAACTGGGCCAATTACGAAGAGCTGAAGAAGGTCGATCTCAAGGGCGAGACGCTGACCATCTTCGGGCCCTGGCGCGGCGAGGACGAAGGCCTCATCCGCACTGTTCTCGAATATTTTCAGGAAGCCACCGGCGCCGAGATCAAATACTCCTCGTCGGAAAATTACGAACAGCAGATCGTCATCGATACCCAGGCCGGCAGCCCGCCCAATATCGCCGTACTGCCGCAGCCGGGCCTGATCCAGGATCTGGCGTCCAAGGGCCTTTTGACGCCGCTGGGCGACGACACCGCCAAATGGATCAAGGACAATTACGGCGCCGGCCAGTCATGGGTCGATCTCGGCACCTTCAAGGACAAGGACGGCAAGCCGGGCTTCTTCGCCTTCCCCTACAAGGCCGACGTGAAATCGCTGGTCTGGTATTCGCCCGACAATTTCGAGGAAGCCGGCTACAAGGTTCCCAAGACCCAGGAAGAGCTCGCCGACCTCGAGAAGAAGATCATCGCCGACGGCGGCACGCCGTGGTGCATCGGCCTCGGCTCAGGCGGCGCTACCGGCTGGCCGGCGACCGACTGGGTCGAAGACATCATGCTGCGCACCCAGGCGCCCGACGTGTATGACAAGTGGGTAAAGAACGAGATCCCGTTCAACGATCCGGCGGTGGTCAACGCCATCGACATTTTCGGCAAGATCGCGACCGACGACAAGATGGTCGACGGTGGGGCCAAGGCGGTTGCCGCGACCGACTTCCGCGACAGCCCGAAGGGCCTCTTCTCGGTGCCGCCGAAATGCTACCTGCACCATCAGGCATCGTTCATCCCGACCTTCTTCCCGGAAGGCACAAAGGTTGGACAGGACGCCGACTTCTTTTACTTCCCGCCCTATGCATCCAAGCCCGAGCTGGGCACGCCTGTGCTCGGCGCCGGCACGCTGGCCATGATCACCAAGGATTCGAAGGGTGCACGCGCGTTCATCGAATTCCTGAAAATGCCGCTGGCACATGAAATCTGGATGGCCCAGGGCGGCTTCGTCACGCCGCTCAAGTCGGTCAACAAGGATGCCTATGCCAGCGACGCGCTGAAGAAGCAGGGCGATATCCTCGCCAATGCCTCGACCTTCCGCTTCGACGGTTCGGACCTGATGCCGGGCAAGATCGGCGCCGGCGCCTTCTGGACCGGCATGATCGATCTGGTCGGCGGCAAGTCGGCGCAGGATGTCGCCACCGACATCCAGAAGAGCTGGGACGCTATCAAGTAGTCAGCTGGCAAGCAGTCAGCTGGCAAGTAACCACTGCCAAGTGTTCAGCCGCTTTGGCGGCAAATTCAGGACTTCCTCCACAGACTGGATCCGGGCCGCTATGGCCCGGATCCGACCGGCGCCTTACGCCGGACCGATTTGCGTTCGTTCGTTTCAGAATAACTTAAATCGGCGCAGAGCCACATCGCCAGGGCTGTTCAAGGCCCGGCCGATCATGCGCAGGGAAGAGGGACCCATGGCTGCTCAGATCTTATCGGCCATTTTTGTCATCATCATCGGCGTCGGCGGCTGCGTCGCCTATTTCTGGGGCGCCAACAAGCTGGTCGACCTGATATTCCCGTCGCGCGGCGTGGCCGGGGCTGCGGCCATCGACAATCTGCGCCGGCAAGGACTGGTCCGTCCGTGGCTGTTCGTCGGCCCGGCGATGATCATCCTCACCGTCTACCTGATCTATCCGGTGGTGGCGACGCTCTGGCTGTCCTTCCTCGACCGCGGCGGCCAGCATTTTGTCGGCTTCGCCAACTATGAATGGGCGTTCGGCGACCGCGAGTTCCGCAACTCGATCCTGAATAACATCATCTGGCTCGCGGTGGTGCCCGCCGCCTGCACCTTTCTAGGGCTGATAATCGCCGTGCTCACTGACAAGATCTGGTGGGGCACGATCGCCAAGAGCCTGATTTTCCTGCCGCTGGCGATCTCCTTCGTCGGCGCCAGCGTGATCTGGAAATTCATCTACGAATATCGCGGCGAGGGCCAGACGCAGATCGGTCTGCTCAACGCCATCATCCAGTATTTCGGCGGTCAGCCGCAGGTCTGGATATCGCTGCCGTTCTGGAACAATTTCTTCCTGATGATCATCCTGATCTGGATCCAGACCGGCTTTGCCATGGTCATCCTGTCTTCGGCGTTGCGCGGCATCCCCGAAGAGACGCTTGAAGCCGCGGTCATCGACGGCGCCAATCCGTTCCAGATCTTCTGGAAGATCATGGTGCCGCAGATCTGGGGCACCATCGCCGTGGTCTGGACGACGATCACCATCCTGGTGCTGAAAGTGTTCGACATCGTGCTGACCATGACCAATGGCCAGTGGAACAGCCAGGTGCTGGCCAATCTGATGTTCGACTGGATGTTCCGCGGCGGCGGCGATTTCGGCCGCGGCGCCACCATCGCCATCATCATCATGATCGCGGTCATCCCGATCATGGTCTGGAACATCCGCCAGGCGAACAAAGAGACGGGAGGACATTGAGATGGCCGTCGCGACCGGAAAGTCCTTTGCCAGCCGCTTCGGCGTCCACATCGCCGTGCTCGTCTTCGTCGCCATCTGGACCGTGCCGACGCTCGGCATCCTGGTCTCGTCGCTGCGCGACAAGGACCAGATCATCGCCTCGGGCTGGTGGAACTCGTTCTCCAGCTCCAGCCAGACCGAAGCCGGCCGCCTGCCGCCGGCCTCGGCGCAGGTCGAGAAGGACGGCAAGTTCGTGCTTGCCGGCAATATCTTCGGCGACGGTGCTGCGCGCGACATCAGCGCCTTCGGCGTCAAATCGGCGGCGCCGACGCAATATCCGGCCGGCACCACTGCCGATCTCGGCGACGGCGTGACCTTGCAGCTCAATGCCGACGGCACGTTCGTCATGAGTTCGCCCAAGGCTTTCGAAGGCGACCGTGGCCAGCGCGTCTATTACGCCTCGTCGGCGCCGCCGAAATTCACCACCGACAATTACCAGACCGTGCTGTTTTCGGAGGGCATCGGCCGCTCGTTCATAAACTCGCTGACCGTCACCATCCCCGCGACGGTCATCCCGATCCTGATCGCCGCCTTCGCCGCCTATGCATTGGCGTGGATGCGTTTTCCCGGCCGCGCCTTGCTGATCGCCACAATCATCGGCCTGCTGGTCGTGCCGCTGCAGATGTCCTTGATCCCGCTTTTGAAAATCTACAACGGCGTCGGCATCTTCTTCGGTGTGCCGTCGAAAACCTATCTCGGCATCTGGCTGGCGCATACCGGCTTCGGCCTGCCCTTCGCCATCTATCTCCTGCGCAGCTATATTGCCGGCCTGCCGCGCGAGATCATGGAATCGGCGCGCATCGACGGCGCCAGCGATTTCGAAATCTTCGTCAAGATCGTGCTGCCGCTGTCCTTCCCGGTGCTGGCGTCCTTTGCGATCTTCCAGTTCCTGTGGGTGTGGAACGACTTATTGGTGGCAATGGTTTTCCTCGGTACCGAAGGGGATCAGATCGTGCTGACCGCGAAGCTCAACGCACTGCTCGGCTCGCGCGGCGGCGACTGGGAAATCCTGACGACATCGGCCTTCGTCACCATTATCGTGCCGCTGATCGTGTTCTTCTCGCTGCAGCGCTATTTCGTCCGCGGGCTGCTGGCCGGCTCGGTCAAAGGAGGTTGAGACTTATGCAAGCCGCTTTGAAGGCGACCTCGAAGCCCGATCTCGCCGTCGATCGCGACTGGTGGCGGGGCGCGGTGATCTACCAGATCTATCCGCGCTCCTATCAGGACTCCAATGGCGACGGCATCGGCGACCTCAAGGGCATCATCCGCAGGCTGCCCTACATCGCCTCGCTCGGCGTCGACGCCATCTGGATTTCGCCCTTCTTCAAGTCGCCGATGAAGGATTTCGGCTACGACGTCTCGGACTATTGCGACGTCGACCCGATGTTCGGGACGCTCGCCGATTTCGACGCGCTGGTTGCGGAAGCCCATCACCTCGGCCTCAAGGTGATGATCGACGAGGTGCTGTCGCACACCGCCGACAACCATCCATGGTTCAAGGAGAGCCGCGCCAGCCGTAGCAATCCCAAGGCCGACTGGTATGTCTGGGCCGACGCCAGGCCGGACGGCACGCCGCCCAACAACTGGCTGTCGATCTTCGGCGGCTCGGCCTGGCAGTGGGACACCAGCCGCCAGCAATATTATCTGCATAATTTCCTGTCCGAGCAGCCGGACCTCAACTTCCACAATCTGGAAGTCCAGGACGCGCTGCTCGACGTCACCCGCTTCTGGCTGGAGCGCGGCGTCGACGGCTTCCGCCTCGACACCATCAATTTCTACTTCCACAGCCAGGGGCTGGAGAACAATCCGCCGCTGCCGCCCGAAGAGCGCAACGACCAGACAGCACCTGCGGTCAATCCCTACAACTACCAGGACCATATCTACGACAAGAGCCGGCCGGAAAACCTTGCCTTCCTCGAACGGTTCCGGGCGCTGCTCGACGAATATCCGGCGGCCGCCGCGGTCGGCGAAGTCGGCGATTCGCAGCGTGGGCTGGAAGTGGTCGCCGCCTACACCGCCGGCGGCAAACGCGTCCACATGTGCTATTCCTTCGATTTCCTGGCGCCGGAAAAGATCAGCGCCGCCAAGGTGCGCCAGGTGCTGGAAGCCTTCGGCAAGGTCGCCAGCGACGGCTGGTCGTGCTGGGCCTTTTCCAACCACGACGTGATGCGTCCGGCCTCGCGCTGGGCCGCCGACGAGGCCGACCCGGCCGCCTATCTGAAGGTTATCTCGGCGCTGCTGATGTCGCTGCGCGGTTCGGTCTGCCTCTATCAGGGAGAGGAGCTTGGGCTTGGCGAAGCCGAGTTGCAGTTCGAGGATCTGCAGGACCCCTACGGCATTCGCTTCTGGCCCGAATTCAAGGGCCGCGACGGCTGCCGCACGCCGATGGTGTGGGATGCAACCGCCAGCAATGCCGGCTTTTCGACGGCCAAGCCCTGGCTGCCGGTGCCGGGCAAGCACTTGTCGCAAGCGGTCAATGTTCAGCAGGGCGACGCGGCCTCGCTGCTCGAGCACTACCGGCGCTTTCTCGGTTTCCGCCGCCAGCATCCGGCCCTGGCCAAAGGCGACATCGAGTTCATCGAAAGCGAGGGCGACACCGTCGCCTTCACCCGCCGTGAGGGCAATGAGCAGATCGTCTGCGTCTTCAATCTGGCCAGCAAGCCGGCCGAGGTCGATCTCGGTGGTCAGGCGCTGCTGCCATTGGCCGGGCACGGTTTTTCGGGACAATCCGGCACAGGTTCCATCCGCCTCGGCGGCTACGGCGCCTGGTTCGGGCGCATCGACTGAGTTTTTGACGAAACTGGATTTTTTGAGGAAATCCAGGTTCTCTAGGGAAATCACTGGGAGGAAATTATGGCCGATGTCACGCTGAGACAGGTGAAGAAATCATACGGCAATCTGCACATTCTCCACGGCATCGACCTCGACATAAAGTCGGGCGAGTTCATCGTCTTCGTCGGCCCGTCGGGTTGCGGCAAGTCGACCTTGCTGCGGTCCATCGCCGGGCTTGAGGAGATCACCTCCGGCGAGCTGCAGATCGCCGGCGAGGTGGTGAACGACGTGCCGCCTTCCAAGCGCGGCATTGCCATGGTGTTCCAGTCCTATGCGCTCTATCCGCACATGACCGTCTACGACAACATGGCCTTCTCGATGAAGATCGGCAAGGAAAGCAAGGCCGAGATCGACAAGCGGGTGCGGCAGGCCGCCGAAATCCTGCAGCTGACCAAATATCTCGACCGCCTGCCCAAGGCGATGTCGGGCGGCCAGCGCCAGCGTGTCGCCATCGGTCGCGCCATCGTGCGCAATCCGAAAGTGTTCCTGTTCGACGAGCCGCTGTCGAATCTCGACGCGGCGCTGCGCGTCGCGACCCGCATCGAGATCGCCAAGCTCAAGGAATCGATGCCTGCCACGACCATGATCTACGTCACCCACGATCAGGTCGAAGCGATGACGCTCGCCGACCGCATCGTCGTGCTGAAGGATGGCCATATCGAGCAGGTCGGCACGCCGATGGACCTCTACAAGAAGCCCGGCAATCTGTTCGTTGCCCAGTTCATCGGCTCGCCGGCCATGAACATCCTGCCGGCGACAATCGACAGGACGGGCAACCCGACAATCGTCAGCCATGTCGGCGGCCGCAAGGCAACGGTGCCGATCGCAACGCCGGCGTCAGCAAAGGGTGCGGCAGTCAGCTTCGGCGTGCGGCCGGAGGATCTGTCGGCCGCCACCGGCGCGGAATATCTTTTCGAGGGCGTGGTGGACTATGTCGAGCAACTCGGCGAGGTGCAGCTTGTCTATGTCGATATCGGCCGCGCTGACCTGCCGTTGGTGACCAAGCTGCCCGGCAATGTCGAGGTCAAGCGCGGGGCAAAGCTGCGACTGACCGCGGATGCCGGGGACCTGCACATCTTCGACGCCGATGGGCACTCCTTCTCGCTCAAGCCGGTGGAAGTGAAGGCGGCTTGAGATAGCTGCGTCGTACAGGCATAAAAAAAGAGCGGCGGGCCAGGCCCGCCACTCTTTTTTAAGCTTCGGCTGTTAGTTGTTGCCGAACCGATCCCTGTCGCTGCTCTGAGGAACGAACTTCTGTTGGTCGTCCGACGAGTTCAGCAGCTTGTAGACCGCCGAGTTGGTGCCGGTCGACGAAGTGCGGGTGGTGTCGACGGCAGCGGCCGGCTGGTTGGCGCCATTGGAGCCATAATTGTCGCTGCCGGCAAAGGCAGCGCTCGAAACAGCCAGAACGGCTGCGGTGGCGAGAACGATCTTCTTCATTTTAGTCTCCTGAATTTTTCTGATGCTGCCAGCTGCAGCGGATAAGCCCGCCACGTGCTGGAAACCGGCTTTTAGCGGCCGAAAAGGTTACGGTCGGCACCGTGGGCAGGCGCCTGCTCGGCTGGAGTCGACTTCTCAACCGAAGCCGTATGGCCACTATCGGTCGACGTAATCGCAGGCTGGTTGGCGCCGTTCGAACCGTAGTTGTCGCTGCCGGCGAAAGCGCTGCCGGAGATGGCCAAAACGGCGGCGGCAGCAAGGATGATCTTTTTCATTTCAAATACTCCTGAATTTTTTGGGATCCCGAGAGCGACGGGTTAGCCGCCCTTCTTTGGTCGGGATCAGCGATTGCCGTAGAGGTCGCGGTCGGCGCCCTGAACGACAGGCTGCTTGTCAGCGTGCGCCGGCTTCTGAATGGAAGCCGTATACGAGCTGTCGACCGAGACGGCTGGCTGGTTCGCACCATTGGAACCGTAATTGTCGCTACCGGCGAAGGCGCTGCCGGTGATCGCCAAAACGGCTGCGGCAGTGAGGATGATCTTTTTCATTTTTAGTACTCCAGTTTGTCTGTCCGTCTAGCGGCGTGTCTTGGGAGGAATTCGCGTCGTTCGGACAGCCCCGATGTGGGAAAGCCATAGGCTGGTTTCCAATCACGAAGTTGTTCCGTGTGGACCACGGTCCTGCACCTTGAAATTGTGCTAGGAAGTTCCTCTATGGTCATTTATCGCATTGTTTTCAGTTGCTTATGTCGAACCGAGTGGTTCGCTCCGGTGTCGGTTTCCGGGCCGTCGTTCACACCGTCCTGCACGCATTGTCAACAGAAACGAACCGTTCGGTTCGATTAGAGATTGCTAATAGTAACTTTTCGATACCGTTGAGCCCTTTTTGCCCCCGATCGAACTGGATCCGCAGCGATTCGAAACGGCGATGATGGCGTCGCAAGAAACGTCTCAGCTCTTTGACCGGCGGCGGGGGGCGAATGCCGCGCGTGTCGCGCCGCATGGATACGATGTCGCTTTCATGCCGACGTCGCGATCGCTGCCGTGATTAGATGAACGCATCTCAGGTGCCGCTTCGTGACGACGCAGCGGAGAATTGGGAAGCCGGTCAGAATCCGGCGCTGCCCCCGCAACGGTGGTGGAGTTGAAGTCGCAACGGGAGACCACTGGGCAAGAGCCTGGGAAGGTGTCGCGATGGTCCGCAAGGACAACTCCAGAGCCCGGAAACCAGCCCGAGATGCATAGACTCGACTGATCGCGGTGGGCGGTCAAGAGGTGGATAGTGCATGTCCGGCGCCGCGCCGGCCTGCGTCCGATCCTTCCTCCATCACCACCAAGTTCAGTCCTTAAACCACGAGGACAGAACTATGGATACGCGCAACGACATGCTGAGGCTCCTGAACGGCCGCAAGCAAGGCTTTTCGCTGGAACAGCCCTTCTACACCGACCCGGACTATTTCAAGCTCGACATGGAGCTTATCTGGTATCGCGACTGGCTGTTCATCGGCCATGATTGCGAACTGCCGAAGCCCGGCAGCTATATCACCGTGCAGATCGGCGATTATCCGGTGGTGCTGGTCCGCGACCAGAAGGGCAACATCAACGCCTTTCACAATTCCTGCCGCCATCGCGGCAGCCGTGTCTGCAACACTGAGAAGGGCATGGCGGCAAAGCTTGTCTGCCCCTATCACCAGTGGACCTACGAGCTTGACGGCCGGCTGCTGTTTGCCCGCCAGATGGCCGACGGTTTCGACAAGAGCCAGTTCGGCCTGAAGCCCGTCGCCTGCGAGAGCGTCGGCGGCTATATCTTCATCTGCCTGGCAAAAGAACCTGCCGACTTTGCGCCGATGCGCGCCATGATAGAGCCCTACCTCAAGCCGCACGGGCTGAATGAAGCCAAGGTCGCCTTCGAGAGCACCATCATCGAGAAGGGCAACTGGAAGCTGGTCTGGGAAAACAACCGCGAATGCTATCACTGCGCCGGCAATCATCCAGAGCTGTGCAAGACATTCCCCGAAGCGCCGACGGTGACCGGCGTGCAGGGCGCCGACAGCGATCCGGAGATGCTGGCGCACTGGGCGAAATGCGAGGCGGCGGGCCTGCCGAGCAAGTTCCGCATCGATCCGGCCGGACAGTACCGCGCCACCCGCGCGCCGCTGCTGCGCGATGCCGTCAGCTATACGATGACGGGCAGGTGCGCGGTGACGAAGAACCTCTCCGACACTGTTGCCGCCGACCGCATCGGCACCTTGATGCACTACCACTATCCGACGACCTGGAACCACATCCTGATCGACCATGCGGTCACCTTCCGGGTGCTGCCGATCAGCGCCACGCAAACCGCGGTGACGACCAAGTGGCTGGTGCACAAGGATGCGGTCGAGGGCGTCGACTACAACCTTGAAGAGCTCACCCACGTCTGGACCGAGACCAACGACCAGGACCGCCGCATCGTCGAGGAAAACGCCTTCGGCATCCTGTCGCCGGCCTATGAGCCCGGCCCCTATTCGGAGCTGCATGAGGGCGGCGTGATCCAGTTCGTCGAATGGTACGCGGCCTTCATCGGCCCGCGCCTTGCCGAAGGCGGCCGGCCGGCGCTGCGCAGCGTCGCGTGAGCTGGAGCAGGCGAAGAGGGACCAGAGGATGAATGCGATGACGGATCTTGGGCTCTATCGCCATCTCGACCAGATGGCGCCGTGGAACGATAGGCTGCAGGTGCTGGAAGTGATCGGCGTCAGCGACGAGGCGCCCGACGTCAAGACCTTCACCTTCCGCTCCGACAACCAGACCTGGTTCCGCTACAAGCCGGGCCAGTTCCTGACGCTGGAACTGCCGACACCGGACGGGCCGCTGATGCGCACCTACACGCTGTCGTCGTCGCCATCGCGGCCGTTTTCGATCGCGGTGACGATCAAGGCGCAGGCCGGCAGCATCGGCACGCGCTGGATGTTCGACCATCTGGCACCCGGTTCGCACGTCAAGGCCTATGGACCGGCGGGCGACTTCTCGTTGCACAGCCACCCGGCGGCCAAATACCTGTTCATTTCGGCTGGCTCCGGCGTGACGCCGATGATGTCGATGCTGCGCTGGCTGAACGACTGCGCGCCATGGACCGATGTCGGTTTCGTCAACTGCGCGCGGCGTGCCGAAGAGATCATCTTCCGCAAGGAACTCGAACTGCTCGGCGGCCATATGCCCGGCCTGTCGCTCGGCTTCATGATCGAGGAACGTTCCAGCCGCGAGGGCTGGTACGGTCATATGGGGCGCATCGACGCGATCCGGCTGCCCTTGCTGGCTCCGGATTTCCGCGAGCGCGAAATCTTCTGCTGCGGCCCCGATCCGTTCATGCGCGCCGTGCGCGGCATGCTGGATGCCGCCGGCTTCGACATGACGAAATACCATCAGGAGAGCTTTGCCGCGCCTGTGGTGGAGGAAATTCCGGCGCCGATTGCCTCCCCGGTCGAGGACGGCATCGCTGCACCTGTCGAAGCCGTGACGCCGATCCGCTTCTCGCTTTCGGAGGTCGATGCCGAATGCGTCGCCGGCCAGACCGTGCTGCAGACCGCGCGCAGCTCGGGCGTGCGGATTCCCGCCGCCTGCGAGTTCGGCCTGTGCGGCACCTGCAAGGTGAAGAAGGTCTCCGGCGAAGTCGAGATGAGCCACAATGGCGGCATCCTCGACCACGAGATCGATGACGGTTTCATCCTTGCCTGCTGCTCGAAACCGTTGTCGGCGCTCGAAATCGAGGCTTGAGCCGGTCGACTTCGCCGCAACGGTCGCCGACGCAGGCGTTGTGCGGGTCTTTGTCTTGCCAAGCATAGGCCGAGTGATTTAGACGCACTTAGGAAGGGCTGGCAGACCGTGAAACCGGCGCATCCCTTCATGAGCGCATGGAACGGGGGACAGAGCGATGCAACAGCGGGTCTACGCGGTCGCAAGCAAGGACATCGTTTTCGAATCATTCGATGGCGAAGCCGTCGTTCTCGATCTTTCGAACGGTAAGTATTTCGGCTTTTCCGATTCCGGCAGCCGGGTCTGGCAGGCTTTGTCGTCCGGCGTCGCCACTGAAGCGCTGGTCGGAGCTGCCGCGGGCGCCGCAAAAATAAGCCTGGCCGACCTCGAAAGCTTCGTTGCCCGACTGCTCGATTTCGGGTTGCTTGCGCCAGCCGAAACACCGGCGCAACCGCTTTCAGGCGAGCTGTCGGCCGCGCTTGCTGCCAGCAATGAGCCGCTCAAGGTCGAGGTCCATGACGACCTTGCCGATCTCATCATTGTCGACCCGATCCATGAGGTCGAGGAACCTCTCGGCTGGCCGGCGGTGAAACAGGCATAATCGTTTCCCTAAAGCGCGTCGCGTTTGAACGGACTCAGGCGACGCGCTTAGATCTTTGATTTTATGCATATCGTCGTCTCAAAACCGGGGCCGCCCCGAGCGACATGCATCAGGCGACCCGGCGCAATTCTGGACGCTGAACAACCAACACATGCCTTTGATCACGCTGCAAACCCTGCCGGATTATGCCCGCCATGTGCTGGCGGCCGCGGAAAGCGCCGCCGCCTTCTATCCCGTTGCCGCCAGCGTCCGGTTGCCGGGGCTGGACCTGAGTGTCCATCTCGACCATGGCACGCTGGCAGATACCATCGGCCATGCCTTCATACCGGCTCCGGGCAATCCGTCTGCATCTGACGGCTGCCGCATTTTCGTCGTCCACCCGGGCATCGATGGCGTCCCCGCCCCGGGCACCTGGGGCCGAGGCGATTACAACCATCATGCCTTTGCCAACCGGCTGGAAGAGGCCGGATTGCGCGGCAGCTACTATCATGACCTCGACTTCTGGCAGTTCCATGATCCGCAACGCCATGTCGGGGCGCAGCTGATGATGTCGGCCAAGGCCTTTCCGCCATGGGAACAAGGGGCGCCGCTGCGCGCCTTCCTGCATTGGGAATATGCGGCGCGCGGCATGCGGCTTACCCATGCCGGCACGCTGGGCATCGATGGCAAGGGCGTGCTGCTGGCGGGCTCTGGCGGAGCCGGCAAATCGGGAACGGTCGTCGCCGGCCTGCTCAATGGGCTCGATAGCGTCGGCGACGACTATGTGCTGATCGACCGGACCGAGGGGGTGACGGCCTATCCGCTGTTTGCCACGCTCAAGCAGGATCCGGAGGGCTTCAGGCGGCTGAAGCTGGAGGAGCGGCTAGAGTCGTACCAACCGCTGAACTGGCAAGGCAAGCATGCCTTTCACATCGACGAGATCGCGCCTCGACCAACTCCTGCAAGTCTGGACATTATTGCTTTGATAGTGCCCCATATCAGGGGAGGTGCGAGAAGCTCGGTCATGCCCATATCGCGCAAGGATGCCATGATTGCCCTGGCGCCGTCCGGCATCGTGCAGATGCCGGGCGAACGGGAAGCGGGCTTTCGCTTTTTCAGCGAGCTTACCCGCGACCTGCCATGCTACCGGCTGTCGCTGGGGACCGAGCCGCGCGAGATCGCCGGCACGATTGCGGATTTCGTCCTTCGGGGCGCTGCATGAAGTTGAGCATCATTGTGCCGGTGTACAATCGGGAGATCTATGTCGTTTCGACGTTGCGGTCCCTGCTCAGGCAACGCGACGATGCCGATCTCGATATCATCGTTGTCGACGACGGCTCGACGGACAGCTCCGTTGAAGCAGTCCGCGCCATCATGCGGGAAGCGTCGCGCATCCGCCTGTTCCAGCAGGCCAACCAGGGCGTGGCCAACGCGCGCAACACAGGGCTGAAGCAGTTGCTGCCGCAAACCGAACTGGTGTCGTTCCTGGATTCGGACGACGTCTCGCCGGCTGGACGATTCAAGGCTGGCCTACCCCTGTTCGCGGCCGACCCTGCGCTCGAGCTGACCTACTCGCTGATGACGCGCGTCGATCTCATGGATGACGAAGCCCTGCAGCCGGCGCCGGGCGGCGCAGGTCGTACCGTGCGCGGCGTCAGCCTTAGTGCCGGGATATTCCGCAGGGCACTCATCGACCGTACCGGTGCTTTCGACGAGGAGTTCCGGCAGGGCGAAGACGCCGACTATCTGCTGCGCATTTTCGAAACCAGCCCAAAGCACATTTTTCCCGACACCGTCGCGGTATACTACCGGCGCCACCCCGGCAATTTGACCAAGCAAAGGGATGTGGCGGTGCGCGAATATCTACGTGTAATTCAGAAATCCTTGCGGCGGCGCAAGGCCGATCCGTCGCGGCGCCCGGTCGAGGGGCTTTTCGAGATCAAGCGCCCGGCAGAGTGGTGAAAGAATGAACAGATCACAGCCTGGAATGCGTGCGTGAAGCTGAGCGTGATCATGCCGGTCTACAACCGCGAACGCCATGTCGGCTCGGCGCTGCGCTCGCTGCTGAGGCAGCGCGATGCCGCCGATCTCGACATCATCGTTATCGATGACGGTTCGACCGACAGTTCGGTGGCGGTCGTGCGCTCGCTGATCGCGGAGGCGCCGTGCATTCGCCTTTTCCAGCAGCAGAATGCCGGGGTGACGCGGGCACGCAACGCGGGCTTGCGGCAATTGCTGCCGCAGACCGGGCTGGTATCGTTTCTCGATTCCGACGACATTTCCCCGCCGGGCCGCTTCAAGCCGGATCTGGCCTGTTTCGACGCAGACCCCATCCTCGAGCTCACCTATTCGCGCATGACGCTGGTCGACGACATAGATGACGATACGCTGGAGCCGACAGCCGACAGCCACTCGGTGACGGTTCGCGGCATTCACCTGTCGCCCGCTATCTTCGTCCGGCGGTTGGTCGAACGCATCGGCAGCTTCGACGAGGATTTCCACCAGGCCGAGGACACCGACTATCTGCTGCGCACTTTCGAAAGCGGGCCGAAATTCACGATGCCCGACACTGTTGCGCTCTATTACCGGCGCCATCCCGGCAACATGACCAGGCAGGCCGATGTTCCTTTTCGCGAATTCATGCGCGCCGTCTACAAGTCGATGAAACGGCGCGAGGCCGACCGCTCCTTGCACCCTGTCGACGGCATCTTCGATTTCAAGGAACTTGCGAATTGGCGTTTCCTGTGATGGCCAGCTACGGCGTCGTCATTCCGGCCTTCAACGCGACCGCCACCATCGCCGAGACGCTGCGATCGGTCGCGGCCCAGACGGTCCAGCCCGACGCCATAATCGTCGTCGATGACGGCTCGACCGACGATACGGTCGCGGTGGTCAATGCGCTGGGCATGCCGGTGCAGGTGTTGCGCCAGGACAATGCCGGACCAGGCAGCGCCACCACCAGGGGCATCGCCGCGCTGGCGACGCCCTTCGTCGCCACGCTCGATGCGGACGATCTGTGGCTGCCGACCAAGATCGAAAGGCAGCTGGAGCATTTCGAGCGGTTTCCCGCGACGGCAGGAGTCTTTGCCCACTGGCGGACGTTTCGCGATGACAAGCCCGATGTGCAACAGGACGTGGCGGTGGCGGGCTGGTCGCGCACGACGATGATGATCCGCCGGGAGGTAGCCGAGGCCGTCGGTCCGATCATCGACCCGCAAGGCGGTCGCGGCGACATGGTCGACTGGATCGCCCGTGCCCGCGAGGCGGGCTTTGCGCTTGCCATGCTCGACGATGTCCTGACCTTGCGCCGCATCCGGCCCGACAGCATGTCCTATGGACGCGACCCCGTGCGCGACCGCGGTTATGTCGAAGTCGTAAGGCTGGCCATGCAAAGGCGAGCAGCGAAAAAGGCGAGCGCCGACTGATGGCCAATGCCATGCGCCGTATCGGCCGTCGGTTTCCGGACTATGGTTGGTCATGGCCAACTGGCGGACTCGACCAGCTGCTGAAGGCCGCATTGCTGCCCGATGAAGAAGCGGCAGGGCGTTACGCGGCGCGCTGGCTCGACGAGAACGATATCGACCATGTTGCCTTCCGAGAGCATCGGCTGCTGGCCGCGATCTCCGACAGGTTCGGCCGCAAGCTCGCTGGGCATCCGGCCTATCCACGTCTTGTCGGCCTGCAAAAGATGCTGTGGACCAAATCGCGGCTGGCTGCGCGCGAGGCCGAGCCGGCGCTACAGGCCATGATCGACGCCGGCTGCGCGGTGATGCTAATCAAAGGCGCCAGCCGGATCGCCGTTAACGCGTCGGCGCAGCGCGGCCGGGTGGCGCATGACATCGACATACTGATGCGCCCGCAGGCCATGATTGCCGCCTTCGATGTGCTTAGCGAACGCGACTGGCAGATCGCCACCGGCGTCAGTCCGCAATATCTGCGCACCAGGCTGGCGTCCTTGCGTTCGATGAATTTTTTCAAGGGCAGTTTCGGCGACATCGACCTGCACCAGCTCGCTTATGACGGGTCGCAGCAAAGCGCGGAAGATGATCTGGCGATCTGGCAGCGGGCGCTGTCAGCCGATTTCAATGGCGTCCGCGTGCTGCCGTCTGGCGCGGCAGGCCGACATTGCGCAAGGCAAGAGCGACGCCGGAACCGTCCGCGCTTTCTCAGGCCCTGCCGCGTCCGGACAGGACTGGAGAGATGATGCTGGACGTCACCGTCAGGATCGTCGTTCCGCCAGTCCGCCGCCGCATCGAGATGGAAATCAATGCCGGCAGCGGTCACGTCGCCCGCTTGCGTTCCATGGTGATCAGCCGCGCCGGCGGCGGACGTGTGCTGCGCTTTCGCGGCAAGGTAACGGTGGACGACACCGGCCGGCCTCTGGTGATCGAGGCACGGCCATCGCGCCAGTTCCGCAACTGGGACAATGAGGCCGAAGTCGCCGCCTATGGCGCGCTGCCGTTCCAATTGCTGTCGGCAAGGTTTTCACCCGCCTGAGAGCGGGTCGCTGTCTCCATGAAACGGTGAACCACTGTGGCCCTCTCAGACGCCATAGCGCTCGGTGCGGATGATTTCCGCTGGTATGCCGGCGTCGATCAGCGCCCGGGCAGCCGCCGAGACGAAGGTGTTCGACCCGCAGACGAAGGCGAGCGCCGGCGGCCGCGGCAGCCGCGTGAGCGCCTGCATGACCATTGCCGTGTCGATGCGCCTCGAATAGTCGGACGGGCGCCGTGCCGCCTCGCGTGTCAGCGTCAGCACCAGCTCGAACCCGTCGCGGCCGTCGCCGAGGCCGATCAGCTCGTCGCGGAAGATCACCTCGTCCCAGACCCGCACCGAAAACATCAGCGCCACCGGCACCGCCGATTTGCGCAAGGTTCTATGCCGCACCATCGCCATCAGCGGCACCACGCCGGAGCCGCCGCCGACCAGAAGCAGCGGCCCGCCATCCCCATCGGACCAGACGAAATGGCCGCCGAGCGGCCCGCGCAGTTCGATCTCGTCACCGACAGCGGCGATGTCGTGGAAGAAGGGCGAGACTTCACCATCGTCGAGCTTCTCGATCACCAGCTCGATCGTGGCGCCGCTCTCCGGCGCCGAGGCGATGGAATAGGAGCGGCGCGCCTGGTAGCCGTCAGGCGCAGTCAGCCTGACATCGACATGCTGTCCGGCGCGATAGGCGAATGGCCGTGACAGCGCGAAGAAGAAACTAGCAACGCGTGGCGTCCGCTTTTCGATCCGGGTGATTTTCGCCGTCTGCCAGGGAGATTGCGGCGCTTCGCTCATGGATCGCCGCTATAGCGCTGCTCGCGCCACGGGTCGCCATAAATGTGATAGCCGCGCAATTCCCAGAAGCCCGGCTCGTCGCGCTCGGTGAACTGCAGCCCGTTCAGCCATTTGGCCGATTTCCAGAAGTAGAGATGCGGCACCAGGAGCCGCGCCGGGCCGCCATGGTCGGCCGTGATCGGCTTGCCTTCATAAAGCAGCGCCACCATCGCCTTCCCCTCGGTGAGATCCTTGGCCGGCACGTTGGCGGTATAGCCGTCATAGCCATGCGCCAGCAGGAAGCCGGTCGGCGCTTCGATGCCGGCATCGGCAAGGATATCGTCGACCAGCACGCCTTGCCAGGCGGTATCGAACTTGGTCCAGGCGGTAACGCAATGGATGTCGCGCGTCATCTTGGTCAAGGGCAGCGCGTTGAACTCGGCCCAGTTCCACTTCTTGATCGGGCGTGGCCCGTGCTTGAGCGTGAACGACCAGTCCTCGGTGCGCACGCGCGGCGTCGGCCCCGCCGACAGCACCGGAAAGCCCTGTTCGAGATACTGACCGGGCGGAATGCGCGCATCGGTCTCCGTCGGAGGCTTTCGACCGGAGGAAAAACCGCGAGTGACCATTTGACTGTCCGTTTTTAGCAGGCCATTGCCGGCCTGCCGTAATGTTCTCGAAGATGTCGCGGCGGGCAATAGGAATTTCGGCGGCCGTGCGGCAGGCCTGTCGGTGGTCCGGCGAGCCTGCCATGATGTCTCAACCGGCGGCGAAGGATACGGCGACGAAGATTTGCGCGTCGCCGCGATCGATCAAAAGCAGCACCGACTTCCGGCCCGATCTGCCGGCCTCGGCGATCGCCTGGTTGGCTTGCCGCGCATTCCGCACCGGCGACTGGTCGACGGCGACGATGACGCCGCCCGGCTGCAGGCCCGCATTGGCGGCTGCCTTGTCCGGATTGACGCGCTCGACCACGGCGCCACGCTGGTTCCGATCACAATGTCGTCAGCGGCCTTCGGTGCGCCTGAGATAGGTTGTGGCGATCTCGCGCATCCGGTTGCCGTCGAAGCTCGGCCCATGGCCGCCATGGCCGAGACGGACAGGCAGATCGAGGAGCCGCTGCATGGTACGGCGATAATCAGGCCGGGAGGAATCCGGCAGGTCGTCGATCAGCATGGAATCGTAGATGGCGTCGCCGGCAAAGAACAACCCGTCCGTCTCTTCGAACAAAGCGATCGAATCCGGCGAATGTCCGGGCAGATGCAGGACGCGGAACTGCCGGTCGCCGAGGTCGACGACGTCGCCCTCGTCCAGCGTGCGCGTCAGCGGCGCCGGCGGGATCTTGTAGTCGGCCGCCGTCCAGCCCGGCGTCGGCAATTTCGAAACGGCGCCGTCGAGATTACAAAACATGTAGGCGTAGGTCACTGCCTCGTTCATGGTCTCGAAATGCTCGGCACTGTGCCGCGGCCCGGCGCGCAGCGGAAACTCGTGCAGCGAGCCGACATGGTCGAGATGGATGTGGGTGGCGACAACGATGAGCGGCTTGCCCTCGGGCGTGTCGATCTCAGGCGCCAGCGGGCAGATGCCCATGCCGGTGTCGACCAGCAGGTCGGCGTCGCGTCCCCTGAAATGCCAGATGTTGGCGCGCACGAAATCATGCACGAACGGCTCGGTCAGCATCGTCGTGCGGTCGTCGATGATCGTCTTGCCGAACCAGTCGCCGACAACGCGCTCGCCACCAAAACGGGTGCCGCCAAAACGGCCGCCCATCAGACGAAGGGCTTTCCCACCTTGTATTTTTCCGGCACCAGCCGCTTCAGGTAAGCCATGCCCGCTTCCGACAGCTGGTTGACATCGGGCTTCATGAAATCGTCGGGCATATGGCGCGTCTTGCCGGCGACGTTCTTCAGCGGCACCTTCTTCAGCACGGTTTTCGTGCCGTCATATTGCAGCGCCACCGAGCCACCGCCTTCGCCGGCAACGGCAACCGCGAAGGCGCCGGCGTCGAAAGCCTCCCGCGCGTCGACGGCGCTGATCGCGCCGACATAGCCGCGCGGCATGTAGCCAAGCGCATCGACGCGGGCGCGCTTGCCCGGCAGGCCTTCGGCGAGCGCACGTTCCAGAGCTGACGGCAGGTCGCTGCCCGACAGTTTGACGTTGCCATGCGCGTCGCGCTCGAGCTTGTCCGGCGGCACCAGGCTTTCGACCAGCGCCTTGCCGTCGGCGGTGCTGACTCCTTCGGAGACGGCGACGATGCAACGCTTGTGGCGGTCGAGCGTGGCGCGCACGTCGTCGATGAAACCGGCGGCGGAGAACGGCCGTTCCGGCACGTAGACCAGATGCGGGCCGCTGTCGGGATCGAGCTGCCAGGCTGCAGCCGCCGCGGTGAGGAAGCCGGCATGCCGGCCCATGACGATGCCGACATAGATGCCGGGCAATGCGCGGAAATCGAGATCGACGGACAGGAAGGCGCCGGCGACGAATTCGGCCGCCGAGATGAAGCCCGGCGTGTGGTCGTTTTCCTCGAGGTCGTTGTCGATGGTTTTTGGCGCATGGACGAAAGCGATGCTGCCGCCGGCTGCGTCGGTCAGGATCTGCTGCGTGCCCGACGTGTCGTTGCCGCCGATATAGATGAAGGCGTCCGCGCCGGCCTTCTTCAGGCCCTTGAGGATGACCTCGCAATAGGCGGCATCCGGTTTGTCGCGCGTCGAGCCTAGCGCGGCACTCGGCGTGCCGGCGATCAGCCGCAGCCGGTCCTCTGGGATGGCGGAGAGGTCGACATAGTTGCCGTCACGAATGCCGCGCACGCCGTGGAGCGAGCCCAGCACCTTGGCGCCGGGATGGCGCTTGCGGACTTCCAGCGTGGCCCCGACAACCGTCTGGTTGATGACGGCGGTCGGGCCGCCACCCTGTGCGATGACAAACGTTCCAGCCATGCTCGATTTCTCCCGGCGCTGTGGTTTTCAAGGCACCTTGGCCTAGCTTGCCGCATCGCGCAACGGGAGTTTCCAGCGGCGCCAAACCGCCGCACAGGATCAGACGACGACGACCGGGTTCTTCTTGGAAACGCGGCTGTAGAGGTCGATGATATCCTGGTTGATCAGGCGCACGCAGCCCGACGACATCGCCTGGCCGATGCTCGCCCATTCCGGCGAACCGTGTATGCGGTAGCCGGTGTCCTTGCCGTCCTGGTAGATGTAAAGAGCGCGTGCGCCGAGCGGGTTGGTGAGGCCACCGGGCTGGCCGTTTTGCCATTTCACCAGTTCCGGCTTGCGCTGGATCATCTCCGGCGGCGGCGTCCAGTTCGGCCATTCCTTGCCGTACTGGATGTTGGCGCGGCCGGACCAGCGGAAGCCGTCCTTGCCGATGCCGACGCCGTAGCGGATGGCGTCGCCGCCCTCCTGCACCAGATAGAGCTTTCGCTCCTGCAGATGGACGACAATCGTGCCGGGCGCCTCGCCGGTCTCGTTGACGACGATCTGGCGGCGGAACTCCGGCTTGACCTTCTGATAGGGCACCGCCGGCACTTCGAAGCCGCCATCGTTGAGCGAAGCGTACATGACATCGGGGCCGGTGACGTTCTTGTCGACGCTGATCGCCGGACGGATCGGCCGCACCGAGCCGGTGACCGTGTCATCCAGCTGGAATTGCGGCAGCTCGAGCGTCGAAGTGCTGCAGCCGGCCATGCCGAGCAGCGTCATGGCGCCGGCCCCTGACAGGACGAAGCGGCGGGAATAGAGATGTTCGGTCTCGTTTGCGTCGCCATTTGCTGGCGGCGTCACATTCTGCGGCAACTCACGCATGCACCCAAACCCTACGCTGTCGGCGGGAAACACGGTCCGGCCGGATAGCAGGCAGTTTCGCCAAACATGGTTGAAAAAGGGTGAAGGCCCAACGACCGGCATTAAACTTGTGCCGCCAATAGCCGCAGCGGTCGGGCGAAATGGTCCGCCGTGCATTTTTGGGAGAGGGCTCTTTACATTCCTCCGCACACGAGGATTTATCCTTTTCTTTGCGCTCAAGGAGACAAAGATGTCGTTCGAAAACTGGGCCGCCTTCGCCGCCGCCTCCACCGTCCTGCTCATCATTCCGGGCCCGACCATTCTTCTGGTCGTGTCCTATGCGCTGGGCCAGGGCTGGCGCACTGCCTTGCCGATGGCCGTCGGCGTGGCGCTGGGGGACTTCACCGCCATGACCCTGTCGATGCTGGGCATCGGCGCGCTGCTGGCCGCGTCGGCGACCGTGTTCACCATTCTGAAGCTGATCGGCGCCTGCTATCTGATCTATCTCGGGGTAAAACTGTTTCGCGCCGGCGGCGCGCTCAAAGCCGAACCACGCACAGATGCCGTCTCGGCCGCCAAGATGATGGCGCACGCCTGGCTGGTCACCGCACTCAACCCGAAGAGCATCACCTTCTTTGTCGCCTTCCTGCCGCAGTTCCTCAATCGGGAAGCCGATTTCTGGACACAGATGCTGATCTTCGAAACGACCTTCCTGGCGCTCGCCTTCGCCAATGCCTTCGGCTACGCGCTGATTGCGGCGCGCGCCCGCAACGTCGTACGCAACCCCAAGGCGATCCGCATCTTCAACCGCACCGGCGGCACGCTGCTGGTCGGCGCCGGGATCGCCACGGTGGCGATGCGCTCGGGCCATTAGGAACTGCGGAGCATCAGGGCCGATATGGCAGTAAGAGATCCATTCGGCCTAATGTTTTCGGGCGCGACCGAGGCCGGGTTTTCACCCTACAACCAGGCCGTTCATGAATTGCAATGCTTCGTCGGCGACCCGGTCGGCTCCGTTGACCGCGCCATATCGGCAGATCCCGGTTTCGTTATGGCGCATGTCTTCAAGGGGTATTTGTTCGGCCTCGCCACCGAACGCGAGGCAATGGCGGTCACCCAGGCATGCCATGCTGCGGCACTGCCGCTTGCCGCGACGCCGCGCGAACAGGCGCATGTGGCGGCCCTTGGCCACCTTGCCGAGGGACGCTGGCATGACGCCGCGCGCCTGCTCGAAGATATCGCCATCGACAACCCGCTCGACGCGGTGGCGTTGCAGGTCGGCCACCAGATCGACTTCTTCACCGGCAATGCCCGCATGCTGCGCGACCGTATCAGCCGCGCGCTGCCGTCCTGGCAGAGCGGCATGCCAGGTTACCACGCCATTCTCGGTATGCAGGCCTTCGGTCTCGAGGAGATGGGCGACTATATCAGAGCCGAAAGTTTCGGCCGACAGGCGATCGAGATCGAGCCGCGAGACGGCTGGGCGCAGCATGCGGTCGCCCATGTCATGGAGATGCAGAGCCGGCAACGCGACGGCATCGCCTGGATGCGCGCCAACCCCGAGGCGTGGACCAAAGAAAGCTTCCTGCAGGTGCATAATTGGTGGCATCTGGCGCTGTTCCACTACGATCTCGGCGAGATCGACGAGGTGCTCAAGCTCTATGACGGGCCGATCTATGGCGAGCGTTCGACGCTGGCGCTGAACATGGTCGACGCCTCTGCGATCCTGTGGCGGCTTTATCTCGGCGGTGTCGATGTCGGCGACCGCTGGGCAGCGCTCGCTGCCAACTGGGCGCCCAAGGCTGGAGCCGGCAATTACGCCTTCAACGATGCGCATGCGATGATGGCATTCGTCGGCGCCGGTCTCGAAGCGCCGGTCAAGATCTTGCTCGAAGCCCAGCATGAGGCGATGCGCGCCAGCGACGACAACGCCGCCTTCACCCGGGATGTCGGCCAGCCACTGACGGAAGGCATCAAGGCATTCGGCGAGGGCAATTACAGCGAAGCGGTGCGCCTGATTCGACCGATCCGCGCCATTGCCCATCGCTTTGGCGGCAGCCACGCCCAGCGCGATGTGATTGATCTCTCGTTGATCGAGGCGGCGTTGCGCGCCGGCGACACAGCGCTTGCCCGGGCGTTGACGGCCGAGCGCGCACTGGCCCGGCCGGACAGTCCGCTGTCGGCGCTGTTTTCGCAACGCGCCGCCAATTTGTCAGAGAATTGACCCGCGGCGGATCTTGTTTTAAAAACTGGCAAGCCAGATTTTTTCGAGACCCGAAAAAATTAATGGCAATGGGAGGAATGCATGTATCTCGGCCTCGATCTCGGCACGTCGGGCGTCAAGGCGCTGTTGATCGATGCCGGGCAGAAGATCATCGGCTCCGGCCATGCTTCGCTTGACGTATCGCGGCCGCATCCCGGCTGGTCCGAACAAAACCCCACGGACTGGATCCGCGCCTGCGAGACGGCCATTGCCGAGCTGAAAGCCTCGCACCCGAAAGAGCTTGCCGCGGTCAAGGGCATCGGCCTTTCCGGCCATATGCATGGCGCCACCTTGCTCGATGCCGGCGACCAGGTGCTGCGCCCCTGCATTCTGTGGAATGATACGCGCAGCCACGCTGAGGCCGCGGCGCTCGATGCCGACCCGCGCTTTCGCCAACTCACCGGGAATATCGTCTTCCCCGGCTTCACGGCGCCGAAACTCGCCTGGGTGAAGAACAATGAGCCCTCCGTCTTCGCCAAAGTGGCGAAGGTGCTTTTGCCGAAGGATTTCCTGCGGCTGTGGCTGACCGGCGAGCATATCTCAGAAATGTCCGACTCGGCCGGCACCTCCTGGCTCGATGTCGGCAAACGGCGCTGGTCCCCCGAGTTGCTTGCGGCGACATCGCTCGACGAAAGGCAGATGCCGTCGCTGGTCGAAGGCACGGAGAAGGCCGGAGCCTTGCGCGCCGAACTGGCCGCCAGCTGGGGCATAGCATCGGGCACCCCGGTTGCCGGCGGCGCCGGCGACAATGCTGCTTCGGCCTGCGGCATGGGCACGGTCGGCGCCGGCCACGCTTTTGTGTCGCTGGGCACATCTGGCGTGCTGTTTGCCGCCAACGCGTCCTATCTGCCCAATCCGGCCAGCGCGGTGCACACCTTCTGCCATGCCCTGCCCAACACCTGGCACCAGATGGGGGTCATCCTGTCTGCGACCGATTCGCTGAACTGGCTGTCGGAGATTTCAGGCAAGAAGGCCGGCGAATTGACCGCCGAACTTGGCGATGTGCTGAAAGCGCCGAGCGGGGTGTCGTTCCTGCCCTATCTCTCGGGCGAGCGCACGCCGCATAATGATTCCGCCGTTCGTGGGTCCTTCACCGGACTGGCGCATGAGTCGAGCCGCGCGGTGCTGACGCAAGCCGTGCTCGAGGGCGTTGCCTTCGCATTCCGGGACAGTCTCGAAGCCCTGAAGACCGCCGGCACGGATTTGACCCGGGTAACCGCGATCGGCGGCGGCTCGCGCTCGCGCTACTGGCTGAAGGCGATCGCTACGGCGCTGCAGGTGCCCGTGGACATTCCGGCCGACGGCGATTTCGGTGCTGCCTTTGGCGCGGCGAGGCTTGGTCTGATCGCTGCAATCGGAGCCGATCCGCTGGCGGTGTGTACGGCGCCGAGGACGGATGCGACGATCGAACCGGATGTCCCGCTTGGCGGGGCGTATGCCGATGCCTATCAGCGCTACCGGGCGCTGTATCCGGCGATCAAGGGCGCCATGGCGTGAGTGAGCGCGAGGCACCCCCCTCTGCCCTGCCGGGCATCTCCCCCGCAAGGGGGGAGATCGGCAGCGTCGGCGGGTATGCCAGTCTTGTAAGGTGGGTGATTAGCGAAGGCGTGGATGCCAGCCAATCTCCCCCCTTGCGGGGGAGATGCCCGGCAGGGCAGAGGGGGGTGTCTCGCGCCACCCTTAATCGATCACTGCGCCGGCACCTTGTCCAGAAACCCGGTGACGCTCTTCAGGCGCCCATTTTCGATAACACCGATATCGGTGCCTTCGATAACCGACGGCACGCCTTCCGGCCCAAGATTCCACGAGAAGCGGATGCGGTCGCCAAACCCGTCCGGCGTACCCTTCAGCGAGAACCGGAAGCCGGCGAAGCGCTGCTGTACGCCGTCGATCAGCCCAGCAATGCCGGCGTGGCCGTCGCCCTGCATGAGCGGATCGCGGTAGCTGACGTCTTCGGTGAAGGTGGCCTTGAGCAGTTCGGCACGGCGATCCGCATCGGCCTCGTTCCAGGCGGTGATGTAGTTCTCGGCGATCGTGTTGAGGTCGGTCATGGTCTGTCTCCTTCGTTGAGTGGCTTTGACACGAGCCTTTTCACCCCCAAGCGAGAGCGAAACCAATTACGCCTGAGGTAATCAGGGCGAACTATTCGAGAGAGGACAGAAATCATGAGCAGCGGATTTTTCGGCGACATCAAAGCGATCAAGTATGAGGGGCCGGATTCGACCAATCCGCTGGCCTACCGCTTCTACAATCCCGACGAGGTGGTGGCCGGCAAACGGCTGGAAGACCATCTGCGCTTCGCCGTCGCCTACTGGCATTCTTTCGCCTGGCCGGGCGGCGATCCCTTTGGCGGCCAGACCTTCGACCGGCCCTGGTTTCCCAAGGCTGGCGGCATCGACACGATGGAGCTGGCCAAGCTGAAAGCTGACGTCGCCTTCGAGATGTTCTCGCTGCTCGGCGCCCCCTATTTCTGCTTCCACGACGCCGACGTGCGGCCCGAGGGAAAGGATTTCTCCGAAAGTGCCGCGCGGCTCGACGAGATCGCCGACTATTTTGCCGCCAAGATGAAGAAGACCGGCGTCAAGCTGCTCTGGGGCACGGCCAACCTGTTCTCCAACCGCCGCTTCATGTCGGGCGCCGCCACCAATCCCGATCCGGATGTCTTCGCCTATGCGGCGGCGACGGTGAAAAGCTGCATCGACGTCACCAAGCGGCTGAAGGGCGAGAATTATGTACTGTGGGGCGGGCGCGAGGGCTATGAAACGCTGCTCAACACCGATCTTGCCCGCGAGCAGGAGCAGGCCGGGCGCTTCCTCAATCTCGTCGTCGATTACAAGCACAAGATTGGCTTCAAAGGCACGATCCTGATCGAGCCGAAGCCGCAGGAACCGACCAAGCATCAGTACGACTACGACGTCGCCACGGTCTACGGTTTCCTCAAGCGCTTCGGGCTGGAGAAGGAAGTGAAGCTCAACATCGAGCAGGGCCACGCGATTCTTGCCGGCCATTCCTTCGAGCACGAGCTGGCGCTGGCCAATGCGCTCGGCGTCTTCGGCTCGATCGACATGAACCGCAACGACTACCAGTCGGGCTGGGACACCGACCAGTTCCCCAACAATGTGCCCGAGATGGCGCTGGCCTATTACCAGGTGTTGCAGGCCGGCGGCTTCAAGACCGGCGGCACCAATTTCGACGCCAAGCTGCGCCGCCAGTCGCTCGACCCGCAGGACCTGCTGATCGGCCATATCGGCGGCATGGATTCCTGCGCACGAGGCCTCAAGGCAGCCGCCAAGATGGTCGAGGACAAGGCGCTGTCGGGTCCGCTGGCCGAGCGCTATGCCGGTTGGAACACGGCCGAGGGCAAGGCGATGCTGTCGGGCAAGCGCTCGCTGGAAGACATCGCCGAGCGCGTGGTGAAGAAGAAGATCGAGCCGCAGCCACGCTCCGGCCGCCAGGAGTTGCTGGAAAACATCGTCAACCGCTACGTCTGAGGGCGGAAAGCCGATTCGTTGTGCTCAAGGGTGGCTGGATAACATTCCGGTCGCCCCGGAATGGGGTTTGCGCAAGACCCTATCCGACGACAAGGGTTTGCCCTTTGGCGCCCCTCAATGACCTCGCTCTTGCCTTCAAACTGCCGTCACGTATCTCGTATAAGGATGCGGTTGTGGCGGGTGAAAAGGAAGGAGGCGAACCGATATGCAGCATGAACGCGAAATCGACGCCCTGCTCTCATCCGGCGAGACCGGATCGATCATCGACCGGCTGATGGCGCTGCCGCGGCCGACCGACAGCGTGAAAAACGAATGGGATCGTGCTGTCAGCAGCCGATTTGAAGTCCGTCTGGCGAGGCAGATGCGCTCGCAGATGGACGCCGGCAGCGATCGACAGAACGCAGCCTGATCTCCCTTTGTCTGTGCATGTCGTAATCCCAAAACCGCGACACACTTTTGGGCGACATGCATCAACCTCGGCGCAGCCTGACCGGGGCTTCGCCGAACGCTCTTGAAAACGCTCTGGAAAATGCCGCGGCGGACGAGAACCCCGTCCGCCCGGCAATATCCGCCATGGCGATCCGCGTGTCGACCACCAGCCGCCGCGCCGCGCCCAGCCGCAGCCTGAGATAATATGCGCCCGGCGTCTCGCCGATCGACTTGCGAAAAATGCTCTCCAATGTCCGCGCCGTCACCCCGGCGCGTTTTGCCACCGCGTCGATGGTCAGCGGCTGGTCGACATGCGATTCCATCAGCCGGATAGCCTGCGCCAGACGCGGGTCGTAGCCGTCGAGCCGGCCGAGCGAGACCAGCGGCTGCGCGTCGGTCGCGGCGCGCGCCTGGTCGTAGATGAAGACGCTGGCGACATCGAGCGCGACGGCCATGCCGAGCCGGGTGCGGATCAGATGCAGCATCAGGTCGAAGGTCGGCGACGCCCCGCCCGAGGTGAACACCGGTCCGTCGATGACGTAGCGGTCCGGACGCACGTCGACGCCGGGAAAGGCGGAGGAAAAATCCTCCATGTCTTCCCAATGGGTGGTGGCGCTGCGGCCTTCGAGGAGGCCGGCGCGCGCCACCAGCCATGTGCCGGCCTCGACGCCGCCGCAGGCGCGAGCCGCGCGGGCCGCTCGCCGTAATCCGGAAAGCAGAGCCGATGTCGCGTAATTCTGGGTGCCGAAGCCGGCGACGACGACAAGCACGTCGGTCGGCTCGGCCGCATCGAAGCGGCCCCTGACCGCCACCGGCAGGCCGCATGTGGTGACCGGCGCCTCGCCGGTGACCGAGACCAGTTTGAAATCGAACAGCGTCTCGCCTGAGATGCGGTTGGCGGCGCGCAGCGGGTCGACGGTCGACGCCACGCACATGATGGACGAGCCTGAAAACACCAGCAGCGTCACCTTGAGCGGCGATCGCTCAGCGCGAAAGATGGTCGGTTTTTCGCTTTTGATCACGAGAGCTTCGTAAATTGCAAAACAGTTTCCGGCAAGTCGGTCATTGTTAGGGTCTGTTTCTATGGGGAGGAGATGTCCATGCCGCTCGCGATGAACCGTGAGGTTTTCATTACCTGTGCCGTGACCGGGTCCGGCGGCTCGCAGGACCGCTCCCCGCATGTGCCACGCTCGCCCAAGCAGATCGCCGATTCGGCGATCGATGCGGCCAAGGCCGGCGCCGCCATCGTCCACTGCCATGTCCGCGACCCCGAGACCGGCAAGCCGCGCCGCGATGTCCATCTCTACCGCGAAGTGACGGACCGCATCCGCGCGGCAGAAGTCGATGTGATCCTGAACCTGACCGCCGGGATGGGCGGCGACATGGTGTTCGGCTCACCGGAAGCGCCGCTGCCGCTCAATGAAAAAGGCACCGATATGGGCGGCGCCACCAACCGCATGGAACATGTGCGCCAGTGCCTGCCAGAAATCTGCACGCTGGATTGCGGCACCATGAACTTCGCCGAGGCCGATTATGTCATGACCAACACGCCCGGCATGCTGCGCGCAATGGGCGGCATGATGACGGCGCTCGGCGTCAAGCCGGAGATCGAAGCCTTCGATACCGGCCACCTCTGGTTCGCCAAGCAGCTGGTCGAAGAAACTATCTTGAATCCCGACGCGCTGGTGCAGCTCTGCATGGGTGTGCCGTGGGGGGCGCCGGACGACCTCAACACCTTCATGGCCATGGTTAACAACGTGCCGTCGACCTGGAACTGGTCGGCCTTCGCCATCGGCCGCAACCAGATGGCCTATGCAGCCGCTGCAGTGCTCGCCGGCGGCAATGTTCGCGTCGGTCTCGAAGACAATCTCTGGCTCGACAAGGGCGTGCTGGCCACCAATGCGCAGCTGGTCGAGCGCGCCGCCAGCATCGTCACCAATCTCGGCGCCAGGATTTTGGGGCCGGAGGAAGTGCGCAGGAAGCTCAACCTCACCAAGCGGGCGCCGATCGCAGCGGCTGCTTAAGACGGGAGCGGATCATGGCTACCGTCAAATTCACTGCGATGAAGGATGGCGACAGGCAAGACTATGAGTTCCTGACCGCCCATGAGATCGACTATGCCGCCAGGACCGGCGAGCGGCTGCTCGACGCACTGGTGCAACTCGACGAAGGCCTGTCGGGCTACAAGATCACCAGGCTCGGCCATTCGCTGCAAGCGGCGACGCGGGCCTGGCGTGACGGCGCCGACACCGACTGGATCGCCTGCGCGCTGCTGCACGACATCGGCGACATCTACGCACCGTACAATCACGACGAATACGCCGCCTCGATCCTGAAACCTTTCGTGCGCGAGCAATGCACCTGGGTGGTGGAAAAGCATGGCGACTTCCAGCGGCTCTATTACGCGCATCATCTCGGCGGCAACCGCCATGCTCGCGACCGCTTCGCCGGCCATGCCTATTTCGACGATTGCGACCAGTTTTGCGAACGCTGGGACCAGTCGAGCTTCGACCCGGACTACGACACGCTGCCGATCGAATTCTTCTGGCCCTTCGTGCTCGAAGTCTTCGCCCGCAAGGCCTACGACCCCTCCGTGATCCGCTCCGGCGAGCGCGTGCCTCTCATCGACCCCGAAACCGCCAAGACAAGAACCGGAGCCTGACCATGAGCATCATCAACAAGGCAGCCGCCATTGGCGGCGGTGTCATTGGCGCCGGCTGGGTGGCGCGGCTGCTGCTCAACGGCATCGACGTGTCGATCTTCGATCCCGATCCGGAGGCATCGCGCAAGGTCTCGGAAGTGATGAAGGGCGCGCGCCGCGCCTACAAGCAAATGGTTCCAGGCGGCCTGCCCAGGGAAGGCAGACTGACCTTTGCCAAGACCATCGCCGAGGCGGTGGCCGACGCCGATTTCATCCAGGAGAGCGTGCCGGAGCGGCTCGACCTCAAACACCGCGTGCTGGCCGAGATCGACCTTTATGCGCCGGCGAACGCCATAGTCGGCTCGTCCACCTCGGGCATCAAGCCGACCGACATGCAGGTGGCGATGAAGAAGCATCCGGAGCGTCTGGTTGTCGGACATCCCTTCAACCCGGTCTATCTGCTGCCGCTGGTCGAGATCGTCGGCGGAGAACAGACCTTTCCAGAGGCGATCGAGGTCGCAAAGGAGATCTATGCATCGATCGGCATGAAGCCGGTGGTGATCCGCAAGGAGATCGAGGCCTTTGTCGGCGACCGCCTGCTCGAAGCGGCCTGGCGTGAGGCGCTGTGGCTGATCAAGGACGGCATCTGCACCGTCGAGGAACTCGACGACATCATGCGCTATGGCTTCGGCCTGCGCTGGGCGCAGATGGGCATGTTCCAGGTCTATCGCGTCGCCGGCGGCGAAGCCGGGATGCGCCACTTCATGGCGCAGTTCGGGCCGTGCCTGAAATGGCCGTGGACCAAGCTGATGGACGTGCCGGAGTTCAACGACGAGCTGGTCGATCTGATCGCCACCCAGTCGGACGACCAGGCGCACGGCCTGTCGATCCGTGAGCTGGAAAAGATCCGCGACGACAATCTGGTCGCGATCATGGATGCTCTGTCGAAACAGAACAAAGGCAAAGGCTGGGGCGCCGGCGCCTTGCACAAGGACTATACCAAGCAACTGGCCAAGCTGGCGGCGAAGAAGCCGGCCGCATCCAGGGCCGCCGAAAAGGCCAAGGCATCGAAGCCGGTGAAGAAGGCGGAAAAGCCGAAGAAAAAGAAGAAGGGCTGAGGACCATGGATTTCGGTCTTTCGGAGGAACAGAAGCTCATCGTCGAGACGACGCGCGCGTTCGTCGAGAATGAGCTTTACCCGCATGAACGCGAGGTCGAGCGCACCGGCGTGCTGCGCCGCGAGTTGATCGAGGAGATCAAGGTCAAGGCGATCGAAGCCGGGCTCTATGCGGCCAACATGCCGGCCGATGTCGGTGGCGCCGGCCTCGATACGGTGACTTGGCTGCTCTACGAGAAGGAACTCGGCCGCGCCAACTATGCGCTGCACTGGACCTGCGTCGCGCGCCCCTCCAACATCCTGCTCGCCGGCACGCCCGAGCAGCGCGAAAAGTACCTGTTCCCGTGCATCCGCGGCGAGAAGTGGGACTGCCTGGCGATGACCGAGCCCGGCGCCGGCTCCGACCTGCGAGGCATGAAGGCGACCGCGGTGCAGGACGGCCACGACTGGGTCCTTAACGGCACCAAGCATTTCATCTCCCATGCCGATCTTGCCGATTTCGCGATTTGTTTCATGGCTTCGGGCGAGGAAGAAACGCCGCGCGGCAAGCGCAAGAAGATCACCGCCTTCTTCGTCGACAAGGGCACCAAGGGGTTCACCGTGCGCGACGGCTACCGCAACGTCTCGCATCGCGGCTACACCAACGCCATCCTCGAATTCGACGATTGCCGCCTGCCGGCAAGCCAGGTGCTGGGTGAGGTCCACAAGGGCTTCGACGTCGCCAATTCCTGGCTCGGCGCCACGCGCCTGCAGGTCGGCGCCACCTGTCTCGGCCGCGCCGAGCGGGCGCTCGGTCATGCCATCGAATATTCCGCGCAGCGCCAGCAGTTCGGCCAGCAGATCGGCAAGTTCCAGGGCGTGTCGTTCAAACTCGCCGACATGGCGACCGAATTGAAGGCGGCGGACCTGATGGTGTTCGAAGCCGGCTGGAAGTACGATCAGGGCACCGTCACCGATCAGGACATGGCCATGGCGAAGCTGAAGGCTACCGAAATGCTCGCCTTCGTTGCCGACGAAGCCATCCAGATCCATGGTGGCATGGGGCTGATGGACGACCTGCCGTTGGAACGCATCTGGCGCGACGCCCGCGTCGAGCGCATCTGGGAAGGGACGTCGGAAATCCAGCGCCACATCATTTCGCGGGCGCTGCTGCGCCCGTTCGGGGCATAACCCATGCACAAGCTTGAGCGTCTGTTGCGCCCAAAATCCATCGCGGTGTTCGGCGGGGCCCAGGCCGCCGCCGTCGTCGCCCAATCGATCAAGATGGGCTTTGTCGGCGAAATCTGGCCGGTGCATCCGAACAAGGACGAGGTCGCCGGCCGCAAGGCCTATCGCTCGGTCGCCGAATTGCCCGGGGCGCCCGACGCCGCCTTTGTCGGCGTCAACCGGCATCTCACCATCGAGGTAATCAAGGCGCTGGCTGAGCGCGGCGCCGGCGGCGCCGTCTGTTTTGCCGCGGGCTTTCTCGAGACCGAGGCCTATGACGACGACGGCGAGCGGCTGCAGGCCGAACTGGTGGCCGCGGCCGGCCAGATGCCGACCATCGGGCCGAACTGCTACGGCCTGATCAACTATGCCGATGGCGCGCTGTTGTGGCCCGACCAGCATGGCGGCATCAGGCTGCCCGAAGGCGCCAAAGGCGTCGCCATCATCACCCAGTCCTCCAACATCGCCATCAACATGACGATGCAGAAGCGCGGCCTGCCGATCGCCTTCCTGATGACCGCCGGCAACCAGGCGCAGACCGGCCTCTCTGAAATGGCGCTCGGCCTGATCGAGGATGAGCGCGTCACCTCGCTCGGCCTGCACATCGAAGCCTTCGATTCGGTAGCCGGCTTCGAGAAGCTGGCGGCGCGGGCGCGCGAACTGAAGAAGCCGATCATCGCCATGAAGGTCGGCCGGTCCGAACAGGCCAGGCAGGCGACCGTCTCGCACACAGCTTCGCTCGCCGGTTCGGATGCCGCTTCGGGCGCTTTCCTGCGGCGGCTCGGCATTGCGCGCGTCGATTCCATCCCCGCCTTTATCGAGGCGCTGAAGCTTCTGCACGTCACAGGACCACTGCCCGGCTATAGACTGTCATCGATGAGTTGCTCGGGCGGCGAAGCCTCTGTCATGGCCGACAGCGCCGAAGGCCGCTGGGTCAATTTCCCGGAGCTCACCAGCAAACACCGCGCCCATGTCAAATCGACGCTCGGGCCGCTGGTCGCGGTCGCCAACCCGTTGGACTATCACACCTTCATCTGGAACAACGAACCGGCGATGACCGCCACCTTCACCGCCATGGTGTCGGGCGGCTTCGACCTCAACATGCTGGTGCTCGACTTTCCACGCCCCGACCGCTGCTCGGTCACCGACTGGTGGGCGACGCTGCGCGCCTTCGAATCGGCGCTGAAGACCAACAAGGCGCATGGTGCGATCGTCTCCTCGCTGCCGGAGAACCTGCCGGAGGAATATACCGCCGAACTGATGGCGCGCGGCATGGTGCCGTTGTTCGGCATTTCCGAGGCCATGGACGCCGCAGGCGCGGCAGCCTTCATCGGCTGGGCCTGGGCCGAGCCGCAGGCGCAGCCGATCGACACCACGGCTGCAGGTGCGGCCGGAGGCGACCATGTCACGCCTGATGAGGCCGAGGCCAAGGCGCGGCTGATCGAGGCCGGCTTGCCGGTGCCGAAGGCCGAACGTGCCGCTAACGCTGTCGAGGCCGTCATCTCATCCATGGCGCTCGGCTTCCCGGTGGCGCTGAAGGCGCTCGGCGTCACCCATAAGTCGGAAGTCGGCGCGGTGCGGCTCAATCTGAAAGACGCCGAATCGGTCAGCACGGCGGCGCATGATCTGCTGCCGCTCGGCACCGGCCTCTATGTCGAACGCATGGTGCGCGACGGCGTTGCCGAGTTGATCGTCGGCTTCACCCGCGATCCGATGTTCGGCGCGGTCATGACACTGGGCACCGGCGGCGTGTTGGTCGAACTGTTGCGCGACAGCGTTACGCTCATGCTGCCGGCGACGCGCGACGACATCGAGGCCGCCCTGCGTGGCCTTAAACTGTTTCCGCTGCTGGACGGCTATCGTGGCCGGCCCAAGGCCGATGTCGGGGCTGCCATCGACGCCATCGCGGGCATTGCCGGCTTCGTGCAGACGAATGCCGGAGAGATCGAGGAACTCGACATCAACCCGCTGATCGTCTGCGCCGAGGGCAAGGGCGCCTGGATCGCCGACGCGCTGCTGGTGCTGGGAGAGAAGAAGAATGTCTGACGTCATTTCCACCCGCCGCGAGGGCACCATCCTCGAGGTCACGCTCGACCGGCCCAAGGCCAACGCCATCGACCTCAAGACCTCGCGGCTGATGGGCGAGACCTTCAAGGCGTTCCGCGACGATCCCGGATTGCGCGTCGCCATCGTCAAGACCGCCGGCGACAAGTTCTTCTGCGCCGGCTGGGATTTGAAGGCAGCCGCCGGTGGCGACGCGGTCGACGGCGACTATGGCGTCGGCGGTTTTGCCGGCCTGCAGGAGCTGCGCGACATGAACAAGCCGGTGATCGCCTGCGTCAACGGCATGGCGGTGGGCGGCGGCTTCGAATTGGCGCTGTCCTGCGACCTCATCTTCGCCTCCGACCATTCCTCCTTCGCCCTGCCCGAAATCCGCGCCGGCACGCTGGCGGATGCCGCGACGATCAAGTTGCCGAAGCGCATTCCCTATCACGTCGCCATGGACCTCTTGCTCACCGGCCGCTGGATGGATGTGGCGGAAGCGTATCGCTGGGGGCTGGTCAACGAAGTGCTGCCCAAGGACAAGCTCGAGGAGCGCGTCTGGGAGATCGCCCGGCTGCTCGCCGGCGGTCCGCCACTGGTGTTTGCCGCGATCAAGGAGACGGCGCGGGTGGCCGAGGCGCTGACCTTCCAGGACGCGATGAACCGCGTGACGCGCCGGCAATTGGCGACGGTCGATGCGCTGTATGGCTCGGAGGACAATATGGAAGGGTTTCGTGCGTTCGCAGAAAAGCGCGACCCGGTGTGGAAGGGGAAGTAGCCTCTTTACCCTCCCCTCGATGGGGAGGGTCGGACCGAAGGTCCGGGGTGGGGGGATGCCCCACCCCCCCCCCCCCCCCCGGCCGCGGCGCGGCGACCTCCCCCATCAAGGGGGAGGTAAAGGAGCTGCATGACCGACTACAAAATCCTCATCGACGCGGAAACCTGGGCCTTCATCGAGAAGACCAACTCCTACTATCCTCCCGACACGATCGACTACACCATCGCCCAGCAGCGTGCGATCTATGACAGGATGTGCCGCGAGTTTTTTGCCGGCTATCCCGATGGCGTGACGGCGGAAACGACAATCATTGCCGCCCACGACATCCCGATCCGCATTTATCGCAGCGCGACACCGGGCCATGCCGCGATGGTGCTTTACATCCATGGCGGCGGCTTCATCCTCGGTGGGCTGGACAGCCATGACGATGTCTGCGCCGAGCTGTGCGCCCGGACCGGCTTCGAAGTGGTCTCCATCGACTACCGGCTGGCGCCGGAGCATCTGCACCCGGCCGCCTTCGACGATGCGCTGCATGCCTTCGAATGGGCGGCCTCAAACTACGACTGCCCTATTTTGCTCTGCGGCGACAGCGCCGGCGGCAATCTCTGCGCGGCTCTCGCCCACGCGACGCGCAGCCATACCAAAAAGTCGATCGGCCAGGTGCTGATCTATCCCGGCCTCGGCGGTGACCGTTCGCAAGGCTCCTATTTGACGCATGCGGAAGCGCCGATGCTGACGGTGCGCGATCTCGACTTCTACAGGGATGTCCGCACCGGCGGCCTCGATGGGACCGGCGACATCACTTTGTATCCACTGGCCGACGCAGACTTCATCGGCCTGCCACCGACAGTGCTGATCACCGCGCAATGCGACCCGCTGTCGTCGGACGGCGAGGCCTATCGCGACCGCGTCCTCGCTGCCGGCGGCCATGCCGCCTGGTTCGAGGAGCCGGGACTGGTGCACGGCTATCTCCGGGCCAGGCACATCGTCGGCCGGGCCCGCGCCTCCTTCAGCCGCATTGTCGAGGCGGTTTCCGTGCTGGGCAAAGGCGACTGGATCTGGTGATCCGGCTCAACCGCGGACAAAGGCGATCAGTTCCTCAGCCATGCGATCGTTGAATTCCTGACGAAAGCGATTCTTCTTCAGCCATTCAGGGTTTGAGCCGACGGTCTTGTTGGCATCCACGACAACGCCTTTGCCATCGACAATGAAATAGTCGATGGCGCCGAAGTCCAGGTTGAGCCGCTGCCGCACCGCCAGCACTTCCGGTGGCACGGCGCCGCCCACCTCATTGCTCAGGATTTTTGAGCCGGCGCACAACACATCGTCGTAGACCTGCCGCATGTTGACCTCGGCACCGAGCAGGAACATGTAGCGGTGCTTGACGATGGGCAGGTCGAGCGTATCGAAAGCGAACTTTTCCACCATCAGGCGATTGTTGCGCCATACATCCCGCGGAACCTCGCCGATCGTCTGGTAGACCTTATAGGGCGGGCACAGGCGGTCCTTGTAGCCGGGTTCGAAGAGCTTGCGGATGGCATGCGCGCTCCTGGTCAGGCCGTTGCGATGCTGCCACCAGCGCTGCTCTGGTCGGCCCCTGGAGTTGAGGACCGTCTTGACGACAACCGGCCCCTTGTGGCTGTCGCCGGCCTCCAGCTTCAGTGTCGAATAAAGGTGCCGGTGGATGGACAGCGCGCGGCCATTGATGGTGCGGTCGTAGAGGTGGCCGAGACCGCGGTACGGTGGCGGCACGACTGTCAGGTCGACATGCAGAAAGGCCACCGGCGCCCGATCTCGGCCGGCTGGCCGGTCGAGCAGGCGCACTTTCAATCCAGCCTGTTCCAGGTAAGGCAGCAACTGCGCGATGCTATAGCTCCGCACCAGTCGGAAATTGCGCAGGCTCTCTACATAGACATCGAGATCTGCGGCAGACACCGAACGCTATTCCTTGATATCGACGCCCGAGAAATCGTGGTGATCAAAGGGATCCATGACATAGCCCGTCACCTGTTCGCGCATCGGGATCGAGACCACGGAGTGGGCGATAGCGACCCACGGCATCTGCTCCCTGAAGATCGTTTGCGCCTGCGAATAGAGTTTTGCGCGGGCAGCGGGATCGACGATCCCGGCTGCCTGCTTGAGCAGATCGTCGAAGGCCGGAAAACACCAGTTGGCACGATTGGTGGTGCCGACGCCGGCACAGCCAAGCGGCACCGACAGGAAGTTATCGGGGTCGCCATTGTCGCCGGTGAAGCCGAACAGCATGGCGCCGTCGCGGTCGCGTGACTTCGAGCGGGCAAGGTATTCAGTCCACTCATACGTCACGACTTCCACGGTGACACCGATCTTTGCCAGGTCGGACTGGATCATTTCGGCCATACGCTGCGCATTCGGGTTATACGGACGCTGCACCGGCATCGCCCAGATCTTCATGTGCAGGTCTTTTACGCCGGCATCGGCGAGCCCCTGCCTGGCGGCAGCGGGGTCGAAGACATGATCGGGGCTCGTCTTGTCATAGGCCCAGGAGGTTGGCGGCAGCGGATTGCGTGCGACTTCGCCGGTGCCGCGGAATACGACGTCGACCAGCGCCTGCGTGTCGATGGCCATGGCGATCGCCTTCCTCACCCTTGGATCGTCGAAGGGCTTCTGCAAGGTGTTGAAGGCGAGGTATCCCGTATTGAGGCCCTCCTGCCGCATGACCTTGATTCCGGGCGTCGCCTTGATCGCCTCCAGGTCGGCCGGATTTGGATAGGGCATGAGATCGCATTCGCCGGCGCGCAGCTTTTCCATGCGAATGCTGGCATCGGTGGCAATGGCGAAGACGAGATCGTCGATCTTCGGCTTGCCGCGCCAGTAGTCCGGATTGGCCTTGTAGCGGATGACTGCATCCTGCTGGTAGTCGACAAGCTGGAACGGACCCGTCCCGACCGGCTTCAGCGCCAGGTCGAGAAGCCGCTTCTCTGCGACGAGCTTGTCGGCATATTCCTTGGAAACGACCGAAGCGAAATCCATCGCCAGGTCGGCAAGCATCGGCGAATGCGGCGCCTTCAGCGTCATCACCACAGTATGGTCGTCAAGCTTGCGCCAACCGGCGACAAGATCCGGCATGCCGATGCCGTCGAAGTAAATGTACTGGCGTTTGGCGTAATTGTTGAACGGGTTCTGCGCGTTGGCCTGCCGGTCGAAGGTGAACAGCACGTCATCGGCATTGAAGTCGCGACTAGGCGTAAAGCCCTCGACGCTGTGGAATTTCACGCCCTGCCGCAGGTGGAACGTGTAGGTGAGGCCATCGTCGGAAATCTCCCAGCTTTCGGCAAGGCCGGGGCGCACCTTGGTGGTGCCGGGCTCGAACTCGACCATGCGGTTATAGAGAGCGGTGGCCGAGGCGTCGCGGGATCCGGAGGCGAGTGCGGGATCGAACGTATCGGGGCTAACCTCGGTGCAGTAGACCAAGGTCTTGGCTAAGGATTGATGGACCGGCAACGCACATGGAAAAAGCGCCGCCAGCAATAGAACGAAGTGCCTGCGTGTCATGATACCCCCCAGGGTTGGGAAGACGCTAGCAGAAGCCGGCACTGACGGTAAGTAAGCCGGCCGGTCTTTCGCGCGCCAAGACTGTTTTCCACCTGAGTTGACACAAGGAATTAGCCGCGCCTCTGTGAAATGGCGGACAGACCCGGCCGCCGTTTTGCATGAACCTTTCTGCTCCAGCCGGCGACTGACGACCAGGCGCCGCATGGTGCGGGCCGGAAAGGATGCCCCATGACCAGGACCCCAGAGGCTCCACGGTCTCCGGGACCAACGCAAGCTCAGCGCGACCACCGCCTTCGGGATGGAGTCGATGCGCTGGGCTTTCGGCTGATTCCGTTGACCCTGCGCAGGAGCAGGCGTATCGTGAAGATGAGGAAAGCAGACAATTCGATCAGGGACGAACGTGCCGGAACGCCGCGCCTTGCCCTGTTTCGCGCGGCCGGACCGGATGTTCCTCCCGAAAACTTCGGGGGGAGTTTTATGTCCTGCTATCGCGGCGCGTCCATGTCGTTTCCAAGCGGTTTCCGCCGTTCGCTCCATCTGGGCGGCGGTTTGCTTGCCCTGGCGCTGAGCGCCACGCTCTGGTTGGGCACAGCCGCCCAAGCGCAGGAAACCCAGATCGTCTATCCCGGCTCGATGGCGGTCACCGGATTTTCCGGCACCGTCATTCCCAATTTCGACTCTGCCGATTCCGAAAGGGGGGGGCTGCCGCCCGGCGTCGACCCGGTCGACGAAACCTTCATCGACACGACGCGCGCCACCTTGCGCGTCTTCGACGTTTCGGCGCTCGGCGGACCGGCTTCCGGCCAGCTCGTCTACACGCCGCCGCCTTTCGAGGTGACGGCCGAACAGATCGGCCAGGTGTTCGCCATTACCTATGATGACGGTGTGCGCGACGGCGTTCCCACGGGCGTCCCCAACCTCTATGCCGGCGCGACCTCGCTGCACGGCATCCGTATCGTCACCCCGGACGAAGATGCCGACGGTCGGCCCGAGCGACAGCGCCGCGGAACCGCAGGCGCCGTCTTCATGGACGGCCAGTTCGGCACCGAAAGCGGTGGCGGTCCGGGCACGATCTGGAAGATCGACGGCATCACCGGCGCGGTCTCCAAATTCGCCGACATTGACACCAACAGCGGTTCCGGCATCGGCGACATCAGCTTCGACAGCAATCACCGCGAGTTCTTCGCCAGCGACCTCGACACGGGCTTCATCCACCGCCTCGACGCCAACGGCACGCTGATCGACACATTCGATCACGGCGTTGCCGGGCGGCCGGCGCATGGGCTGGCTCCCGTCGCCGATGACGGTGCGGTGATGGACATACAGGGTGCTGCCTTCGACTCGGAAGACCCCGACACATGGGGCTACACGCAGGACGAACGCCGCGTCTGGTCCGTCGCCTATCATGGCGGCCGGCTCTATTATTCGGTCGGCGAAAAGGCCGAGATCTGGTCGGTTGGCATTGCCCGCGATGGCAGCTTTGCCGGTGATCCGCGCTGGGAGCTGACGGTCAAGGCCGACAAGGACTACGCCGTCACCGACATCGCCTTCGACAACCAGGGCTTCATGTATCTGGCGCAGCGCGGCCCGGTCGAGAATCGCTACGATTACAGCCAGTTCGCCGATTCCGGCAAGGGCGAGGTCATCCGCTACTGGCGCGAAAACCCGGACGATCCGGCGACGGAATCGGTCTGGGTGGAAGAGCCGCAGGAATATGCGGTCGGCTTCCCGCAAGGCAACCGGCAGTCGGCCGGTGGGCTCGACCTGCAATATGGCTATGACGCCGACGGCAATCTCGACACCGGCGTGTGCACCGACACGCTGGTCAACACCGGCGACAAGCTGCGCGACAACCCGACACTTGCCGACCAGCTCGCCGCCGGCGGGCCGCTTGCCGTGCACGGCGTGCAGATCACGCCGACGCCGTTGGTCAAGCCGGCCAACGTGCCGCCTTTCGGCTCGTGGTTCGTCGACTTCGACGGCTATTTCGAAGACCCAGAAGTGGAAGGCCATGTCGGCGACGTCGAGGTCTGGCACCCCTGCGACGGCCGTGCCGGCTATTATGAAGAGATCCCAGGCGGTTATCTGCCGCCGTTCTATCCGCCGGGCTTCCCACCGCCCGGCGATCTGCCTCCGTGCATCGATATCGAGGATGTTCAGTTCTACTGCACGCCTCGCGGCCTCCAGGCCGACCTCTATCTCCATGACCATGCCGGCTTTGGCGGCGATTCGATCAAAGTCCAGTCCATGACACCAGGCGTCGGGGTGACATCACCCCAGTCGCATGCTCCCGGCAAGCCTTACACGGTCGACATCACCGGCCATTCTCCGGGCGACAGAGTCGATGTTGGACTTTGCTTCTACAGGCAGTCCGACAAGGACAAGGGTGGCTACTACCCTTGCTGCAAGATGACTTTGCCGCTCAGAACCCCAGCCGTCAGCTGCGAACGTTGAGGAGGGGAAGATGAAAAATCTCGCACTTTCCCCGACCGCGAACAGCAGTCAATCCACCGGCAAGCAGCCAACCGTCATGGAGACCATCATGAAACCCCTGTCATATGCCAGGCGCGGCGCGCGCTGGCTGATGGCGGCCGGTATCGCGGTCGCCATGTTCACCCCTGTGGCAAGCCACGCCGAAGATGCAGTCCCGATCACTCCGGAACTGCGGCTCGACCTCGACAATTCAAAAATCGTAAATCCGAGGCCGGAACGGATCGTGCCGTTCTTCACCAAAACAGGCACACAGAGGAGCTGCGACTACGTCGTCTACTCCCTGAGCTTTGGCCTGCGCGGCGACTCGCAAGGCTTTGCCGACCCAAGCTTTTCGGCCAGGCTGAAGAAACTCCAACTCGACTTCAAGGATCAGCTTCCGCACGGTCTTGCGATCGTCAACGTCAACGTGTCCGGCGACGGCACGGATGCGTCTGGCGGACCGCTGCCGGGTGCGACAATCAGCACCTCGGCTAATCCGAACGATACGGCAACGGTTTCCGATTTCCGGATTTCCACCACCGATCTCGACGGCGCTGGGGCTGGCAATGAACGCGTCATCAATTTCAAGATCACCGCCAAGATCGACCATGCGGCGTTTCCTTCGCCGACCATCGTCGACAACCAGGGCATGATCAAGGTGACGCCGGGCGTCGGCACGGGGGCCATCATCCCGTCGCAGGATCCGGGCAAGCCCGACGACGGCGACTACAAGACCGGGGCCAAGACCTCGATCAAGATCGACCTCACCAATTGTGACAAGCGGCCTCCGCCTCCCGACCGGGAATGTTTCAAGGTGGAGCGCGGCACGGTCGATTGCATGCAAGGCGGCGGCGCGTTCATCTACCACATGCCTGTCGGCCCGGAGATGGGCGGCAAATGGGTGCAGGTATCGACGACGACCCCAGGCATCACCATCATCCCCGACACGCAATTGGTGCCGGCGGGCGGCGGTGTGCTGAACTGGAAGATCGTCGGTGCGTCGCCCGGCGACGTCATCCACCTCATCGTCACCGGCATCGAGACCTATGCCGGCCCGAAGGAGGGCTGGGGACTATGCTGCACGCAGACCATCGACATCGTCATCCCGCGTGACTTGAGATGTCCGCCCAAGGACAAGGAACCGGACCTCAAGGTCGAGAAACGCGCCGACGCGACGCGTTGCACGATGGGCGGCGGCTGCGACTTCACCATCAAGGTCACCAATGTCGGCGACGGGCCGTATCACGGCAAGATCGTGCTCGACGAGGTGACGCTGCCGGCCGGCTCGACTCTGGATTCAGGGCCCAATCCGCCCTGGGTATGCATGCCCGGCGTGACCCCGATGACGTGCACCTATCCGGTGACCACGCTCAATCCGGGGGCCTCCATCAACCTCAAGCTCGGCTTCAAGCCGGCGGGTGGTTGGCAAGGCAGCGCGCTGCGCAACTGCGCCACCTATAACTACGGCGCCAGCGGCAAGCCGCTGTTCGGCAGCCAGCAGAACGATCGCGGCTGTGCCTCGATCCCGATCTGCCGGCGTGGCGACCGCGACCGCGATTGCCGGCCCCCGGTCGACAAGAAGGTCGACCTGATCCTGAAGAAGCGTGCCCGCATCCCGGTCTGCACGCCCGACGGCATCTGCTACTTCGTGATCGACATCATCAACAATGGCAGCGTCCCCTATAATGGGCCGTTGACGGTTGTCGACAATTACCCGGGCGGCGCGCCGGCCTCTTCGACCTTCGGCCCGTCTCCGCCCTGGACATGCGGACCGAACGGTCCCGGCCAGTTCCGCTGCGACAATGCCGGGATCGTGCTGATGCCGGGCGCATCGACGCCGATCGTCGTCAAGGCGGTCATGCCGGCCGGCTACCAGTCGGATTCGGTCGAGAACTGCGCGGCGCTGAAGCCCGTCCCCGGTGAGGTCGACCTCACCAACAACAAGGCCTGCGCCAAGGAACGCTTCCGTCATCCCAATGGCGGCAAGCCGACCCTACGCATCACCAAGGTCTGCAATGGCTCGCTCGCCGGTGCGGCGGTGGTTTCCTGCCGCATCACCGTCATCAGCCTTGGCACCTCTGCCCCCACCGGTCCGGTGCGGGTCAACGATGCTGCCACGCTGATATCGGGTGGCGCGCCGGTCCAGATCCAGACCGTCACACCCGACGGCGCGGAATGGGCCTGCGGAGCGGTTCCGGCCAATGCGCTGTCATGCCAGATACCCGGCGCCGCGATGACGCCCGGAACCTCCAGGCACTTCGACGTGACGGTCTTGGCCAATGGCGCGTTCGAGAACTGCGCACGCGGCTCATACGGCCCGGCCCCTGGAGACGACGTCGTCTACCCGATCGGCCAGGCCTGCGCCAAGGGCGGCGGCACGTCCACCGTCAGCGTCAAGAAGACCGGCGATGCCGAGTGCCAGCCGGGGCAACCCTGCTCGTTCGAGATCACCATCACCAATGATGGCCAGACCGCCTTCTCCGGTCCGGTCCGCATCGGCGATGCGATCGGGGTGGACGGGCTGGGGCGGCTGCAAGGCGTCGCGATCACCTCGATCGAACCGCCCTTTGGCTGCTCGCCCGAACCGACGACCTTGCCGTTGACCTGCATTGCCAACCTGACGCTCGGCGCCGGGGAAAGCCATGTGCACAAGGTCACCGTGGTCCTTCCCGACGCTCCCCTGGTCAATCTGCGGGGCAACGTCAGCGGCCAGAACTGCGTCGGCGTCTTGTCTCCCGACACCAGGGTGCAAGGCGGCGGCGACGTACTGCCCGGTGACCTGACCAACGTCCAGGGCGATCGCGGCAAGGCCTATGCCTGCCATCCCTTCACCATCAAGCGCGAGGTGAAGAAGGAATGTTCGCCAGGCTTCGTCATGAACGATGCCGGCCGGTGCGTGTGTCCGGAAGGCACGACGTTCCGCAACGGCCAGTGCTCGCCCGACGGCGGCGTCATCATCCAGCCGAAGGATCCGAGGCCCTGCGTGCTGCTCAAGGGCCAGATCCGCACCGAGGATGGACGCTGTGTCTGCCCACGCGGAACCGAACTTGAGAACGGCGCTTGCGTCAAGCCGGACAAGTCTGGCTGCACCATCCCCGGTTCGGTCCCGACGTCGGACGGCAATGGCTGCTACTGCCCGGAGGGTACGCATCTCGACCGACAGGCAAATGCCTGCGTGCGCGACAAGCAGAAGCCCGAGCAGTGTAGCATACGCGGCCAGGTTCATGACGCCGATGGCGATTGTGTCTGCCCGCGTGGGACAGAGGTGCGCAATGGAGCCTGCCGGCCGATCCGGCCAAAGCCTGAACAGTGCTCGGTCCGTGGTCAGATCCACAACGCCAATGGCGATTGCGTCTGCCCGGACGGCACAGAAGTCAGGGGCAAGGTCTGCCGGCCGATCCGGCCGAAGCCCGAGCAGTGCTCGATCCGCGGCCAGGTCCACGACGCCAATGGCAATTGTGTCTGCCCGCGGGGTACCGAGGTGCAAGGTAATGCCTGCCGGCAGAAGAAGCCTGTGCTGGAACAGTGCGACATACGCGGCCAGGTGCACAACAAGCGCGGCGAGTGTGTTTGCCCGCGCGGCACCCAGGCGATCGACGGCGCGTGCCGCAAGCCGAGGCCGCAGGTGGGAGACTGCGCCCCGGGCTCGCAGATGGTCGGCGGCCAGTGCGTGCCGATCATCAAGCGGCGCTGCCCCGAAGGCACGGTTGGTCGGTTCCCGAACTGCAGGGCGATCCGGCAGCAGCCGTCGCTCGATCCGACCCTGTTGCTCAATCCAGGTGTCCTTCAGCAGTTCATACCGAAGCGCACGCCGCAGACGCAGGTACAGCCGCAAAGGGATCCGGCGGCCAACTTCAAGCCATAGGATCTGGATACGAGTCAAAACTCAGAACCCCGCCGGAGCGATCCGGCGGGGTTTTTCCTTGGGCGCGCTGCGGCGATCGGGCGGCCAGGTATTCGCCGAACCCGCTGCCGGCCGCAGCAAATACCGACTTTCCCTTTTCGGGATCATGGTCTAGAGCAGTTCATCGTTTCGTGGAAACGCCGAACCGCTCTATCTCTTTGTTTTGACGCAATTCCGGACGGAAAGCCGTTCCCACTTTTCCTGGAATTGCTCTAGCAGTCGTCAAGGCCGCGCCCGCAAACAGGGCGCCCAAAGGGGCCGCATCATGAGCAGGAAGACCCTGATCGCGCCATCGGTGCTGGCGTCGGATTTCTCGAAGCTCGGCGACGAGGTCGAGGCGGTGGCGGCGGCCGGCGCCGACTGGATCCATCTCGACGTGATGGACGGGCATTTCGTGCCCAACATCACCTTCGGCCCGCCGGTGATCAAGGCCATCCGCAACCGCACCAAGGCCTTCTTCGACTGCCATCTGATGATTGCGCCGGCCGATCCTTATCTGGCCGCCTTTGCCGATGCCGGCTGCGACGGCATGACCGTGCATGCCGAGGCCGGACCGCATCTCGACCGCTCGCTTCAGACCATCAAGGGTCTCGGCAAGAAGGCCGGCGTATCGCTCAATCCGGCGACGCCGGAAAGTGCGATCGAATATGTGCTCGACCGGCTTGACCTGATCCTGATCATGACCGTCAATCCGGGTTTCGGCGGGCAGGCCTTCATCCCGGCCATGGTCGACAAGGTCAAGCGGGTGAAAGCGCTGATCGGAAACCGGCCGATTCGCATCGAGATCGACGGCGGCGTGTCGCCGGAAACTGCCCCCCTTGTCACATCAGCCGGCGCCGATGTGCTGGTGGCAGGCGCCGCCATCTTCAAGGGCGGCAGCGTCGAAGCCTACCGGGCCAATATAGAAGCCATCCGAACCGCGGCCGACCGGGCTGCCGGCTGACATCAGTTCCAGAGCAAGTTCCCGGCTGGTCGGTTCTCCTCGGCCTGATCTCCCTGCCTGATCCTTCGATCTCCCAAGAAGCCGTCAACGGGTGGCAGCCGCAAGGGCATCGCGGCACGCGACAGGATCGCGGCATCCGGCACTAGTTTTGGCCCATAAACCTAGTGGATAACTGCCGAAGGGATCTGCATGCGGGGAGAGGTCAATCCGGCGGCATGACGCGCGTTAAGACAAAATTATCCGTATTCGGGATCTCGAAGCTGTCTCTCGAGGGCACCTGCCATGCTGGGAGACAAACTTTCTTCAGAAGAACAAGTTTTTCACGATTTTAGTTACTTCCGGCGGATAAGATGCGGTCAACCTTCCTCTTTAAGTCGAATATCGTGATCTTTCGCTTGAGGGGCGGATGCCTTAGGAGCTACAGTAGATTCACACGGGAAATCGTTTGCTTCGCGAACGGGCTAGCGGAGCTTGGGAGAGCTACAGGAGTCATATTGACCTACGGATCTACCGATGTGAGCGAAGGCGCGGGACCCAAGAGCACACTCGCTAGTACGGTCTATCAACAGCTTCGCGACGATCTCCTGCGCGGCGTGTTTGAAAGTGAAAGCAAGCTTCGTGTCGAATGGGTGGTTTCCCGTTACGGCGCCGGCGCCTCACCGGTTCGCGAGGCCCTCAACCGACTTGCTTCGGAGGGTCTGCTCGGCCGCCACGACCAGCGCGGTTTCTTCATCATGCCGGTCAGTGCCCCGGAACTTGAGGAATTGACGCGCACTCGCTGCTGGCTGGAAGAGCGGGCCCTGCGTGAATCCATTGCCAACCGCACCGGCGAATGGGAAGAGCAGCTCGTGCTGGCCTTGCATCGCCTGGCGCGTGCCCCGCGCCGCTTGCCGGAGGATCCGTCCTCGAACAATCCGGAATGGGAAAAGCTGCACCGCGCCTTCCATCGGGCACTGATCGCAGGCTGCCGCTCGCATTGGCTGACCGGCTTTTGCGACCAGCTTTCGGATCAGGCCTCCCGCTACCGGCTGATCTCCCAGGACGGCAGCGAGCGCGACGAAATCAGTGAACATCGGCTAATTGCGGAGCGCACGGTGGATGGCGATGCCGATGGCGCCGTTGAAGCCCTCCTCAGCCACTACCGTCTCACGGCAGCCATGTGCATGGAGCGCTTCAACGACAGCGGCGATCCACGCGTGAGCGCCACCAAGGCGCTGCGCAGCCGCAGATAGAAGCGCTTCCGGTCCGCTATCCAAAATCCGCCCGCTATCCAAAATCGCTCGCTATCCAAGTCCGCTTGCCTTCATCTGATCGGCGGCAAACCCGATTTCACGTTTTTGCCGGACGGAGGCGAAATCGTTTCCTTTGTTCCAAGGCCATGCGCTGGAGCCGGATGATTTCAGGCCGAATCGACCTGAAATCATCCGGCTAAATCAAAGGGTAGAGCATGTCCTCCGAAAACCGCTTCACACTTTTCGGCATCATGCTCTAGGGAAGGCGCATGACCAATCACCTGTTCGACGCGTTCCGCAGCCGGATTTCAGCCTCCGAGCGCATCCTGATGGCGACCGATGACGGACGCGCGATCGCCTATCGCGACATGCTGGCGCAATCGGCACAGCTGGCACATGCGCTGAGGCATTTCGGCGTCGAGCCTGGCGACCGCGTTGCCGTGCAGGTCGAAAAAAGCCCCGAATGCATTTTCCTTTACCTCGCCTGCCTGCGCGCCGGCGCGGTCTTCCTGCCGCTCAACACCGCCTACACGCTGGCCGAACTCGGCTATTTCTTCGGGGATGCCGAGCCGCGGCTGGTCGTCTGCGACCCGGCCCGCGCCGGCGCTATCGCGCCGTTGGCGCAGGCGTCGGGTGCTGCCACCTTCACGCTTGGCAGCAATGGTGAGGGCTCGCTGACCGAACTGGCGGCACAACAGCCCACGGATTTCGACGCCGTGGCGCGCGGGCCGGACGATCTGGCCGCAATCCTTTACACATCGGGCACCACCGGACGCTCCAAGGGCGCCATGCTCAGCCACGAAAACCTGGCCTCCAATGCGCGCGTGCTGGTCGAGCAATGGCGTTTCACCGGGGATGACGTGCTGATCCATGCCCTGCCGATCTTCCACACGCATGGCCTGTTCGTCGCCACCAACGTCACCCTGATGGCCGGCGCCTCGATGCTGTTCGAGCAGAAATTCGACGCCGGCCGCATCGTCTCGCTCTTGCCCCGCGCGACAGTGCTGATGGGGGTGCCGACCTTCTATACCAGGCTCCTGCAGCAGGACGGGCTGGATGCCCAGGCGGCGAAGAACATCCGCCTGTTCGTTTCCGGCTCGGCGCCGCTGCTCGCCGAAACGCACAAGGCCTGGCGCGAGCGCACCGGCCACGCCATTCTCGAGCGCTACGGCATGACCGAGACCAACATGAACACGTCGAACCCCTATAAGGGCGAGCGTCGGGCCGGCACGGTCGGCTTCCCGCTGCCCGGCGTTTCGCTGCGCATCGCCGACCCTGACAGCGGCGATGCGCTTGGCCAGGGTGAAGTCGGCATGATCGAGGTCAAAGGTCCGAATGTCTTTTCCGGCTATTGGCGCATGCCGGAAAAAACCAAGGCGGAGTTTCGCAAGGACGGCTTCTTCATCACCGGCGACCTCGGCATCATCGACGCGGACGGCTACGTCCACATCGTCGGCCGCGGCAAGGATCTCATTATCTCCGGCGGCTACAACATCTATCCCAAGGAGATCGAGAGCGAGATCGACGCCGTTGCCGGCGTCTTGGAAAGTGCCGTCATCGGAATTGCCCATCCCGATTTCGGCGAAGGCGTCACCGCTGTCGTGGTGCGGGCGCCGGCATCGCAGATCACCGGGGCCGAGATCGTTGGCGCCATTGCCGGCCAACTGGCCAAATACAAGCACCCGAAGCAGGTGATCTTCGTCGACGAGCTGCCGCGCAACACGATGGGCAAGGTGCAGAAGAACCTGCTGCGCGAGACCTACAAGGGTCTCTACGGCTAATCCATAGCCGGCTAATGTCTTTGCCCAAGCGCTTCGCCTGGACATCTGTTCGCGGTTCGGCAGTGGCGCCTTTTACCTGCGCGGCTTTTTCACCCGAGTGCTGGAACCCCACAAAGCGCGGTTCAGCAGGCTGCGTTTGCGCTTGCGCGGGATGAGGTCGACGTCGCTGACGAGCTTGGCGCCGCCCTCGCGCCGCTCCAGGGTGATCTTGCGGCTGTGGAAGGCTTCGAGCTCCGCACGATGCGCCACGCTGATGATGGTGACGTCAGGCAGTTCGCGGATCACCGTCAACATCATTGTGTCCTGGCTCTTCTCGTCGAGCGCCGAAGTCGCTTCATCCAGCACCACGATATCGGGGCGATGCAGCAGCAGGCGCGCGAAGGCGAGGCGTTGCTTTTCGCCGCCCGACAGCGTCTGGTCCCATGGCGCCTCTTCCTTGATCCTGCCGGTGAGATAGCCAAGCCCCACCTTGTCGAGGGCAGCCTTGATTTGCTTGATGGTCCACTTGTCCGCCGCCGCGGGATAGGCGACCGCGCGGCGAAGCGTTCCGGAAGGGATGTAGGGGCGTTGCGGCAGCATGAACAGGCGCCTGTCGGTGTGGAAATTGACGCTGCCGCCGCCCCATGGCCACAGGCCCGCGACGGCCCGCACCAGCGTCGACTTGCCTGAACCGGATTCGCCTGAAACCAGCACCCGCTCGCCCGGCTCGATCACGACCTCGGTTTCCTTGACCACGGAGGTGCCGTCGTCGAGTGTCACGGAAAGATTGTCGAGGCTGAGGATGGCGCCGTCTTCGGCTTCGCCTCGGTTGATGCGTCCGAGCGCATCGCTCTGCTCGGCGCGCTCGAGCCCGTCTAGCGACATCATCAGCGAGGCAATGCGCCGCGCGGAGGCGTTCCAGTCGGCGAGGCGCGGATAGTTGTCGACCAGCCAGCCGAACGCGCCTTGCACGATGCCAAAGGCAGACGCCGCCTGCATCACCTCGCCAAGCGTCATCGAGCCTTCGAGGAATTTTGGCGCGCACAAAAGGATCGGCACGACCGGCGCAAACAGGCTCGATCCCTGCGACACCGCCGCCGTGCGCATGTGCTGTCCGGTCAGCAGAGCCCATTGCCTCAGCACGTGGCCGAAATTTCTGTCGATGCCGCTGCGCTCCTCGTCCTCGCCTCCCAGCAAGGCGATGCTCTCGCCGTTTTCGCGCACGCGCGTCAGCGTGTAACGCAGTTCGGCCTCCGCCTGGTTCTTCCGCTCGGAGAGCTGGACGAAATCGCGGCCGATGACCACCATCGAGGTCGAGGTGATGGCGGCATAGATGATCGCGGTGATGACCAGAAAGCCGGGAATGGTGATGCTCTCGCCGCCGATCGGCAGGGTGAGCGCGCCGCCGATGGTCCACAGCACGACGATAAAGGTCGAGGCCGACAGGAACGCGTTGAGGACGCCGGCGGTGAAATCGACCGGCGACTCGGTGGCGATGCGCAGATCCTCGGTCATGCGGGCCTCGGGGTTCTGGTGGTCGCCGCCCACGAGGTTCAGCTGGTAGTAGCGGCCGTTTGCCAGCCAGCGCGCGACGACCCCGGTGGTCAGCCAGGAACGCCAGCGGCGCTGGATCGTCATGCGCAGATAGACCTGCGCGACGACAAGGCTGCCGCTGCAGATCACCAGCGGCACGAATACGGCGCTGAGGAGATAGACCGTGCGGGCGTTGCGCTGCTCGAGGGCATCGAACATCGAGCGGTTCCAGACGTTGATGCCATACTGGAAACCGATGTTGATGCAGATCAGCAGCAGCACTCCGATCGTCAAAGGCCAGGCGAGCTTGTCGCCATGCCTCCCCCAATAGCCGCGCCCGCTGATCCAGAAACGCCGCAGCAGATATTTTTTGCGCGCCTGCTCGGCCTGCTCGGGCGTCAGCTTGGGATCGGGTTCGACGGCATCCGGCGGCGGCGCAGCCTCGCCAACGGGCTCGGACGCGGCTTCGGCGGCCGATGCTTTTTTCTCGCGCGGCGTGTCCTCGCGCGGTCCATCTCCGCGCGTTTGCCGTGACGGCTTTTCCCGACGCGACTTCGTGGCATCGCGCGCTTCGATGCCGTCGGCCGGTTTCGATTTGGGTTTTGCCTCGGACATATGCCCCGACAACGACCTCCATATCAAAAGGTTTCATGGTATGCGCCTGCCCGACGTTTCAGGAAACGCCCGTCATTGCGGATATAAAAGCCCAACGACATGTTCTGCGATGGCGAGGCTGGCGGTAAGGCCAGGGCTCTCGATGCCGAACAGATTGACGATCTGACCGCCCCCGTGGTCAGCCGGTCCCTGGATGGCGAAGTCGGCGGCCGGCTGGCCCGGACCGGACAGTTTCGGCCTGACGCCGGCATAGGCCGGTTGCAGGGCGCCGTCCGCCAGGCCGGACCAGTAGCGCCTGATTTCGTCGTAGAAGGCAGCGCCTCGTGCGGGATCGACGGTATAGTCGACGCGATCGATCCATTCGACATCCGGGCCAAAGCGCGCGCTCCCCGACATGTCGAGGGTCAGATGCACGCCGAGGCCGCCATGGACCGGCACCGGATAGATCAGCCGCGAAAAGGGCGAGCGGCCGGAAAGCGCGAAATAATTGCCGCGCGCCAGCCACAGCGGCGGAACACGGTCTTGCGGGAGGCCTTCGATGCGGCCGGCGAGCGCCTGCGCGTCGAGGCCGGCGGCGTTGATGAAGGCGCCGGTCTTCAAGGTGAAACCCTCGCCATCGGCGTCGCGCGTGTCGATCCGGATGCCGTCGGCTTCGATGCTCGCGCCTGAGACAACGGTGAGCAAGGCGAAAGATGCGCCGGCCGCTTCCGCGTCTCCACGCAATGACAGCATCAGCGCCTGGCTGTCGACGATGCCGGTTGACGGCGACAGCAGCGCGCCGGCGCAGCTCAGCGCCGGTTCCAGGCTTTCGGCCTCTGCGCGCGTCAAAAGCTTGAGGTCACCGACTCCGCATTGCGCCGCGTTGATCTGGATCGCCTGCAGTTTGTCCAACTGGTCGGGTTCGACGGCAACGATCAGTTTGCCGGTGCGATGATGGGCGACGTCGTGCTCGCGGCAATAGGCATAGAGACGCTCGCGGCCGTTGACGCAGAGACGGGCCTTCAGGCTGCCCGGCGTATAATGAAGCCCGGCATGGATGACTTCCGAATTGCGCGAACTGGTGCCCGTGCCGATGGCTGCGGCCTTCTCGACCACCAGCACCTCGCGGCCCGACAGCGCCAGCGCGCGGGCAATGGCGAGGCCGACAACACCGGCTCCGGCGACAACGCAGTCGACATCATGCATGGGTGGACTTTAGCGCGGACTGTCCGCGCCTGCAAAAACCTTGTCGCCGCCGATCCAGACGCCGTTGACGTCGAGGGCGTCCGACAGAGCGACGATATCGGCAGCCGTGCCATTGGCGAAGCGGCCGAGCCGGTGGGCCTGGCCGACCGCCTGCGCCGGATAGAGCGAGGCCATGCGCAACGCTTCCGACAGGTCCAGCCCGACGATCCTGTGCATGTAGCGGACGGCCGAGATCATATCGAGATCGGCGCCGGCCAGCGTGCCGTCGGCCAGCCGCAGACTGCCATCCTTGCGATAGATGATGCGGCCGTTAAGGGTGAACGACGTCATGTCGGTGCCGATCGTCGCCATGGCGTCGGTGACCAGCACGATCCTGCCCGGCCCCTGCTTGGCGCGCAGCGCGATTGCCATGGTGGCGGGATCGACATGGATGCCGTCGGCAATGATCCCGGCCGACAGACTGCCTATGTCGATGGCCGCACCCGCCAGCCCCGGCTCACGGTTGCCGATCTGGCTCATGGCGTTGAACAGATGTGTGACCACGCTGGCGCCCGCGTCGGCAAAGGCTCTGGCCGTGGCATAGCCGGTATCGGAATGGCCGAGGCTGACGACGATGCCGGCCTTGGCCAAAGCCGCAACACGGGCGGGCTCGACGGATTCGGGCGCGATCGTCGTCAGCAGCACCGGCAGGTTTTTGCGTGCCGCGACCAGCGCCGCTTCATCCGCATCCGTCATCGGCCGGATCAGAGCCGGGTCATGCGCCCCCTTGCGGGCGACCGAGAGATGCGGTCCCTCGAGATGCAGGCCGAGAAACCCCGGCAGTTTTTGCCGTGCCGCCTCGGTGCCGGCGGCAATGGCCGCGCCGGTGATGTCAGGCGTATCTGTGATTAGCGTCGGCAGCAGTGCGGTCGTGCCGAACGGCGCATGCGCCCGGCAGATTGTTGCCAGCGAGGCGACATCGGGATGGTCGTTGAGCATGACGCCGCCGCCGCCATTGACCTGCAGGTCGACAAAACCCGGCACCAGCATGCCGCCCCCGGCGTCGATGCGGGCAACGCCCGACGGAATGGCGCCGACGGGATGAATGCCTTCGACCACATCGCCGTGCACGACAAGGGCGGCGTTATCATGCCAGTCGTCGCCATCGAAAATTCGGGCGCCAGTCAGGGCAAAACGGTCGCTCATACGGTTTCCGTCACCTTGCGCAGATTGCGCGGTACGTCCGGATCGAGGCCGCGATGGCGGGCGAAGGCTTCGACGAAGCCGTAGAAGGAGACGATCAGCGTCAGCGGGTCGGTCAAGGGATGACCGGTGGCGACATGCGGCAGCCGCGCCGCGCTCTTGGCTTTGTCCGAGGTTACAAAAACTGCTGCACCCTTGCCGGCAAGGTTGTCGGCAGCCTCTGCCACGGACGGCTCGGAGGCATCGCGGGCGGCGAGCGCCAGCACCGGGAAGCCTGGCCCGACCAGCGCCAGCGGGCCGTGCATGACTTCGGCTGCACTGTAGGCCTCGGCATGCATGCCGCAGGTCTCCTTGAATTTCAGCGCCGCCTCGTCGGCCATCGCTGCCGACGGGCCACGGCCGAGGATGAACAGCGATTGCGGCGTCTCCAATGCGCCGGCCAGCGCCATCCAGTCGCAGGCGATCGCCTTGCTGAAATGCTCGGGCAGGCGGGCAAGGGCGGCCAGCAGTCTGTCGTCGCCGGTGCAATGCGCCATCAGCGCCAGGCCGGCGACCGCCGAATTGACGAATGTCTTGGTCGCCGCGACGCTGCGCTCGGGGCCGGCCAGAATGTCGATGGCAAAATCCGAAGCCCGCGCCAGCGGCGAATCGGCGGTGTTGGTGATGGCGACGGTGAGCGCACCGCCGGCCCGTGCCGTCTCGGCCATGGCGACGATGTCAGGGCTCTTGCCGGATTGCGAGATGGCGAGGCAAGCGGAACCGGCGAGCTTGAGCTTGGCGCCGTAGATCGAGGCGATCGACGGACCGACCGATGCCACGGCCAGGCCGGCGGTCAGTTCGACGGCATATTTCATGAAGGTGGCGGCATGGTCGGACGAACCGCGCGCGACGGTAACGACGAAGCTCGGATCGCGCTCGCGAATGCCGCGTCCGGCCTCGGTCAGCACCGCCGCCGAGCCATCGAGCAGACGCGCGACGGCTTGCGGAATTTCGTCGATCTCGCGCCGCATATGGGTGGTCTTGGGGATCATGGTCGGCCCTCTTCGCTCGGCCCTGTCAGGCGCAGTTCGGCGACGAAATCATAGGCGTCGCCGCGGTAGATGGAGCGGGTGAACTCGATCACCTTGCCGCTCGCGAGATAGGAAATGCGTTCGATGTGCAGGCCGGCAATGCCGGATGGCACTTCGAGCAGACGCGCATCGGCGTCGCCGAGATTGGCGGCGGAAATGCGCTGCACCGCCCGCACCGGCCGGTTGCCGGTCAGTTGCAGCGCCGCATAGAGTGACGAGCCTATCCCGGCCGGATCCGGCAGCACGCTGGCCGACAACGAGGCGCGCTCGATGGCCAGCGGCGTGTCGTTTGCGATGCGCAGGCGCGCCACGCGCGCCACCAGCTCGTTCGAGGACAGGCCGAGCACCATCATCTCGTCGGGCGAGGGCGGGTAGAGGTCGCGGTCGAGCCAGGCTGAACGCACCGCCATGCCGCGCCTTGCCATGTCCTCGGTGAATGAAGTGAGCCTGGACAGCGACTGCTCGACGCGCTCCATGCGCGGCGCGACGAAGGTGCCGGAGCCGTGGCGCTGCACGAGGATGCCGCCCTTGACCAGGTCCTGCACCGCCTTGCGGACGGTGACGCGCGAAATGTCGGCCTTGGTGGCGATGTCGCGCTCGGAAGGCAGCGCATCGCCCGGCCCGATCAGGCCGCGATTGACGGCGTCCTCGATGCTTTTCCTGAGCTGCAGGTAGAGCGGGGCGCCGCTCTGCGACGACTGCCTCAGCGTGGCGAAGATCTGGTCGGCGGCATCGCTCATCGCGTCGCCTCCGCTTTGACGAAGATGCGGGCCGCCATCTGCACGGCGCCGCCCAGCGCATCGTCGAGCGGTGCTTTCAGCAGCGCCTGGTAGCGCTGGGAAAGGCGCGGCCCATAGAGCGGCGCCAGCCCGCCGAGCAGGCAGAGCGGGGCGTCATCAGAGAGGTCGAGCGCGTGGAGCGACGCCTCGACATCGGCAACCGACTTGTCCACGATCCAGTTGGCGACGCTGTCGCCCTTCTCGGCATGCTCGAAAACCTTGGGCGCGAAGCCGCCGAAATCGCCGGGCTTGGCATTGGTGGTGAACTCGACCACGTCTTCGGGATTGTTGCGGAAAATGGCCATCATGCTGTCGGTCAGGGCTGAGCGCGGGCGGACGCCGTCATGGGCGAGCAGCGTCTGCTCCAGCAGGTCGCGGCCGATGCGGGCGCCGCTGCCCTGATCACCGACCTGAAAGCCCCAGCCGCCGATGGCGCGCGACGTGCCGCCCTTGCGCGCCATATAGGCGGTGCCGGTGCCGAGGATAGCCATGGCGCCGTCACCAGAGCCGACTGCCCCTTCGAGCGCGATCTCGGCGTCCGTCTCGACGCGGCTGATGCTGAACGGCAGGATTGCTTCAAGCTGCTGGCGGTAGGTGCCGACATTGGCGCCGGCAAGGCCGAGAATGGCTGGTGTCTGCGGGATCAGGTCCGGATCTTGCCCGGCGGCGATGAAGGCCTGACGAGCAGCCTCGACGATGTGGGTGCGAGCGCCGGTGAGATCGGTGCGGATGTTGGCGGCGCCGCTTTTGGCACGGCCAATGACAACGCCATCGCCTGTCGCAAGGGCTGCCCTGCAGCTGGTGCCGCCGCCGTCGATACCGAGCACGAATTTCACGCGATGTCTCCTCCGGGCGGATAATACCAATAAAATACCAATAGCCAAGGGATTAATTTCCGTTTCAAAAAGATTAAGGCGTATCAGGTTGAAAATCCGGGAATTTTGCCGGCTCAACGCTTTCCAGTTCGCAATTTCGTTAATGCGTGTGGACAAGTGGTATTTTTTTGGTATTGTTCTTCCATCGGAGGGACAGGGATGGCCGAACCGCGCACCGAAGCGCTTCACAGCAATGCCGAGGGACTGGACATCCAGGCCCCGGACGCCATCCTTTCTTCTTTGGTCAATGCGCAGATCGAGGCCGCCAAGGCTGTGCGCGACGCCATTCCCGCCATCGCCGCCGCAGCCGAAATCATCGCCGGGCGGCTGAACGGCGGCGGCAAGCTCGCCTATGCTGCGGCCGGCAGCTCCGGCCTGATGGCGCTGGCCGACGCGCTGGAGTTGCCCGGCACCTTCGGCATCAAGCGCGAACGCATCGCCATCCTCATCGCCGGTGGCGACGACGCTTTCAAGACCCTGGCCGGCGGACCGGAAGACGACACCGACGAAGCCTCGACGGCAATTGCCGGCGCCGGCATCGGCAAGGGCGACTGCCTGATCGCGATTTCGGCCAGCGGCTCGACGCCCTATGCGGTGCAGGCGCTGAAGGATGCGCGCAGCCGGGGCGCGGCAACCATCGCCATTGCCAACAACAAGGACACGCCCCTGCTCAGGCTGGCCGACGTCGCCATCCTGCTCGAGACGCCACCGGAGGTGATTGCCGGCTCGACGCGCATGGGCGCCGGCACTGCCCAGAAGATCGCGCTCAACATGCTGTCGACGCTTACCGCCATTCATCTCGGCCATGTCCATGACGGCTACATGGTCAATCTCACCGCCGACAACATCAAGCTGCGCGACCGCGCGGCTCGCATCGTCGCCGCTATCAGCGGCCGCGACCGGCAAGACGCCGTGCGGCTGCTCGAAGCGAGCGGCGGCGTCGTCAAGATAGCCATTCTGCTCGCCGCCGGCGCTGCCAACGCCGTTGCGGCCGAGAAGATACTGGAAGGGACCGGCCAGAAGCTGCGGCCGGCCCTTTCCGCGATCGAGGGGAACAAGGGCGCGAAGGCCCCTGTTCTCAAAACCGAACCTGAAAAAGGTCAACAGGGAGACTAGCATGACAACGAAATTACTGACGGCACTGCTTCTCGGCACCAGCATTCTCGGCACCGCCGGGTTGGCTCACGCCGATGACGTAACGCTCAATATCGAAAGCTGGCGCGGCGACGACCTTGCCATCTGGAAGGACAAGCTGATCCCGGCTTTTGAGGCCAAGAACCCGGGCATCAAAGTGGTGTTCGCACCGTCGGCGCCGACCGAGTATGACGCCGCACTCGGCGCCAAGCTCGCCGCCGGCTCGGCTGGCGACCTGATCACCTGCCGCCCGTTCGACAAGTCGCTCGAACTGTTCAAGAAGGGCAACCTTGCCGACCTGTCGGCGCTGCCCGGCATGGAAAACTTTTCGCCCGTTGCCAAGGCCGCCTGGCAGACCGACGACGGCAAGGCGAGCTTCTGCGTGCCGATGGCCTCGGTCATTCACGGCTTCATCTACAACAAGGACGCCTTCGACAAGCTCGGCCTCAAGGTGCCGACGACGCGTGACGAGTTCTTCGCCGCGCTCGACAAGATCAAGGCCGACGGCACCTACATCCCGATGGCCATGGGCACCAAGGACCTATGGGAAGCCGCGACCATGGGCTATCAGAACATCGGTCCGAACTACTGGAAGGGCGAAGAGGGCCGCGCAGCGCTGATCAAGGGCGACCAGAAGCTGACCGACAAGGACTGGGTTGCTCCCTATGAGGAACTGGCCAAGTGGAAGCCTTATCTCGGCGACGGCTTCGAGGCCCAGACCTATCCGGACAGCCAGAACCTGTTCACGCTTGGCCGCGCCGCCATCTACCCGGCGGGATCGTGGGAGATCGGCCTGTTCAACACCCAGGCGCAGTTCAAGATGGGCGCCTTCCCGCCGCCGGTCGAGAAGGCCGGCGACACCTGCTACATCTCCGACCATACCGATATCGGCATGGGCCTGAATGCGGCGTCGAAGAATGCCGACGCGGCCAAGACCTTCCTGTCCTGGGTCGCCTCGCCGGACTTCGCCACCATCTACGCCAACGCACTGCCGGGCTTCTTCAGCCTGAATTCCACCCCGGTGAAGATGGAAGACCCGCTGGCGCAGGAATTCGTCTCCTGGCGCGACAAGTGCAAGTCGACGATCCGCTCGACCTACCAGATCCTGTCGCGCGGCACGCCGAACCTCGAGAACGAAACCTGGGTTGAATCGGCCAACGTCATCAATGGCACCGACACGCCGGAAGCTGCCGCCAAGAAGCTGCAGGACGGCCTCGACAGCTGGTACAAGCCGGGCAAGTAAGAGCTCAGACAACAGACAGGGCCCCAAGTGGACGGCCCTGCGTTTTTCGACAGCATCATCGACTGCGAACGACGGCGCCGCCCCTCATCCGCCTGCCGGCACCTTCTCCCCGTATAGTGACGGGGAGAAGGATCAGCCGAAACGCAGGCGCCCCCTCTCCCCGTCCTTCACGGGGAGAGCGTGAGGGTGAGGGGCAGCGCTGCCGTCGAAGGCATTGCTAAACCTGATCGGCGGGGACCGCACTCATGGCCGCACAAACACGACCGAAACGACCGTTCCGCTGGCATATCGGCGTCTTCCTGGCGCCGGCGCTGCTGGTCTATACGGCGATCATGATCCTGCCGCTGGCCGGCACCTTGCAGCTGTCGCTGTTCCGCAACGTCGAGCAGCATCAGGTGTTCGTTGGCTTCACCAACTTCCGTACGTTGTTCGGCGACCCCAACTGGTCGGTGGGTTTCTGGAACGCGCTGAGGAACAACACCTGGTTCTTCATCATCCACATGGTGGTGCAGAACCCGATCGGCGTGCTTCTGGCCGCACTTCTTTCCAGCCCGAGGCTGAGGTTCGCCGCCTTCTACCGCACCGCGATCTTCGTGCCGACCATCCTGTCCTTCGTCATCGTCGGCTTCGCCTGGAAACTGATCCTGTCGCCGTTATGGGGAGTGGCGCCGCATCTGATGGACCTGGTCGGCTTGAAAAGCCTGTTCACGCCGTGGCTGGGCAAGGAACGATATGCGCTGACCGCGCTCAGCCTGATCTCGGTGTGGCAGTTCGTCGGCATCCCGATGATGCTGATCTATGCAGCCCTTTTGTCGATCCCCGAAGAGGTGATCGAGGCGGCCGAATGTGACGGCATCACCGGCATGTCGCAGTTCTGGAAGATCAAGCTGCCGCTGATCCTGCCGTCGATCGGCATCATCTCGATCCTGACCTTCGTCGGCAATTTCAACGCCTTCGACCTGATCTACACCGCGCAAGGGGCGCTCGCCGGCCCGAACTATTCGACCGATATTCTGGGCACTTTCCTCTACCGCGCCTTCTTCGGCTTTCAGCTGCAGACCGGCGATCCCAATATGGGCGCGGCGATCGCCACGATGATGTTCCTGATCATCCTCGGCGGCGTCTGCGTCTACCTGTTCCTCGTCCAGACGCGCCTGCGTCGCTACCAGTTCTGAGGGGCGAGATGTCGAGCTTGAACACCCCCCTCTGGCCTGCCGGCCATCTCCCCCGCAAGGGGGGAGATTGGCAGCTCTGGCCTTGCCGCTCGTCTTGCAACGTTGGCGATTGGCGAAAGCAGTCGCGGCATCTGATCTCCCCCCTTGCGGGGGAGATGTCCGGCAGGACAGAGGGGGGTGCCTTGGTGCCGACCTCAACAGTCATCGCTCGTCAGGAGACCTTCCAATGAGCACCGCCACCCGTTCGCTGCCCCGCACCATCGGCGCCCACACGATCCTGCTGACCTATACGGCGATCGCACTGTTTCCGGTGATCCTGGTGATCATGAATTCGTTCAAGTCCCGCGCCGGCATCTTCAGCGAACCGCTGACGCCGCCGACGCCAAAAACCTTCGACCTGATCGGCTATACCACCGTGATCGGGCAGGGCGACTTCATCCACTATTTTCAGAACAGCCTCGTCGTCACCGTCGCCTCGCTGTTCTTCGTGCTTCTGTTCGGCGCGATGGCGGCGTTCGCGCTATCGGAATACCGCTTTCGCGGCAACACGCTGATGGGGCTTTACCTCGCGCTCGGCATCATGATCCCGATCCGGCTCGGCACCGTCGCCATCCTGCAATTGATGGTGGCGAGCGGGCTGGTCAACACGCTGACGGCGCTGATCCTGGTCTACACCGCGCAGGGGCTGCCGCTGGCCGTCTTCATCCTGTCGGAATTCATGAAGCAGGTGTCCGACGATCTGAAGAATGCCGGCCGCATCGACGGCCTGTCGGAATACACCATCTTCTTCCGGCTGGTGCTGCCGCTGGTGCGGCCCTCGATGGCGACGGTCGCCGTCTTCACCATGATCCCGATCTGGAACGATCTGTGGTTCCCGCTGATCCTGGCGCCGTCGGAAGAGACCAAGACGGTGACGCTCGGCGCGCAGCTTTTCCTCGGCCAGTTCGTCACCAACTGGAACGCCATCCTGGCGGCACTCTCGCTGGCGATCATGCCTGTGCTGACCCTCTACGTCATCTTCTCGCGGCAGCTGATCCGCGGCATCACATCCGGAGCCGTCAAGTGAGCGGAGCCCTACAAATCTCTGCTGGAGCCTTCGCCCCACCCGCCGCGGCGCGCCGACCTCCCCATCAAGGGGAGGTAAAAGGTCGTGGCTTCATTCACGACCGCCAGGGGGCGACTTTCGGAGAAGCTTCTTTGGCAGCGAGGGTGTTCGCGCCAGCGTCCTACCTCCCCTCGATGGGGAGGTCGGCGCGCAGCGCCGGGTGGGGTGACACCCTCTCAGCAGGAACAACTGGAACATCTGGAGTAGTTAGGTGACCTCTAAATCGCCCCTTCGTGTCGTCGTCGCCGGGCTCGGCAATATGGGCCGTAGCCATGCGCTGGCCTACCACACTAATCCGGGCTTCGAGATCGCGGCCCTGATCAACCGCTCCGACGTGCCGTTACCGGACGGGCTGTCGGGCTATGGCATCAGGCGCTCCTTCGACGACGCGTTGCGCGATGAAAAGCCGGATGTCGCCTGCATCGCCACCTATTCCGACAGCCATGCCGACTATGCGGTGAAGGCATTCGAGGCGGGCTGCCATGTCTTTGTCGAAAAGCCGCTGGCAACGACGGTCGCCGACGCCAAGCGCGTCGTCGCGGCGGCCAAGGCCAACGGCCGAAAATTGGTGATCGGCTACATCCTGCGCCACCACCCCTCCTGGGTCAGGCTGATCGCCGAGGCGCGCAAGCTCGGCGGCCCTTACGTGTTTCGCATGAACCTCAACCAGCAATCGTCAGGCCCGACCTGGCAGACGCATAAGCAACTGATGCAGACGACCTCGCCGATCGTCGATTGCGGCGTGCACTATCTTGACGTCATGCTGCAGATCACCGACGCCAGGCCGGTCGAGGTGCGCGGCATGGGGCTGCGGCTGACCGAGGAAATCGCGCCGACCATGTACAATTACGGCCATCTGCAGGTGCTGTTCGACGACGGCTCGGTCGGCTGGTACGAAGCGGCCTGGGGACCGATGATTTCGGAAACGGCGTTCTTCGTGAAGGACGTGATGTCGCCCAATGGCTGCGTGTCGATCGTCATGAAGGAAGGTGTGAGGTCGGACGACATCGACACCCACACCAAGACCTCGACCATCCGCCTGCACAGTGCGGCGACCGGCGCGGACGGCAAGTTCGCCAGGCCGGACGAGATGCTGTCCATGGAAGGCGAACCCGGCCACCAGGACCTCTGTGACCTCGAACAGGCCTTCGTGCTGAAGGCGATCCGGGAAGACATTGACCTGACCCGCCACATGGACGACGCGGTGAAATCGCTCGCCGTCTGCCTTGCCGCCGATGAGAGCGTGCGCAGCGGCGCCCCAGTTAAGCTCTAGTAGGGCAAACTCTAGAACAAGGACGAAGCCGTGGGCTCGCTGGTAATCGAGAATGTGAAGAAGGCCTTCGGGCCGGTCGAGGTGCTGAAAGGCATCAACCTCGAAGTGACCGACGGCGAATTCGTCGTCTTCGTCGGCCCATCTGGCTGCGGCAAGTCAACCTTGCTCAGGGTCATCGCCGGGCTGGAGGATTCGACCTCCGGCAGGGTGGTGATCGACGGCGCCGATGTCTCGGCCACGCCCCCGGCAAAACGCGGCATTGCCATGGTGTTCCAGACGTACGCGCTCTACCCGCATCTGACGGTGAAGAACAATATGGGCCTCGGCCTCAAGCAGGCCGGCACGCCCGCCCCGGAGATCGAACGCCGCATCGGCGTCGCCTCGTCGATGCTGTCGCTGGAACCGTATCTCGAGCGGCGGCCGGCGGAACTGTCGGGCGGCCAGCGCCAGCGCGTCGCCATCGGCCGCGCCGTGGTGCGTGAGCCAAAACTGTTTCTCTTCGACGAGCCCTTGTCGAACCTCGATGCAGCGCTTCGCGTCAACACGCGACTGGAGATCGCTCAGCTGCATCGCCGGCTGAAGGCAACGATGATCTACGTCACCCATGATCAGGTCGAGGCGATGACGCTGGCCGACAAGATCGTCGTGCTCAACGCCGGCCAGATCGAGCAGATCGGCGGCCCGATGGAGCTTTACAATTCGCCGGCAAACGAGTTCGTCGCCGGCTTTATCGGCTCGCCGAAGATGAATTTCATCGACGGCGCCAGATTGGGCGAGACGGCCAAGACGATCGGCGTGCGGCCGGAGCATCTGACCGTGGATCCAAGGTCCGGCGCCTGGAAGGGAACGGTGGTGCATGCCGAACATCTCGGCGCCGACACCAACCTCTATCTCGACTGCGAAAAGGCCGGGCTGATCACGGTGCGCATTTTCGGTGTCTACGACGCGGAGCCGGGCGCGACGCTGTATGCGACGCCCGAGCCGGGGAAGACTTATCGATTCGGGGCGGACGGCAAGACGATCAAGTAATCCGCTGCGGGCAGTACCGCGATCATACCGTACCGAGCAGCACCGCGCCGTGGATCGCCGCCTGCCAGCCCAGGGCCGCCCAGCGTATGTCCAGAGGCTCTACAACAAGCGAATGCGGCAGGCTGTCCGCGATGCGCTGCTTGAGCGCCTGGCGGGGATAGGACTTCATGTCGACAATGCCGCCACCGATCAGGATCGTCTGCGGGGAAAACAAAGCGGCTGCCGTTGCGATGGTCACCGCCTGCTGCCAGACGATCTCATCGAGCCATTCGCGCAGCGACGGCGGCTGCCCGGGCGCCGAAAACAGCTCGGCAACCGGGATATCGTAGTCCGCGGCAAGGTCGACAAGCGTTGCCCCTGAGGCGTAGGTCTCGACGCGGTTTGGCGGTCCGCTTTCGTCAGGCCGGTAGATCGGCATATGGCCGATTTCCAGCGCCCAGCCGCCGCCCCTGAAAATGCCGTCCTTGCCGAGATAGGCCGCACCGATGCCGGTGCCGAGATAGACCGCCAGCACTTCCTTTTGCCGCTTCACTGCGCCGGCGACGCTTTCACCGAGCAATTGCAGCACGACGTCGCGTTCGAGCCGCACGGGAACGCGGAGCCGCGATGCCAGTTCCGTACCCAGCCGGATGCCGTTCAGCTCGCGAATGTTGGCCGTGTGCAGCACCGTGTCGAAGTCGCGGTCGATGAACCCAGGCACCGTCGCAACGACCCGTGCAGGTTTGAGCCCGGCATCGCGGCAGGCTGCGGTGACCGCATCGGCCAACCCCGCCACAGGCGCGCCCTTGCGCAGTTGCGCGGTCGGGTAGGTGCGGGCAAAATCCACCGGGATGCCGTGGTCGGCAAAGCCAACCTTGACCGACGTGCCGCCGATCTCGACCACGGCGATCGTGTCGTCCATCGTTTGATGCGTCATGCGAGCGGTTCCAGGAATTCCGAAAGACAGGCGCGGAATTCCAGCCGGTAGGCGGCGCGATCCTGCGATTTGGCTGTGATGGTGCAAAGCCGGGCCGACGGAATGAGTCCGGCCAGCGTCTGTGCGTCGGCCAGGCGATGCACGAGGTCATGGTCATGGCCGATGACAAGAGTCGGCACCGCGATAGCGCGGATGTCCGCCTCGCTCACGCCGGGACCATCGCCGGCGATCGCCGAAAGCAGCCTGCCGAACAGAACCGGGTCCGGGCGAGTGAAGAAGCCTTGCAGGCTGCCGAGATTGTCCGGCGCCAATCTGGCCAGTTCGCCGGCAACAGCGCTGTCATCGAACAGACGCCTGGCGTCTTCAGGCGAATGCCGCATCAAGAGATCGCCGACGACGGCATAGGGCCTCATATTTTCCGGAGCCGCCTGGGCTACCCAGGCGGGCCGGGCGAGCACCAAAGCGCGCACACGGGCCGGCCTATGCACTGCCAGGCGCAGCGCCAGCGCCGCGCCCATCGAGATGCCGCCGACGACGGCCGGGCCGAGGCCGAGTTCGTCGGCCAGCGCTTCGACGTCTTCGGCAAACGTCGCAACCGAAAGCCGCTCGACCGGCCCGTAGCTGGATCCGCCCTGGCCCCGGCATTCGAGCGTCACGCGCCGGGTCACCGGCAGATCGGGAAACACGTCGGCGACCTGCGCCTCATCGCCGCCCAGCCCATGCTGGAAGATGACGGGAAGCCCGGCGCCGACGTCCCGGTAGGCAAGGTCGACGCCATCGCGGCTGAAGGTCTCTTTCACGCGAGCTCGCTCTCTTCCAGTACGGTGCGCAGAAAGGCGCCGACACCTGGCGCCTCGGCCTCTGTCAGGCCATGTGTGATCAAGGGGCCGTCGAACCCGGCAGCCTTCAGGCGGCCGATGAAATGTGGGAAGTCGACCACGCCCTTTCCGGCTGCGGCAAAACTGCCATCGGCATGGCGGTCCTTGGCATGGGCCATGCCGATCTCGGCGGCCAGCAGATCGATGGCTTCGCCGATGAGGCGATGACGCTCCGCGCTGTCGGCCACTTCGAACAGATTGGCCGGGTCGAGCACGATGCGCAGCCGCGTGCTGTTCATTTCGTCCAGCAGGCGGCGTGCGGCCCGGGCGCTGGAGAGGACATTGGCCAGTTCCGGTTCGATGCCAAGCTCGATGTCGAAGCGCTCGGCAATCGCGATCGCCGCTTCCATCTCCGTCCGCAGATCGCTCCATGCCGCCTCGCTTGCATTGTCGGGATGCCAGCGCCACTGATCCTGCGCATCCCTTGTGCCGGTGCACAGCGTAATCAGACGGGTGCCCATATCGGCGCATGACGCGGCCAGTACCTCAAGCCGGGCGAGTCCCTGGATGCGAACCGTGCGATCCGGGTGGATCATGTTGTAGGTTCCCGAAACCGCCGCGATCGAAACGCCGGCCTCGCCGCTCGCCTCAGCGACGGACCGGGCCGCGCCGAGCTCAATGCTGTCCGGCATCGACGGCAGTCCAAGGCACGCCATGTTGAACTGCGCCGCCGTGTAGCCGCCGTCCGCGACCGCGCGCAGCACCGGCAGAGCGCCGGTGGTGGCGAAGGTCTTGGCGAAAATCCCAAGCTGCATCACACGACCCCGTCGACATCGGCCAGACGGACGGCGCGGCCGCCGGCAGCGGCCGAGCGGGCGATGGCCGCCATGCCCCTGACCGAGGCGATGCCGTCCTCGATGCCGGCGCCGATCATCGGCGCGCCATTCAGTACGACATCGGCAAAGCCTTCGAGCTGCCGGCGATAGAAGTGGCCATCCGCGCCAAGCGTCCGGTGCCAACTGCCATCGGCCTCGCGGAAAATGTCGACCTCGCTGCTCTTGTAGTACCAGGGGTTATAGGTCTTCGCGAGAACGCTGCCGTTCTCGCCGTAGATCTGGAACCCTTCGTGCCAGTCCATGCGCACGGCGACCGTCAGGTCGAGATGGCCGATCGTGCCGTCGGCGAAGATGGTGGTGATGAACCAGCAATAGGCGCCATAGCGCTCGGTGAGCCGGGCCTCCACCGCCTCGATCGGCCTGTGCAGATGGCGCGCCGTATCAAGGAGATGGCTGCCATGCGCCAGCATGTAGTATTGGCGCAGATCCGCCTTGGGATTGACGGCAGGCTTGCGCGCCTTGGCGCTGGTGATGATCAGCGGTTGCACCGCATCGGTCATCGGGTAGCGGTGGGTGCTGTCGCAGTACCAGCCTTTGAACGCCAGCCGCTCGCCCATTTCGTCGTCGACGAAAGCCTTTGCCGCCTGGATGCCGGGATCGAAGCGCTTCATATGGCCGACCTGAAGCACCTTGCCGCTCTTGTCGAGCGTGGCCCGCAAGCCTTCGACCTCCTCGACCGAAACGCCCAGCGGCTTTTCGCAAAGCACATGCTTGCCGGCATCGAGCGCCAGTTCCGCGGCCTTGACGTGAAAAATGTCCGATGTCGCGATGATGACGGCATCGAGGTCGGGATCGGCCAGCATCTGGCCGTAGTCGGCATAGGATTTTTCGGGCGCGTAGGTCGCCGCCATCCTGTCGCGCAGATCGTCGGCGACATCGCAGATGGCATAGAGATCGGCATTGCGCGCCTTGGTGCAGGATTCGAAATGCGCCGCCTGCGCAATCGGACCGCAGCCGAGCACGCCGACACGCAGCCGCTTTTCATCTTTGCGAGGCATGGAATCTTTCTCCTGATTAGCGCGCGGCGAGGCCGCGAAGTTGAAATTGCGGATCGCCCGACAAAGCTGCCTGATGCAGCAGGCAGGCAGCGCCCAATGCCGGACCGTCGGCGCGGACGCGCGCCAGTTCGATCCGGGGAACGGGATAGCCTTCGGCGAGGAAGTCCGACAGGAAAGCCTCGACCTGCTCAGCGACGAAAGGATAGACGGCATTGACCGAGCCCGAGAGGATGATGCGCTCCGGCTGCAAGGTGCAGGTGAGCGTCGCCAGGCCGCGGCCGAACCAGAGCGCCCAGTCGCGCGCGGTGGCGACGGCTGCCGGATCGCCGCCGGCAAGCGCCGCGACAAACTCATCCACGCCGGCGCGCAGTCCGCTTATGTGCAAATAGCGAGCCAGCAACGCATCTTTGCCGACATAGGATTCCAGCCGCCCCGGGCGCTTCGCGTCGAAGACAAAACCTTCGTCGCCGATGCGCAGATGACCGATTTCGCCGGCGCCGCCGAGTCGGCCGCGATGCAGCCTGCCGGCATTGATGATGCCGCCGCCGACGCCGTTCTCGATCAGGATGACCAGGGCATCCTCATCGTCCTTTCCCGGCTGCGGCCGGTATGTCTCGGCCACCGCGACGGCATTGGCATCGTTTTCCAAGAGGATCGGAAAATCGTCGCCAAAGGCATTGCCCAAAAGCTCCGCTAGATTGACCCCGTGCCAGCCAAGGATGGTGGCATGGTATGAGACGCCATCAGCTGCGGGGAAGCCGGGCACGGCGACATTGAGCCCGTAGGGGCGCGTGCCTTCAGGCAATTGCGACCGGATCTCGGCAACGAGCTCCTTGATGATGTCGACCGCGGCTTCGGGCGTGCTACCGGGGCCGGCAAATGCCCTAGAGGCGCTCGCACGCCGCGCGCCGGCAAGGTCGACAGTCACGACTGCGATCCAGTTGACGCCGATATAAGCGCCAAGGAAGAAGCCGCCATTGCCTTCGATCTCGACCAGGATACCGGGACGGCCGACCCGACCCTCGCTATCCTGCTCGTCATCCGTTCCATCCGACCGCTCGCGCGCCAGACCGGCTTCGGTCAGCCCCAGCACCAGGGCGCCGGTGGTCGACCGGGTCAGGCCGAGATCGCGTGCGAGCGCCGCTCGGCTCAACGCGCCGGCACGAAACAGCGCCGCAAGTGCCCTCGTTTCGTTCGGCCGAAGATCGGTCGACACCAGCACGTCGTTCTCCACAATTTGTTTGATTTGCATACTAATAGAATTTCTAGGCGGTTTGAAAGACCCAAGGTTGGGTGCATTGCAACAAGATATTCAGCATCCCCAAGCCCTTTGACCCAAGTTTCAAACGAGGATTTGTATCAGAAACTTACAAATTGGCATGGGAGGATGCGTGCCGGTTCTAGCGCGTCTCGAACATATCGTGAAGGATTTCGGTGCCGTCCGCGCGCTGGACAATGTGTCGCTCGACATCAATGAGGGCGAGGTTCTCGGCCTGATGGGCGACAATGGTGCCGGCAAATCGACGCTGGTCAAAACCATCGCCGGAAATTTCCAGCCGACGTCCGGCGCCTCCCAAGCCTGTCCTCCGGCGCATCGGCCGGGGGACATCTCTTCGAAGGCAGGCTTGCAGTTGGGCCGGCCCGCTTCGCAATCAGAGACTGCCTGTGTCCCTCCAGCAGGCGATCAGATGACCGTCGCCGGCCTGCCTGACGGGTGGTTGCGCCTTTCGGCAATCGGGCAGCGCGACAGGACAGCGGGCGGCAAAGGAGCATCCGGAGGTTTCGGCATCGTGTGCCGCGACGTGGAGCTGAGCCGGAGCCCTCGGCGCCGTCTCATCCGAGGAGGCGGCCAGAAGCAGCTTCGTGTAGGGGTGGTTGGGGCCACGGAAAATCTGCTCGGATGACCCCGTCTCGACGAGCCGGCCGCGATAGAGCACGCCGATCCTGTCGGCCATATAGCGCACCACCCTTAGGTCGTGGCTGATGAACAGATAGGTGGTGTCCTTGTCGCGCTGCAGGTCGTTGAGCAAATTGAGCACGGTCGCCTGCACCGAAACGTCGAGCGCAGAGGTCGGCTCGTCCAACACCACGAGCTTCGGCACGCCGGCAAAGGCGCGCGCAATCGCCGCCCGTTGGCGCTGGCCACCAGACAGCGATCTCGGCTTCTGGTCGACGGTCGTAGCGGCAAGACGAACCGAGGCCAGGAGATCGCCGACACGCTGCTTCACCTCGCTGCGGCCAAAGCCGGCGAGCCGCCGCAGCGGACGGCCGAGGATCCTGCCGATCCGCTGGCGCGGATTGAGCGTGCGGTCGGGTGACTGGAACACCATCTGCACGTCGCGCCGTTCGCTTAGGCTTCTTTTCTCGACGCGCGGCGCGACAGTGCTGCCGAACAGCTCGACCGACCCAGCGTCCGGCGTCTGGAGGCCAGTCACGATCCTTGCCAATGTCGACTTGCCGGAGCCGGATTCGCCGATCAGCCCGAACGTCTCGCCCTGGGCTATCTCCAGGTCGATATCGTGCAGGACGGCCTGGGAGCCGAAGGCGTGGCTGATGCCTTTGCAGGCGACGGCGATCGGACGTGCGGCTTCCGGTTGATCGCTGCGGACAGGCTTCGACGGGCTGGTTGTGTGCATCTCGGCCAGCCTGCCGTCGCGCTTGGTGAAGTTGAGCGCCGGGATCGAGGCGATCAGCGCCTTGGTGTAGGCGTGAACAGGGTTCTCGAAGACATCGTTGGCGATGCCGCTTTCGACCACCGTCCCCGACTGCATCACGGCCACCCGATCGCAGGCCCGGCGGACCATGTTGATGTCATGGCTGATCAGCAGAACGCTGGTTTTGTGATCGCGGCGCAAGTCCTGCAGGATGGCGACGATCTCGGACTGGACGCTGGCGTCAAGCGCCGTCGTCGGCTCGTCCAGCACCAGCAGCGACGGGTCGAGCGCAATGGCAATCGCGATGTTGGCGCGCTGCTGCATGCCGCCCGACAATTCGTGCGGATAGAGATCGAGCACCCGTTCCGGATTGCTCACCCTGACACGGCTCAGCAGTTCGGCGGCGCGGGTGCGTGCTTCGTCCTGCCGAACCGGGCGATGCCGCATGATCGTCTCGGTGATCTGCCGGCCAATCGTCATGGCCGGATTGAGCGCCGCACCCGGATGCTGGTAGACGGCCGCGATGCGATCGCCCCTTAGCCGGCGAAGCTGCTCGCCGGAGAGATTGCGGATCTCGCGGCCCTGGAACTCGAGCGCCGACGCGGCGATCCGGGCGTTACTCGGCAGATAGCGCAGAATAGCGAGTGCCACCGAGCTTTTGCCCGAGCCGGACTCGCCGACAAGGCCGAGCGCTTCGCCTTCGCCGATGGTGAGCGACACGCCGTTGACGGCCGGATGCGATCCCCGGCGTTCATCATAGGCGACGGTGAGCTGCTCGACGTTCAGAACCGATGACGACATGTCTTGCTGAAACCACTTTCTTTCGGCGCGGTCTTCGAGGGCAATCGCTTCCGCTTTCGCGCCGCACAATCTCTATAAAATTACTCGAATTAAGCTGGAGCGCAATCTACCTTTCACCGCTCAGGAGAGATTGTCGCAGCCGGTCGAGGCATCGCGACGGTCGCCTGAAGCAGTTCTGCAAGGAGACCGGCATGGCACGCGACCACATGATCCTCAGCGCGTTTTTCTTCAATCCGCAGGGCGATCATCGCATGTCGTGGCGCCATCCGCGCGCGCCGGGCCGCGAAGTGCTCGACTTCGACTTCTACCGCGATCTCGTCCAGTCTGCCGAGCGCGCCAGGATCGATACGATCTTCGTCGCCGACCATGTCGCGATCTGGGATTCCGTACAGAGCGGCGTAGCCCATTACGCCAATGCCCGCCTGGAACCGCTGACGCTGTTGTCGGCGCTTGCCGGCGTGACCAGGCATATCGGCCTCATCACCACCGCCTCGAGCTCCTACAGCGAGCCCTACAATGTCGCCCGCATGTTTGCCTCGCTCGACCATATCAGCAAGGGCAGGGCGTCTTGGAATGTGGTGACGTCGGCCATGGACGAGGAGGCCCGCAATTTCGGCCGCGACGGCAATATCGAGCACGCCTTTCGCTATGAGCGCGCCACCGAATTCCTCGATATCGTCAAGGCACTGTGGGACAGCTGGGAAGACGAAGCCCTGCTTATCGACAAGGCATCGGGCTATTTCGCCGATCCCGACAAGGTCCATGCGATCAACCACAAGGGCCCGCACTTCAAGGTGCGCGGACCGCTCAATGTCTCGCGCCCGCCGCAGGGCCATCCGCTGATCGTCCAGGCCGGCTCGTCCGAAGACGGCAAGAATTTCGCTACCGCGCATGCCGATGCGCACTTTGCCATCTACAGCACCAAGGAAGACGGCATCAAATATAGGCAGGACATCAACGAGCGCCTCGCCCGTTACGGCCGCAAGCCCGAGAGCTTCAAGATCCTGCCGGGCATCCTGCCGATCGTCGCAGCTTCCGAAGCGGAGGGACGCGAGCGGCAGGAGTATCTGCAGAGCTTGCTTCCCGATCGGGTCGGCATCGACCTTCTCTCGAGCTGGAGCGGCGTCGATCTCTCCGTATATCCGCCGGACGGCCCGCTGCCGCCGCTGCCGGACGAGAGCACCTTCAATGGCGGCCGCACCTCGCTCAATCGCGTCAAGGAATGGTCGAAGCAGAACCTCACTCTGCGCGAGATCGCTCGCAAGCTCGCCAACAGCGGTTCGGTGCCGAGCGGGGGCGGGGCACCCCCCCCCCTCGCCGACGGGGGGGCGGCGGGGGTGGGGGGCGGTGGCGGCCCCCGCGGGGCCCGGCGGTTCGGGCGGGAGC
>NZ_JAMYMJ010000020.1:0-93890 GCF_040318435.1 Mesorhizobium sp. M1143 | reverse complement strand
GGCGCGTTCCTCCATGGACTTCTGCCACTTCAGCAAGGTGGCCGTAGTCGCAGTAGCGGCTTGAGCGATTTCTATGGGCGTTGCAACCATCGCATTCTTCCTAAAAAGGCAATGGTAAACGCAATCTTTATAGGCCCAACGAAACCTTTCTCCAATTAAGAACGACCATACGGCATACGGCAAAATGGCTATTCGTCGGGGCGCTCGACGGCAGCTTCGTCGACCTCGGCCTCCATCTCGTTGTTGACGGTTTTGGTCTTGCCAAAACCGTCCATCGCCACACCGTCAAAGCCCTGCAGCCACGCGTCGGCATGTTCCTGCCAGTAAGCTGGCACCTCACGCTCCTTGCCATCCTTGCGCGCTTGGGCGCCGTACATCCAGGCGTAGGTGGCGCGTTCCTGATCTTTCTTAGGCATGGCCATTTGCATCATCCTCCCGGAAATCCAGCAGCCTTGCGTGCCGCAGCTTCTCTTCGCCTTTGAGGGTCTCGACCCAGCCAACCAGTCCGGGCTTCAGCCACTCGGCCTTTTCCTTTTTATGTCCCTTCGGGACCGGGCCGCCAACCTTGCCCTGGACACGATCCCAAAGCGCTTGCCGCTCAGCGGCATTGAAGTTGACGAGTGCGCCGCCTTTGTAGAGCCCTTTTCAGCCATGATCACCTGGGTGGCTTTGCCGCGCTCGCGCTGTGCACCGATGATTTGCATTTCCTTTTCCTCAAAGCACTTGATCTTGCGCCAAGCGCTCGTTTGCCGCTGCGATATGGACTGCCCTTGAGCTTCGAGACCATGCCTTCTAGCCCGTCTCGTCGACCAGGTGGCAAACGGCGTCACCAGTGCGGCATCGCTCCGCTGAATTGAATGCGCCCGCCGGCAGGGATCATTTCGTGCAGGATCTCGCCGCGATCTTCGGTCGGCATCCCGCGCAGGTCATGATGCGTGGAACCCTGCCGGTTGCTGACCGTTCTCCGTCAATGGAAGCCCCGAACCAACAGAGCCAAACGATCCTCGTGGTTGACGGCGACGTCATCGCCCGATGCGTCATCGCGGACTATCTCCGCCACTGTGGCTACAGGGTGATTGAGGCCCATTTCGCACGTGAGGCGCAACAAGCGTTGAACTATGCGGAGTTCGGTGTGGACACCGTCTTGTGTGACGTTGACCTGCCGGGCAACATGAACGGGTTCCAACTGTCGAAGTGGGTTCGCGAGAACAAGCCCGAGGTCAAAATAGTGCTTTCTGCGGCAGTAGAACGAACTGCGATCGCGGCGGGCGACCTTTGTCAGGAAGGCCCGCACCTTGCGAAGCCGTATGAGCCGGCCAACGTAGTGGACCATATCAGGCGACTGCAGCGTGTTTGGAGCTTACGATCCAGGAACCCTGGTGCAAAGCGCAATTGATCTCTGTCCAGACGCCGAGAGGCTCGTCTGCATACCAATGGTGATTTAGCCCTGCGAACTGGACGCCGCTCAAAGGAAGAACGGCGTATAAGCCGCAGTCCTGCGTGCGGCCGCAACAGTGGACGGTTGTCCCGCGCAGGACGGAGGAAATTCGCCCTCCTGCCGCGGGCGGTGAACGGGATACTGTAGGAGCGTCAGCATAGCGCCGGCCACAGGACGGGACGCGGCACCGACTGTCCCCGTCCGGTAGTCCGCATGTTTTGGTCGAAGCCGACCGGCTGAGATCGTGCGCATTTTGGTTCTCGACGGTACGGCCGCTGATCGGCGATGATGCGAGGACCGAGTTGCCTGGAAGAAATCGATCTGGTCTTGCACCTTTTTTGCTTCCTCATTCGCGGGGCAGCTTGTGATTTTCCAGCCTGACAGACCCTCCCCTGTCTATAAGAAATTTCCCGACGCATGAGCGCACGTCCAACACAGTGCGGGCTCCAATGCTCACCGGCTGCGCGAGAATGGTAACCACCTACCTTGAGGGGAGCGCCACGTGCGTAGTCAACGATGCAGGCGCTGCCAACCTCGGCATCCCCGGGAATAGCAGGCTTATAAATGAATATATCGTTGATCAACGCTATCGGCGCAGCCGCCGGGAGATGGACAGACCGCGTTCCAGCTAGGGGTATCGATGTTCCAGGCTAAAGGCATTGGCATGCCCGAATTAGAAAAAAGACCTGAATCCCGTAAAGCAGCAACAAAATGCCGAAAGCTATCCAGAAGCCGGGTCGCGTAAGCAATGCCAGATCTTTTCTTAGCTGCTCCATTCACATCAACTAACATGGCCAAGCGTCGTTCCCGTCCGCTGGGGACAAATTTCAACTAAGCTGATCGTCGCATAATGGCCGCGCCACTGCGGATCGAGACACCTCAGCGCCCCGCATGAGCACGCGCAACTCGATCGGAGGCGCAAGGAGAAAGTTCGGAACGGTTCCAAGAACCCCAAGCAAATTGAGCGCCGCAGCGGACGATAAGGTTCACGCATATCCCCGGCGAACATCCGCACAGCATTGGTCAACATCAACGGCAGAAGGGCGTCCGAAAAGAAACGCATCTCTGCGTCACCGCCTCATCGAGAGTCACCGCTGCGGCATCCTGAATACGGTCGGCGATCCGAAGAGCATGCATTGCGCAAGATTTTCCAGATGAACTGATGCCGAGACCGGCCCAAGCGTCCACCCTAGCCTCCAGCCGGTCATTGCATGAGACTTCGACAGGCTGTTCACAATTATCGTCCGCTCTCTCATTCCGGGACTGAATGCTATTGAGAGGAACTCGCCGTCGAACACTGTGCTGCGGTAAACCTCATCGCTGATGATCCATAGATTGTGCCGCTCGGCAAATGTGGCAATGGTTTCCAGATCCTCCTTGCCGAACACATATCCGCCGGGATTGTTTGGGGAGTTCAGCAAGATCGCCCGCGTTCGATCTCCTACCGCTGAACGGAGAATATCCTCGGATGCCTTCCGCCGCGCATTTTGCAGCGATAGTTTGACGGGTCGGACCACTGCTCCATCGGCGCGTATTGCCGCTTCGTATGTAGATACCAAGGCTCAAGGCAAAGCACCTCGTCGCCAGCTCCGGCAACGGAAGCTTAGTGCGATTGAGCGGCCAGGCGGCCGGTCCCCAATTCGTTCGAATGATGCGCTTGCCTCGCCAATGTCGCATGGTGAGTCAGCCGGCAAACCAAAACACTCAACCGCCGGTTAGGCCCGGCCGCCTGATGCGCCCCACAAGAGGCTGTGCCGGGCCGTTCGTCGGGGCTTCTGCACCTGAGTTGTTAATGTGCCCAGGCAACACACCATTGACGCCAAGACGATGGCAAGAAGGGGAGCCGCGCAGTCCTCAAGAATAAGTCAGCAGGCACCTAGACCGATGTAGGGCCTTCCGATCGCAGCTCTCGGCTCCTCGCGGCGCCGGCGCCCTGGCATCGTTTGATTGAACGAAGACGCTGAGTTGAGCTCTCGATACAAAAGCATCTCAGTCCTCGTGCCTCAATGGTCCGGGCATGCGGCTGCAGGGGATGAAGTCATGAAGTTCAGGGATTTGATCAGACGCGCCGAGGACAATGTGGAGAGGTCGTTCGACGATCTCGAAGCTGACTTGGCTAACGCTGTCGACCAGTGCCTCGATTTGGAGGATGTCGCCGACGTGCCAAACATGGCAGGCGAAAACAACGAACAGGATGACAGCGTACCAAGCGAGGACGGTGCCGGCGACGACGATGATAGCTCGCCGATACCAGCGCATCGGATGACCTCACATACGCAGAGCCGAATTGCTGCCGTGAGCTCGTTTAACGGCTTGTTCCACGATGCCAAGCTCCATTTCGAGGAGATCAACGCAAAAATCTCCGAAATTACAAGCACATGTCAACTGACGTCCGAGTTTTTTCACATCCTTCACGCGGACATTCTCCGTGCCAACGAACTGGAGTTGGCGAATCAAAATCTGATCGCAGATCAAAGGAACTTGTCGGAAACACTCAATGACCTGAACAGACGGTACTGTGAGCGTCAAGGCACCGTCGAGACATTGCAGCAGCGCCAGGCAAGCCTTGTTCAGGAGTGTGAAGTGCTCCGTGGCGCGTTGGCCGCGGCAAGGCTGGAGCTGGTCGAAGCGGCGAACACCACCACAAAGAACGAAGCGGAATTTGGCGACCTCACGAACATGCTTGCCGCCGCAAATGTCGAGGCCGACAGGCGCTCCCGAGAGAACAAACAGCTGCGTGAAAAGAATGTGAGCCTGTCTATTGACCTGGAAAAGGCCATGAAGCGGGAGGAAGAGGCACGGCATAGGCTGGATGCCTTCTCCACGATCCATGCCAACGAAGCTGCGCGAAATTCCGAAATGCTGAGTGCGCTCGGCAAGAGCGAAAAAGAGGCAATCAAATTGCACACCTCACTCGAGGTTGCGCAGGCGAAGCTATGGGAGGTGACCGAAGCAGCCAGGATTATGCAGGCGGACATGGATGGCGAGCTTAAACGCTGCCAGGCTGAGAACCGAGGATTGCGCTCAGAAATTCAAAGTCTCCAATCGCGCTTCGAACTCGCCTCAAACGCAAACAACGAGGCCGCGGCCGAGATCGCCAGGCTCCAGCTACAATGGAGCGACGCCCTGGCCGAAAAACAGGTGACCGACGAAAGGTTGGCCGCACTCACCGAGGAGGCCGAAACCAACAAGGTGAACCTTTCCAAGATCGCCGCAGATTTTGCACAGCTGTCCATGCAGCAGGCGTCCGATCAGATTGAACTCGATGTGAGACGGCAGGAATGCGAGGACTTGCGGGTCGAGATTGCCTCGGTCAATGCTCGGGTCAGGGAATTGCTGCCCTACAAGAGGTCGCATGGAAGCGCGAACGCCTTGCCGCATACATCTGACGTGGCAAATGTAGCGGTGACTGCAGACCGAACGGTGCATGCCGCACGCCGTGTCCGCCGCAGGGCCCTCGCCGCGTCGTAGGAGCAAAGAACCTCTCCTCGTGAGGCAATTGCCCATGTCGATGATCGTGGAACGGTATGCGCTGTTTGTTGCGCAAAAGATGACAGGACACTAACGCTGTTGTCGGGGCAGGACTTGGTGAGGCGGCCAGGAAAATCCTGTTGGGGCATCCTTGTAGCCGGGACAATGTCCCAGACGAGCCTCGCGCGTCGGCCGCAGGCGTCACCCCTGTGGCATCACGTCGCCTACCCTAATATGTCAGCAAGCACGCCTGCCGTGTTCCCGCGGTCGACCGCTCACAGCCGCCATGTCATTCCCGGAAAGCCCTCGACATCTGGTCGGTAAGCGGCTTCAGCAGATAAGACCAGACGCTGTGTTCGTCCGTACTTATGTGAACCTCCGCTGGCATACCGGGTTTGAGCACTTTGGCATCGGTCAGACAGGTGGACTTGTCTTCGACATTGATGCGCGCCGAGAAATAAGAAAGCTGGCGCTGTTGATCTTTTATCAGGTCCGCCGAGATGCGCTTGACAGACCCTTGGCAGGCAGGCGTAGTGCCGGCGTCGAAAGCCGGAAACCGGATCGAGACCCGCTGACCTGGACGAACGTCATCTATGCGCGACGGCGCAATCAGCGCGTCGACGACAAGGTTGCCGGTGTCAGGGACAATCATCATGAGAACCTCGCCCGCGGCAATCACGCCGCCGATCGTGTGAATGGAAGATTCCTGTACGGTTCCCGATTGCGGCGCGCGGATGGTGGTTTTGGCCAGTTCGTCCTGTGCCACAACCTTGCGCTCGCTGAGTTCGGTTTGCTTGGCTTCCGTTTCACGAAGTTCGCTCGTTACGTCACTACGCCTTTGTTCATCGAGCTGAAGAATCTGCAATTCGGTCTCGCTGATCCGGGCCTGCGCCTCGGCAACTGCCGCCGCGAGGCGCCCTGATTCTCCGTGCGCCCGGGTGGCATCCAGTCTGATGTTGCTAAGTCGCTCTTTGGACACCAGTTTCTTTGTAAAAAGCGCCTGTACATCGACAAGATCGCCATCCAGCAGGACCACGGATTGTTCTTCCGCGGTCTGTTGCGCCTTGAGGCCCTCAACTTGGCGTTCGAGTTGCTTTGAGCGGCTTTGCAATTGTGCCTTCTGCCCGTTGAGGGCCGTAGCGCGGCTGTCGAACAGCGTGCGCTCGCCGTTCACCAGCGCAGCCAGCTCCGGCTCGCCCATTCGCGCTTGAAGGCTGAACGGAAGCTGCATCTCCGACAGGCCTTGCCGCTCTGCCTCCAGCCGCACAAGCCGAACCGTTGCCCGATCAAGATCCTTGCTGATTATCTGCAGATTGGCTCGTGTCAGTGTGTCGTCCAACCGTGCCATCACATCGCCGGCCCGTACATGATCCCCGTCTTGCGCGAAGATGCCACCTATCGTGCCGCCCGTCAGATGCTGCACCTTCTTTATGTTGCTCTCGACCACCACGGTCGCCGGCGCAATTACCGCGCCAGCAATCTTGGTCAGACCGAGCCAGAGCCCGCCGCCGGCAAGCAACATAACCGTGACCGCCGCACCCAGGATCAGGTTGGCCCCGATTCCATCGCGCGTGCCCGAAATCGCGTTGCGCCGGCTCCCATTGCCGATCGGGGCCGATGGAGCCATCGTCGCCTCAGACAAAAAAATATTCCTCATGCGTGACCGCTCACCCCTTTGTGCATCGCGACGGCCGCTGCCGGGCGTTCAACCGGCGCAGCAAAGGGGCGGATGACGTTGGCCAGGACCTCCTCGCGTGAGCCGAAGGCGTGAAGCATCCCATTGGACATTACGAGTACCCTGTCGATGTTGGTAAGGGCAGAAGGACGGTGCGCAACTACGATGACGATGCCTCCACGTCTGCGCACTGCCAGGATCGCGCCGGCCAAGGCGGTATCGCCATCGACGTCCAGATTTGAATTCGGCTCGTCCAGAACGACAAGAAACGGATCGCCGTAAAGTGCCCTTGCAAGCCCTACGAGTTGCCGCTGTCCAGCCGACAAGGCTGTTCCTCCCTCGCCCATGCGTGTTTGAAAACCGTTCGGCAATCGCATTATCATTTTGTCGACGCCCGCTGCCTTGGCAGCTGCCAGCACGCCCTTGGCGTCGCCCTTCCCGCCAAATCGCGAAATGTTATCGGCAACCGTTCCATCAAACAGTTCGACGTCCTGGGGCAGGTAGCCAATATGTGCTCCAAGGTGTTCTTGGTCCCATTGGTCAAGCGAGGCGTCGTCCAGCCTCACCGTGCCGCGAAGTGGCTGCCAGACGCCCACCAGCGCGCGCACAAGCGTGCTTTTGCCAGAGCCGCTCGGGCCGACAACGGCCATTCCCGTCCCTGCAGCCAGGCGGAAGTTGACATTGGCTACCGTCGGTTTTTGCTGGCCCGGTGGCGCTATGGTCAGGTCCTCGACCGCAAGCTCCGCTTGGGGGCGCGGAAGTTCCATATGTTCGTCCCGGTCAGGAAAAGCGGCCAGCGCCGTTGCCAGTTGCGAATAGCTTTGCCGGAACGCGGCGAAGCCTCGCCAGTTCGCGATAGCGGCGTCAACAGGAGCCAATGAGCGACCCAGCAAGATGGAGGATGCGATGATCACACCTGGCGAGGCTTCGCCTCCTATCACCAGGTAGGCACCCAGTCCAAGAACGCAGGACTGCAAGGCCAAACGCAGTGCCCTAGAGAGTGCCCCGGTGGCGCCGACGACGTCGGAAAGCCTCTCTTGGTGCCGCAGATATGCGTTATTGATCTCGCCCCAGCGGTGGGCAAGCCGTGCGGAAAGGCCCATCGCGCGTACGACTTCCGCGTTGCGGCGTCCGGATTCGGCGAGATTGCGTTGCGACACCAGCGTCTCGGACGCGCGTGTCACCGATGTGCGGCCAAGAACTTCCGCCATGACCGTGAGCAGCACGACAATGATCGCACCGCTTGTGGACAACAGACCGAGCGCAGGATGCAGGAAATAGATGATCAGCAGGTAAAATGGAATCCACGGAGCGTCGAATATAACAGTCGGCCCCATTCCGGAAAGGAAGCCGCGTAACTGATCGAGATCACGGAGGGGCTGTATCCGGTTCGCATCCTGCCCGCCAATGAGCGGCAAGGACAGCGAGAGGCCGAACACCCTCTGCTTCAAATTCCTATGGACACGATTGCCCACTCGAACCAGCAGGCGCAGCCGCACGAAATCCAGCAGCCCGTAGACAGCGTAAAGACCCAGCATTCCGATGGTGAACCCGACAAGCGTCGGAACGCTCTGCGAAGGTAAAACGCGATCGTAAATTTGCAGCATATAGACCGAGCCGGTCAGGGCGAGAAGGTTTATGACTGCCGAGAAGATGCCGACGCCTACCAGGCCAGGCACGGTCCCAAGCATTGCGCCTCGCAGATCCGACGAACTCCTTCCACCAGGGTTCATAGGCTTCGACCTCCCGTGAGAGATCGTTGCGCAAGCTCACTGGCCCCACTGGGCACCGACAATCTCTTGCTGTTCAGGAGCGTATCCCCTTAGCCTTCTAATATTACGCCCCACTAACATGCTTGGACTTTAGTCAAAATGTAGCAAAATCGTGGCGCTGCCCTCAGAAACCCGGAACCCACATGTCAAATCGGGGGAAAACTGCCGTTCCATGGTATTTGGGCGGGGCTTCATGCCGGGCGGAGCGGCCCAAGAAAACCACCCCCTGCCCTTTTTCGGGACATTTTCGCGCTTTAGCGCTTCCTCGCAACAACCAGGAAGTGTTGCGCCAGCTGGCCAGGAACGCAAAGCCTTCTGCAGGCCTTCTCGACAGGCTGCATCATCATTTCACAGAACCCTGGCAACAGGTTTCCCGGCCGAGGCAGGTAACCGTACGGTATCGTCTGCTCGACGGTGAATCCCGAGGCAGTCAGGAGGGCCTTGAACCTCGCCGCGCTCAGCGTGTGGCGAATTGTGCGTCCAGACACTCGATTGAGCAGCCGGCACGCCAGGCCGACGGGCGACGTCGCATTCATGTGAACGTTGCACACAAGCCGCCCGCCATCTTTCAGGTGCTCATTGATCGCTTTCAGTGCATGCCATTTCAGTTCATCCTCTGCGTTCAGGAAAAAACGAAATGCGGTTACCACATCGAACGTCATACCCAAATTCTCCCTTGTCAGGTCGACGTGACGCAAACTCACATTGGGCGGTACTTGAGCGCTGTCGAGCATAGTTCTGGAAACGTCGGCGCCAACCACCTCGCTGAAGAGGCCGGCGGCTACCTCGGCGATGCGACCTGTTCCGCATGCGAAATCGAGGCAGTTTCGGCTCGCTCCGCTCAAGGGGCGAAGAACGTCGAGGATCAGGGGCTTTTCGATGTTCTCCCAAAGCGCGCCATAATAGCCGGAACTGTGCGTTTTGTTGTAATGTAGGCCGTAGCCGGGCGCGCAATGGCTGGTCCTGTAGCCGTCCGACACCCAGCCGCCCTGCGCATTGCTCTCCTTGCTGGACGTAAATTCATGCCGATTTCCGGACTCACCGGCGCGCGACCTGGACCGCACAATTCGCGCTGACGGCATATGGGAAGCATAACTTGACGACTGCGTCATCTGATCCGCGTTCGTTGAGGGTGTCAGGGTCGCTCCCTGGTTGAAAATGCGCCTCACCTTGGATCTCCGTTCAGTTGGGTTCGCCCCCCGATAGAACAGTAAGCTCCGCACGGACTGCGGCTGACGCCCTATTGGACTGCCACACTTTGCAGTTCACTGCTGAATCTGGCTTCGACAGTATCCCCCGGCAGCACAATCGCATCTTCGTCAACCAACAGCTTGCGCCATTCATTGCCGATCTTGCGCACGATGGTCACCTGGGCCCGTACCGTTTCGCCGGCAATCGGCAATGGCTGTGTGGATGCTCCGGTCGGCTGCAGCTTCTCGCTGGCGGCATGGAGCCTGGCGGTGACATCCGCCAGCCGAGCGTTGGTGTCCTTCAGATCCGTCAGCAAGCCAATCCTTCTTTGATTGTCGTTGCGTTCGTGCTGTCTGACAAAGTCCTCCTGCTGGCGCCGCGCCCTCATCAGCTCGACCGAGGTTTGAAGCGCGCCGCTTGAAGACAGAAGCAACGCGCGCCTGACATCCGCGAGCCGGGTGTTGGTCAGATTGCCTGCATCGAATGCCTTCGTCACTCGCGCCAAATCTTGCTCATCCGCCTTCACGCTCTCGCCCTCGACTTGCTCGCGTTTCTGCAAAACGTCAATTTGCTCGGCAGCGTCCGTCCGGCCCTTCTCCAGAAAATCCTGTTCCTGCCGGAAATCACTCAGCGCAACCTTCAGCGCCTCTGCTTCAGCCTGTGCCATCGCGGCTACAACGCTCGGCGAAAGAGGTGATCCCTGTGGTGTCTTCTTGTCGAAATCCGCCTGGCCCTGAAGCTCGGCGCGAATGCGGGAGGCGTGAAGGTATTCTTTCGTGTAATCTCCCCAGAGCATTTCGTAATCGCGCTTGAGATCAACCGGATCAGGCCCGGCCTGGCTTGCCCGTGATCGCAAAAGACTGAAGCCGCCGGAAACGGCCAGCGCCTGCCGTACAGTCATGAGCGGACGGTAGACCTGTTGTCCCGGGGTGAGCACATCGCCCGTTACGTAGATCGGGCGATAGTCCGCGATGATTGCTGTCACATCGTCGGGCTCGACAGTAACTGTCTGCTCCCGCCCGTCAGTCAGACGCACGTGAAAAATCTTGCTTGGCAAGAGCTCTTGCATGCGCCTTTGCAGTTGGGACGCCGTCAGGCCTGCGACCATGATCATCCCAGCCTCCGGAAGGGCGATGTTGCCATCCATCTGGACTACGGCGCGCTGCGTCCGATCAGGGATCGGCGCTATTCCTATCTCGACAGTATCGCCAGGTGAGAGTTGATAGGGCTCGACCTCGCCTGCGCAAGCCATCGAGGTTAGCGACATCATCACGACTGCGCCAAGAACGTATCGTCTACTGAAGGTCATTTGCGACAATCTCCTTCCGGTCGAGCACCGGCTTCAAAGGCCATTCAACACGAGTAACGAAATCGTATACCGGGCCACCGGGCACGCCCCAGTTGCTGGACCAGACCACCTGGGAGCCGTCTGGAGACGGAGAGGCATGCGTCTCGCTCCAGTAGTCGAAGGGCGCGTTGTGCGTGTCTGCGACACGGCGGACCTCTCCACTGCCGTCTAGACGCAGCGCAATGACTTGCTGAGCGTAAGGCGCCCAATCCGGGTGCTGCGATAGTTCGGCTGGCGTGCCGCCATAACTCAGAAACACCCAGCCGGGCCTGCCGAGCGACCTGAGTGACGCATGCATGGCCTCGCCATATTTCATCAGCGAGGTAGCCTTGCCATCAGCCAAGCGGCGCTTGATCACCTGATATTTGTCAGGATCCGATTTGCTGATCCCGACATAGATTTCGCTTCCGTCGGAATCGACCGTCATGTCGCCATGGCCCGGTCGATGGTGCTCCATCCACTTCTGGCGCAATATGCCGTCTATGGAGAAGACGAAACTCGCTTCGATTCCGTCCGGTAATTGCTGGGAACACACTATGTTGATTCCGAGTGGTGAGATCGAGCAGGAGCCGGTTGTTCCCGGTAATTCGGCAAGATCGATATCCGGGAATCTCCGCCGTTGCTTTAGATCGTAGCCAAAGACCACCGCTCTGCCGTCATTGTTCGTTGCACGCACCGCAATCCGGCTGCCGTCGCGGCTCGGATTGCCTTTGTTGGGTCCAAATTTGAGGTTGGAGTACGCTGCGGAGGCAAACACGACGTCCTCATGATCGGTACGTGGCGCCCATGTCGCAATCTGCCGGCCCCCGACGCAGATCATCAACTCGGGATCAGTGGGATGCCATTCGCATTCGGTAGCGCGGTTGCGGTGGAACAAAGGCAAGTAGGTTTGTCCGTCGAGAAAGCACAGGCCACCGCAGCCATTGGCGATCAGGAGCAGGCTCTGGTCGGCATTCCAAGCCTGTGCGCTTGAGTAACGGTGGGTGCAGTACTTCTTCCCGCATACACCCGCCCGGCCGAGAACGCCCGGTCTGGTGATCCGTGCGAAAACCATGCCAGACCAAGGATCCCTTGTTTCGTGCACATAGCCCGGCAGGTTGTCCACAACCGCAGTGGCCGCCGCCTCCGCTGCCTTGCTTTGACGGCCACCGGCAACGTAGATGTTGGGAGATATGGCACCGGCAGCCAGCAACAGCGCCAACGCATGACGGCCGCCCAGGGTCATGTCATGTAACCCACTTCGCGCCGTACCCGGCCTTCACTAAGGCGCTCGCGCCACCACGTGATTGTTCGCTCCAGCCCATCGCGCAGGCTGGTCTGTGTCCGCCATCCAGTCTCGCGTTCAAAGCGCGAGGAGTCGGCGAGCAAGGCGCGAACTTCAGAATTTTGCGGCCTCAGGCGCCTTTCATCACGACGGACCGGCTTTTTGCAATCGGTCAACTCAAGAACAATGGCCAATACGTCCGAGACGGTCGCAGCGCGTTGGCTGCCAGCGTTGTAGGCGTGGCCGAACTCGAGCTGGGCGAGACCTGCGGTCAGGAACGCTGTCGCGGTATCTTCGACATAGGTCAGGTCGCGGATCGGGCTGGTATCCCCGATCATGATTGCAGGACATTTCGGGTCGAGGACCTGCCGGATAATGGTCGGCACGATGGCGCGTTCACTCTGGCGCGGGCCATACGTGTTGAAGGGTCGCATGATGACCACAGGGACATCGAACGACCTGGCGTAGGACTCCGCCATCATGTCAGCGCCGATTTTGGACGCCGAATACGGTGACTGTCCCTGCAGGGGGTGTGTTTCGCCGATCGGCATGGTTTGGGCAGTTCCATAGACCTCGCTCGTCGAGGTATGGATCACCCGCTCCGTCTCCCACAGGCGCGCCGCTTCGAGGACATTCACCGTGCCTAAGATGTTGGTTTCCACATAGGACTGGGCAGCGGCGTAGGAGTATGGAATCGCAATAAGCGCCGCCAGATGAAAAACCACGGCTTGGCCGCGCATGATCCGGTTAAGGAACGCACTGTCGCGGACGTCACCACGGACGAGCCTCAACTGGCTGCGGATGGTGTCCGGCAGATCGTCTAGCCATCCATGGCTGTCGAAGGAATTGTAAAGGGCAAGGGCTGTGACATCTGCCCCGTTGCGAACAAGCGCCTCCGTGACATGCGAACCGATGAATCCGTCCGCGCCGGTCACCAGGACTTTCTTTCCATTGTAGCTCATCACTGCGCATTCCCTTGGCTGTTTGGAACGCTTCCCTTGGATATTCAAACGTCGATCGGCGGTACCGGAACCCAACCGACCACTGCCAGCACTCCCCGCACCATCCACGCGAGGTCGGAGACGATGGTGCGTCGCGGATAATATGAGAGGTCCAGTGTTGCCTTGGCGGGGAACATGACCTCCCGGTAGAACACGATCGGATCTACGGATTGGGGGAAGTAATGCGCTTCGTGCCGAAAAACGACCTGGGCTGGTCCCAGCAGGCCTGGCTTGTATTGCAGCACGGCCCTAAGCTCGCCCCGGAAACAATCGGCGAAAGCCAGGCTCTCGGGCCGTGGGCCGACGATCGCCATTTCGCCTTTGAGGACATTCCACAGCTGCGGTAGTTCGTCCAGCTTCGTCGCTGCGAGAAAGCGGCCAACGGTGGTCATGCGTGTGTCGCCCACGACCGTCAGCGCAAGGCCTTGAGAGCCGCAGTTCACACCGAATTTGCGAAATTTGTACATGCGGAAGGTTCGGCCGCCGGCCCCGATGCGGGTCTGAGCGAACAAGATCGAGCCACCGCCCTCGAGCAGAAGCGCTCCGGCGATCAGCAGCATCAATGGCGCCAATGCGACGGTAGCGATGCCCGCCACCGCAAGATCGATTGCGCGTCTCGCAAAGCCGTGATCAGGATTTGGAACGAACATCCGGTGAAAGGCAGGGTCTAACGCATTCATGCAGCAGTTCCTCTTTGGGCGCCTGCTTTGAGCGCGCCTGTTTTGAGCGCGGCTGCCAGGGCAGCCACGACTGATTCGGCGGCGGCGGAAGTGATCTGGGGGTGCAGCGGAATTGTGAGCTCTCGCTCAGCGAAATCCTCTGTTCGGGGCAAACTCACGCCGGGAAGGCGCTCGCGGTAGAACGTCATTTGGTGCACCGGCGGGTAGTGGATGGTGGTCTGTATGCCCTGTGTCCGCAGCTCGTCGATGACATCCTGCCGGCTCGCGTAGCGCGGCAGGACGATCGGCATGATGTGGTAAGCCGACGTCCGGGGTTCGCTAAATGGAATGACAATGGCTGGGCAACGGTCCGCGATCAGGCGTCGGTACAAGACAGCTATGATACGCCTGATTTCGTTCCACTCTTGCAGGTTCTGCAACTGAACCAGCCCTATTGCCGCTCGCATCTCGTCCATTCGGTAGTTGAACCCGAGCATCGTGACATCATATTGCGGCGTACGACTGTTCAGCCGCTGATGCGTCCCCGTGGTCATTCCGTGCCCGCGGGCCAGGCGAACCCTGTCGAGCAGATCGGGGTCACGTGCAATCACGGCGCCCCCTTCGGCCGTTGTCATGTTCTTGTTGCCATAGAAGCTGAACGCGGCCGCGGCGCCGAAGGTCCCGACTTCCCTAAGCCCGGGCGCGTGCGCAGCGTCCTCGATGATATGCAGCCCGCGAAGCCGGGCGAACCGCTGCCATTGTTCCCGATCGGGGAGATACCCGGCGAAGTGAACGAGAATGACCGCTTTCGTGCGCGTCGTGCACCGCGCTTCGGCTTCCGCAACCGAGATCAACGGCACGTCGACGGACTCGATATCGACGAAGACCGGCGTCGCCCCTACATACAGCACCGCATTCGCCGTCGCCACGAACGTCAGCGAAGGAACCAGTACTTCGTCGCCAGGGCCGATGCCCAAAGCATGGAGGAGAAGATGGAGCGCTGCGGTGCAGGAACCAACCGCAACGCAATCTCGCGCGCCATGCATGCTGGCAAAGGCCTGTTCGAACTCTCGTACCCTGTCCCCCATCGTAAGCCAGCCGCTATCAATCACCTGCGACAGGGCTGCCTTCTCTGGCACGCCTAGGATCGGGGCGCTCACCAAGAGCATCTTGACCTCCTGAAAGCCTTGTTAGTGGCTAGACCTCTGCATCAGACTTTCATGCGGCTGCAGCGGCAGCCGCGACCTCGATTGAGGACGACTGATCTTCCCAGGCAATTGCCTGTGCATTCTGGAAGTCATCGACACGACCGATGTCGAGCCAAAGACCGTCATGCTTGTAAACATGCACGGTCGTGCCGCCCTGCATCATCTGCAGCATCAGGTCATCGAACCCAAATGGGATCCCGGACGGAATGAACCGCAGGACATCTGGGTTCATGCAGTAAATCCCCATGCTGACGAGATGGGAAAGCGTCGGCTTTTCCCGGAAGAGCTGGACGGTATTGTCGATCTCGTCGATGACCCCGAAGTCCATCTTGATATGACGGCACGCCGTGGCAATCGTAACGGGATCCCTATGCAAGCGGTGCGCGGCTACAAACCGGCTCAGGCTTAGATCTGTGAGGACATCGCCGTTCAGAACGACAAATGTTTCGTTCAGTTCATCCCTAATCAGAGAGAGAGGTCCGACGGTGCCGAGTGGCTCCATTTCCTGGGTATATTTGATCTTCAAGTTCCATTGCGATCCGTCGCCGCAGACGCTACGGATCAAATGTCCTAGATACCCTGTCGTAATATATACCTCTTCAATGCCGTTGCGCCGCAGCCACTTCAAAAGCAACTCAAGAACAGGCCGGGCCCCTATCGGCATTAATGGTTTCGGCAGGACCGATGTAAACGGTCGAAGGCGCGTACCCATCCCACCACATTGAATCACCGCTTTCATTCGATCCTCCTGATCTGCAGTTGGCTTTGTTCGGGATCGGTGTTCCATTGTCCGGCCAGGGCACCCCCTCAAATCCGGCCAAACCTCGGCGGCAATCCGAACATCATATGCGAAAAGGTATGTGACAGCCGGGGCGGCTGTCGTCGTGCATTCGAATGGTAGGGATTCAAAACGTTCAAGGTATTAGATGGCCACGAGATCAACAGCCTACAGAAGCGCGATTGGGCACTGATCATGACGCCGATAAAACGAAAGCAGTTGCTTTCAAGAAAGCTGCGATCCGCCAGGGCCGGACCGGCCTACAGGTCCGGCGACAGCGGGTGGCGACATAACAGATGCCACATGATTACGATGGTCCTGAACAGCTGGCTTGGACCCAGAGATGGGAAACCGGCATCGTTTTGCGGACAGGCACCGCACGCCAGGGTTAAAAATCTATGGATGAGCTTCGCAATTTAGTATTATATTAGACGTTCTGGATGTGCGTGGATGGGACGCTGCGGACATCACTGTGATGCGTTGACCAGTGGATGGCCGCCATTTTAGGACCACCACGGATTGTCGATCATAGGCGAATGGGAGGTTCCAGCGGGTTTTCTCGTCGGGAACCGAGTAACGCGTTGGGGTAGTTGCATGGCTCGGATCGTCATTGCCGACGATCACGGCTTATATCGGCGTGGTCTCCGGCTGGCACTCATGGCTGGAATTCCAAGCGCCGAAATATTCGAAGCTTCGTGTTTCGATGCCGCGGTCAATCTTTTAGAGGAGCAGGCGTCCATCGATCTTGCGATCCTCGATCTGAACATGCCTGGGCTGTTCCATCAGGAAGTGCTCAGCGACTTTATGGCTGCCTATCCTGACACTCGCTTTGCGATCGTTTCCGGGGATGATTCCCGCTCGGAGATACTGACCGCGCTTTCGATCGGACTTCACGGGTATATCGTCAAATCGCAGAGCGACGAAGAAGTCGTGCTGGCTGTAAACGAAATCCTCGCTGGCCGGATCTATGTGCCATCTCTCCTATCTCGAACGTCTGCCGACCAGAGATCGCATGCCCCCCCACCTCCGGTTCAAAATGCCAGCCGCCGGCACGAGGGCTCGGGCGACGTCGCTAGGCTGACGTCTAGACAGAAGGACGTCCTCAAGCTGATGGCAGAGGGGTACTCGAATAAGGAGATTGCCCGCAATCTGGACATTGCCGAGGCGACAACGAAAATCCATGCCGCAGCCGTGCTGCGTGAGCTTGGGGTTAGAAACCGTACCGAAGCAGCTGTGTTGCTCCAAAGCTGGCTTACGAGACAGGCGAGTTGACGCATGCCCCTCGAACCGGCCCGAGTTTGCTTGCAGGAAATCGCAGCAAAGGGCCCACACCATCGGTTAATTGGTCGGCTTCGACTTGGAGGGGCTCTATTGCAGTCCAAATTCCTCAATTTCTTTGCGCGATACACGCAGCGAATATCGAAGGCCATCTTCGGTTATTTCCATATTCGGGGAATGCCCGACAAGCGGCGTGCTGTCCACACCGATTATCAGTGACCCGAACCCGCGGCGTACGACTTTTGAACTCTTCCGTCGGCCCGATTCCACCCAATCGAACACGAGGTCGTCGCCTTCGTCCTCGGATGCAAATCGCCACTTAACTTCGACCTTGCCATTCGGGTCACCCAGCGCACCATGTTTCACCGAGTTTGTCGTCAACTCGTGAAGGATCATCGCCAAGCCCTCGGCGGCGCCGCTTGGCACAGTGAGGGAAGGTCCACTGATCGTAATGTCGCGTGTCTCCTTGAAGGGCTGCAATTCCCGGTCCACGAGTTCATGGAGCATCCCTGACAGGTTGGCATGACGAGAAAGGATGCGATGGGTCGCCTCCAGTGTTCGAATCCAATCGATCAACATCTCCTTGTATTTGGCAACATCATTGTCGGGAGTATCGATCATGTTGACCAGAGCTCTAATCACTGGAAACACATTGCTGAACCGATGGCGCTCTTCGCGCATTATGCGCTCGCGTCTCTTTACGGCGGCGCGAAGCAAAGTTGTTTGTCGACGTTCGGTCAGATCCGCCGCCACCCCGATGCGCATTTTGCGGTCGCCGTGCTCTTCCTGCCGTCCACGCAATGCAATCCAGCGTGTGTGACCATCCACTTGCCGGACGCGAATCTCGACGTCAAAGTTCAATGCCGATGAAGGCTTTGCCGAGGCGGACAACTTCGGCCAGTCGACGGGATGGATTACGGCCGAGAGTTCTTCCAAGCGGCGGACCGGGGCCGGAGGCAGACCAAGGATGTCCCAGAACTTGCCGGAGCCGGCGACTGTCCCATCCTCAATGTCTATTTGCCATGTGCCCAGGCGCCCGGCAGATACGGCGAGATCGAGCCATTCCTTCTGAGCCCGAAGGGCCTCGCGTGCCGCTTGTCGCTCGGAAATATCGTCAACCACCACGAATACGCTCTCATTTGGCGCCTCGTCCGGCCGCGACGAAGACAGGGCCAGGTGAGCCCAAAATGCCGTGCCATCCTTGCGCAAAACGCGGATATCCGTCGCCGACGCGGTCCCATTGCCCAAATCTTGCAAAAGCTTCCGCACAGTACCTCGATCGTCGGGGAAAATGAGTTCCTCCAGCTCCAGTTGGGCAAGTTCCTTGTGCGCGTAGCCGGTCATCTCCAAAAGCCGTCTGTTCGACTGCAGCAGTTCGCCATGGCGATTGGTATTAGCAAAGCCCAAGGCGGCAGCATCGATGGCAGCGAGCCTCGCTTCTGCCACCCTGAGCGCGCCGTGCAGATCTTGTCGCAGGCGGTGGAACACGGTTGCGATCAGGCTACCCGAACCCAGAAGGAAGACGGCCCCGGTCCAGTCTCGACCAGTGAGGTGACCGTCCAACAGGTGTCGCATCCACAAGCCGGCGACCGCCATCAGAAGCGTTGCTGCGATGGCAACAAAACGGCCCTCAAGATACACGATGACAACGGTTATGGGGATAAACGCAACAAGCGGCAACGGCTGGCCGCCATATACCGTACTTATCGCCTCGAATGCTATCGATGCTGCAAACACCAAAAGCGAAGCTAGATGAGCCCACGTAGTGCTCGACAAATTCGATTTGAGCCAGCGCAGGTCCGAACCCATGCGCAAAGACTACAACTTTCGGTCTAGTCCGTCGAGACTAGGCCGAAGGGGTGGCACCTAATCCCAATGCCCGATTGCCATGACTTTGCCGGCGAATAAAATCATGGTGTCAGGAGCGCTCTTCAGAAAGATATATCCAAGAGACGCTGCGGAAAAACCATTCGCAGATTTCTCGCAGTATGTGGAAATTCAAGTTGAAGCAGCAACTTCATCAGATTTGATTTGCGTCAGTAGCAATGGGTTGGGTGGAAGCGATGACACTGATTGAAACGCGAAACGATGCGCTTGCAGGCAGGCAATACATTGTATTGAACGATACCCGCCACGAAAGGCCGATAAGCCTTGTGGACCGACCGGACGCAAGGGTCGGCGGATCTCGACGACGCAGCCTGGAATCCATCACCGGCATGCTTGATCGTATGGGTTGCGGCTATCTCGTCCTGGACCGAGACAAGAAAGTAATAGAATGGAACGCTGCCGCTCGGGACACCCTCGCACGCCAGGGCGAAGCAACTGATACAGCCGTCGAGCTTGCTGCCGGGTTGAGGCGGCTGGTCGCGAATGTTCCGGTCCACCTCCAGCCGGGCTCACTCTCATGGGTAGTGATCCACAGCAGAGGCGACAGGCCGGTGACCATGAACGAGACGGGCGTCGTTACACCGGACGGGACAACCGTCGTCGCATTGCTGGACCGGGATAACAAATCGGCGGCCAACCCTCGCACGTTGCAAAGGATGTTCGGTTTGACCAGCGCGGAAACGCAGTTGGCGCTACGCCTCGCCCATGGCGACGCGCCCCTGGAGATCGCCCGTAGCTGGCATCTCAGTCGCACGACTATTCGCTCTCAGCTCGCCTCGCTGTTCGCCAAGACCGACACGAGGCGTCAGGCGGAACTAGTGGCTCTTTTGGGGCGCATTTCGGTTTTGCCATGAGAAATCGACTGCTGTCTGCATCCGCTTTGATTCAGACAGCGGCGGCCCGCATTGAGCGCGCTGTCGCGTAGATCACAAGGCCGGCGGCGCCATTTCCGATCGTTCAAGCGCTGCCGAGATAGCGCGGAACGCGGAACCTGGAAACGGGAGTGACTTGCCATGGCCGAAGCAGATTCGAAGGTCAACAAGCTGGCGGATATCGTTCGCGCGCTGCAGGATGGTGCTGCGTCGAACGTTACGCACACGGGGCCGATCATCGTCACGGGCGCCGCTGGGTTCATCGGATTTCATGTTGCGTCACGCCTTTTGCGGCTCGGCGCCGAGGTCATCGGCGTCGACAACTTCACGCCTTACTACGACCTGAAGCTGAAGGAGGCGCGATTTACACGGCTCTGCGCCGAGCCGAGGTTCACGCCGAAGCGCTTCGACCTGGCGGACCGGTCGCTGGTGAAAGCGCTGTTCTGCGAAATCCAGCCATCGCACTTCGTGCATCTGGCCGCCCAGGCCGGGGTGCGTCATTCGCTCGTCGACCCGCATGCCTATGTGGAGTCAAACATAGTCGCATTTCTCAACGTTCTGGAGGGCTGCCGACACGCGGGCGTCAGCCATCTCGTTTATGCCTCGTCGAGCTCCGTATATGGCGCCAATCGACGCATACCCTTTTCCGAGCATCATGGTGCCAATCATCCGGTGAGCTTCTACGCCGCCACCAAGGCCGCCAACGAATGCATGGCGCATTCCTACAGCCATCTGTTCGGCTTCCCCGTAACCGGACTGCGCTTCTTCACCGTCTATGGCCCCTGGGGCAGGCCCGACATGGCAGTCTATACTTTCACCCATGCCATCGCCGAGGGCCGAACGATCGAAATCGCCAATGCCGGGCGCGTATGGCGGGATTTCACCTATATCGACGACATCGTAGAGGGGGTTGTTCGCGTGCTCGCCAAACCACCGTGTCAGGATCCCGGTTGGGACGGTCGCGCTGCCGATCCTGCCACCAGCTCGGCGCCGTATCGGCTCTACAATATCGGCAATGATCGGCCTGAAGAAATCAACCATCTGATCGCGCTCATCGAGACGGCCCTTGGTCGCCGCGCCCTTCGCGTCAACGTACCTTTACCACCAGGTGACGTCCTGGAAACCCGCGCCGATGTCAGGGACCTCCGCCGCGCCGTTGGCTTCGCACCGGCGACAACACTGGAGGACGGCGTGCAACGTTTCGTGGAATGGTATCGGGAATTCCATGCACGCCCTGTGGGGCAGGTGCGACCAGCTGGCCTTCCGGCAACGGCATAGTGAGCACAACGCCGCCATTTCCTTGGTGTGGCAGGGTCGCGGCTCGCCTTCAATCTGTCTTGGGATACGCCGGCACTGGAAGGGGCCCAAGCTGCCGTCCTGTACTGTGCCCGACCCCCAAAAGGCGCCGCGCATAGCGGGTGAGCGGCTTCTCGAACAGACGATGGGTGATAAATGCCACGCCGAGGGTTATCGCCAAGGCCGAACCGATGAAGGCCCACGGGCCGAGCACAAAGATCAACCCTGTACGCCAGAACAATATGCGCATGGCGCGGATCACGAATGGATGCATGAGGTAAAGAGCGTATGACGCATCGCCAACGCCAGCGGCCCACCTCGCCGCCAGGCTGTCATGCCTCAGTTTACCCGGCGGTGCCAAGGCAGCACTCCAAACAATTAGAGACGCCGGAATGCCATACACGACAGAGCGACCAAAGCCGGCCGAGATATCGGGAAACGCCGCCGCAAGCATCAGGGCACCCAGTCCCGTTGCGGCCATACAGGCCCTGATTGGGCCGGAAGGCCGCAGGCCTGAGGCGCACATGACCCCGATCATCGCGCCGAAAGCGAATTCGAGGATGATCGGATTGGTCCAGAAACCCCAGGGCTCAGGCAAAGGAGCCCCAAGAGCGCCCGAGAGCACCATCCCAACCAGGATCGCGAGCAGGACCGTAACTGCCCACCGCATGGGCAGCACGATCGTCGCCGTGAACAGCACGTAAAACAGCATCTCATAATTGAGCGTCCAACCCAACTCGTAGACCGGCTGAACGACGCCGTCAGGGCGACTGGCCGGAACGAATAAGTAGGATTCGACTACAAACCTGAAATCGACGTAGCTCTGGTTGAGAAGATTTGGGGCGGCCACCGCTACCGCAATGTAGAGCGAGGTGAGCGCCCAATATAGCGGGACAATTCGCGCGATCCGGCGGGAAATGAAGAGACGCGCGCCCCCGGGCTTTGCGAACAGCTGTCGCGACGTATGCACCATGATAAGCCCGGAAATCACGAAGAAAATATCGACTCCAGCGCTCCATGGTATCGGATTCCAGCTCTGAAAGGTGCGGCCGGCCTGTAATTCCAGGGTGGCCGCATCATGCTGGGCGTGTCGCAGCGCGACCGAACTAGCCGCGAGGGCGCGCAGGACCTGAACTTGGGTGAGGGTTTCGCGTTGGCTGCGCTCGACAGGCGTCGATCTCTCCGAGCGACGGCGCACTGCAGGCGCCGAGGCGCTCGCCATTCGGGCTTGTTCCATGGATGCTCCGCAGATTGTGAGCACACCGTGGTGCACCTCCGAAACTGATGCATCCTTCAAATGACGGACACCGCCCGCAAAGTATCGGCTGCCCGCGGGGACGCGGGTGTCCGGAACAGGTATACGCCGAAGCGTCTGCGCAGCCCTATGGCCTTTGTGCGATCCGGGCTTCGTGACTTCCTGCCCGAACGACGGCGATCACCGTAGCGAAAACAGTGGTCTCATTTGCTCGCCCTCAAGAACCAATGCCATTGACGGGCATCGACCGCGCTCGGCCTCATCGACAGCAAGGCAAAAACCAAGCCTGGCATGATTTTCAGTCGCTTGCGGATATAAACGGCCATGGCAATGCTCCAGATGCTCAGTGCAAGTGCCACACCCACCGCAGCGCCAAGCAGGCCGTACACCGCAACTCCGGCTGCACAGGCAATTATATTGGCCACAGCACCCGCTACCATCGTCGTTGCCGCAGCCCATTCATTTCCAGTCATGGTCAGGAGATTCTGTTGGGGCCCGCACAGCGCGACAAAGACATATCCCAAAATCAGAACCCGTGCGATCGGCGCTCCCGCGCTATAACCCTCACCGAAATAGCTCAAGAACGGCTCGACTATCACCATCATTGGGACGGCCACCAGGATGGCACCGCCAGCAGAAAGCAGGGTTGCGCGCGCGAACAGCTGTTGTAGGCTTCTGCGATCGCCTCTGACGTAGAGATCGGCTGCTGTTGGCGAAAACATGGTTGCCACGGCGATACGGGACAGGCCCACGAGCATCGCGACATTCAAGGCCAGCGCGAAAATACCCGCTTCAGCAATATGGCTTGTCCAGCCCAAAACCAGGACTCCTGCCCGACTGACGAAAACATCGAGCCCAGTGATGAGCATGAGCGGGGGGACGGCAAGCCACCATTCCCTCGAGGCATAACTTGGCTTGGCGTGTCCCAGGCCGGGTGGTTCAAACCTCCTAGCGATGATGAACACCAGCGCCGCTGTGAAAGCGGAACTCACAAGCACCGCCAGCGTGACCGAGGGCGCATCCACTGTTCGAAATCCCGACAATGCCAGGAGCGCTACCAACACGAGCAGGAGCCCGTCTCGCATGATGCGCTCCGGCAACAACGCCGAGACAACGCCGCCGAAAGCACGCACAAGCGTGGCTCCGAGAGCATAGGCCGTAACCAAGGGCACAGCCATCATGCCGAGCACGATGCTTGTCTCAAGCCCTCTTTCCGTTGGATCTGAAAGGAACAGGACGGACGCAGCGCCGATCATCCCGAACAAGGTTGCCGCTATCAGCGATCTCTGCAGCGCAAATCTTATCACCCCGCGGGCCAGATCAAGCCTGCCACTGGCCCTATAGGCCGGGAGGAAACGCAACAATGATACATTAAAACCAAGCGTTGCCAGATAGGCGAGCACTGACGTCCAAGCCTGAACGTAGGAATAAATGCCGTAGTTGTGAGGTCCGATAAGGCGTGCAATTGCCAACTGGGCAAGACTGGTCAAACCAGCGCCACCAATATAGATCAGCAAGGCGAATATGCTTGCCCAAGCGAGCCGCGAGCCCATGTCCTTGTTGCGCGGCGGTGCGGTTGCTGAACCAGTTACATCTGCGCGATGAGCCGGCAACTCAATTTGCTTTTCGCCGACCGCCCTATCGAAGCGCGACAATGCAGAAAGTATTTGTCTCTCAATCCGACAAATACTTTTAAAGGTCGATGGACCATCGGTGTTTTCGACGGAGATGATTTCCCGGCCAGATGTTGTCAGGAGGTCATGCATCGCTTCAAAAACGGCGAACGAGCGCATGTTCACGTTCAAGTCGGCCTCGAAAATCCGTTCCGCCGGCGGCTCAAGCTCCATCCGCCGACGAAGGCGACTTTCCACGACCGCAGCTGGCACCAAGAGCCTGACGGTGAGATCGGCCGCCGGTGCGAGGCTGAGCGCCTTTTCCAGCGTTCTGGGGTTGGTGCTCCCATTGAACATCGCAAGCGAACCAATCGCTTGAACATATCCTTGATCGAAAATCGTAATTTCGGGCGATTGCTCCGCAGACTTCCAGCAACGCGAAAGGTGCAGGATGTATCGCCAGATTCGCGCGCGCCATATTCGGTTTTTTGGCGGTATCATCCTCACCATTGCAAAGGAATTGGAAATATCATCGGCTCGCCCTGCCGAAAAAAGCAATATTCTGGCTGTTGAAAATATCGCCGATACGATCCGTGATATGAACAGAAAGACTCCGAGATCATATTTGGCGGCCCTGGTGCTTGGCTTGTAGCTGAGGGCGACCTTGGCGTGATAGCCTTTCCCGCGCAGCTGCTGCGCAAGCGCATGTGCGAAGGTTGTTTTGCCGGATCCTGGAGGTCCGAAAAATTCAATGATCATCGTGTAGCTGGCTCGATTTAGGGGCGCGATCGCTCCCTGGAGATTCTGTTGAAGATCGCAGACGCATCTTCAAACCCTCTCCAACAGAAGATCGGCGTTGTCTCCGAGCCTGGAGCCGGCTAGCCTCTTCAGGTTCACCCGGGTGAGCACACTCCCTACTGGAACGGTGGCGGATCCGCCGGCCCCTATTGCATCCAGAGCACCACGGGCAATGCTGCGCCTCGTCCTTGCCCAGCGAACGGCAAAAAGCACCGAATCGGCCCAGCGCTTAAGCAGCCTGGTTTCAGGCCCCCCGAGGCCCAGGGGACCGTTCATGATGACCACGTCGTAGGCCGAACGCAGCTCCTCGGTGAACTGGCATTTGTCGACGGTGGACAGAAGCGTCAGGAGATCATCGGAAGGTGCTGGAGCGGCCATGAGGTCGATACCGATTTCCGGCATCCTCGTGATTGCATCCTTCAGCACGCAACGTTCATTCACATAGTCGCCGAAGGAGTTCCGGGCCTTGTCGGTGCTGAATTCACCACGAAACCCGTTCGTGAGCCGCACATCCTTGCGATCGAGATCGAGGAAAAGCACTCTTCCTCCCAGCCGCGTTGCCGCCAGCGCCAGGCTCCATGCCAACTCGGTCTTGGCATCGTCCTGGATGCTGGATGTCACGAGAATGATATGCGGCGGCTGTCCCTTTCCCTGAGTTGGCGCCGCAGTGACGAGCAGCGAAGTCACGGCGCGGCTGAACGGCAAGTTCTGCTGGCTCAGAACCAGATGCCGCAGCTTTCTGGCGTTAAGTCCCGCAACCCTGGGAAGCAGTCCTACGCACGGGACCCCAAGCTCGGCCTCGGCTTCGGCTTCACTGCGCAAGGTTTGGTTGAAACCGTTGCGGACCAGGACAATGACCGCCCCCATGAGACCAAAGACGACCATGCCGGGGGGAATCAGGAAAATCGGCGACAATGTCACGGGGGTCGACGGCGGCCAGGCGGTCGAAAGGACCGCTACGCCTGGCGAAGGAGCGGCGATGCGACGTATCAGATCCTGCTGCCGGCTCAGGAGTTCGTTGTAATGCTGCGTCACGATGGCTACCCTAGGCTCAAGGGAACGCAGCCCCGAAAGTTGGCTCGCCGTGTCGGCCACGGCCGCGTCGAGCATCGCCTTGCGACTTTCAAGAGCCGTAGCCTGAGACCGGTAGACATTTGCCTCGGCAGCGATTCGGGCAACGCTTTGCTCCATTTCGCGGGCGATCGCGTTGCGCAGATCGCCGTCGGCGGCGGCACCCGACTGGCGTGTCACCAGGTCCGTCAACACGGGCGACCCGATTTCTTCAGCGATGGCCGTGACCGGGGCGCCCGCCTTGCGCAGGTCCTCAATACGGCGAAGGCGCGCTTCCGACGCGGAAAGACTGGCTTTCGATAGGAATATCTGCCGGCCGAGTTCCGCTGTCTCACTGGCTGCGTTGTTGGCCGCAGTCTGATCGACGGCGCCATGCGTGAGCCGGTATGTCTCCAGCCGATCTGTCGCTTCGACAAGATCCCTTTGTACTTGCGGAAGGCTGGCGACTATCGAATCCAGATTAACCTGATCCGATGCCCGGCTTTTTTGTACCAGATCTTGAATGTAGACCTGGGCAAACGTGTTCGCGACAAGTGCCGCACGCGCCGGACTTGGATCGGTGAAGCCGATGGTGATGACGCGTGATCGCAGCTCTTGTCCGACCCTCATTCCGTTGCGTAGCGCCTTCAGTTCGGGCGCGTCCGCTGCGTCCGGATTTTCTGCCACCGTGTTATCCTGTCTCCAGGCCCTGCTCAGGAGATCGATGAGGAACGAGCCAGCCGCGGGCGGGACGGCATTGACGACGGTCTTTCCGTTACCGTCGACTGGTTGGGCTTTGCGGAGTGCTGCCAGGACCCGACGCAGGTGGCCTTGCGAGGAGAGCATCGTCAGATGATCATCGATGTTCGATTCCAGCGAGTCCTGGGCGGATGCCACGCCGCCCGAAGCACTGCTGCTCGGGGCATCGATAATGACCTGGGTAGTTGCCTCGAACAGCACCGGGCGGGTGAAGCCTGCCAGTCCGGCCAGGATGCCGCCCAGAAGGGCCATGGCAAGCAAGAACCATTTTCGCGTCGTCAGGATGATGACGAGCTGGTGGAAGGGTGACGATTGCGTTGGCTCGCGTGGCGGCCGCATCAAGCGCAGATTGGTTTCAAGCGTCCCAACTTCCATCTGCTTGGCGCGCGGACGCCGGGCGCGGTTGGCTATGGAACCTTCCATCTCAATCCCCTGTCAGTTCGATTTGGTAAGAAGGGTGCGTGGCGACCGTCGATGGCCGCATGGCTTCGTTGCGCCACGCCTGAAACATGAGCACCGGCCACAGGTCGCGGAAATTATCTTGGCTTCCATGCAGATGATTGCGCCAGCATGCGTCGACCTTCTCACGGTCGATGATCCCGTCCCCGGAGCGGCCGATCGTGGCAATGATATCGGTTGCCCAGCCGCGCAAGGGCCCTTTCAACCAAGTCCCGACCGGAACGTCGAAACCTTGCTTGGGCCGGTCGACCAGTCGGCGTGGTACATAACGTTCAAGCAGTCGGCGAAGCAACCATTTGCCCTTCCCGTTTCGGACTTTGGCACGGGCTGGCAACCGCCAGGCGAATTCAACGACGCGATGGTCCAGGATCGGGCATCGCCCCTCAAGGCTGTTGGCCATGGTGGCTCGATCGAGCTTCACCAAAATGTCGCCCGGTAGATAGCCTGTCATGTCGGCGAATAGGAGACGCGAGAGCAGGCCGTCGAGCTTTGTGGTGTCGGTAGGTGCTGTCGACGGCTTGCGGTGAACAAGGTCGTTGGCTGAAGATTTTGTCAGTTGCAGAAGGAGTTCGTCCTCATCTCGCGCCGCGAGCAGGCGGGCAAGGCGAGCCAGGCGGTCACCGCGCAAGCCATGCCGCATATTCGCCGAAAGCGGCAGATCGCCGAAGATATCTTTCTGAGAGGCTTGGGCCAGCAACCCAGCCCCCGATGCCAACAGCCGGCGAAATGACAATGGCAGCTCATGCTGCTTTGTGAGGCGGGTTGCCAGGAAGTGTCGAGAATAGCCTGCGAAGCACTCGTCGCCGCCATCGCCTGAAAGCGCCACGGTTACGTGTTGCCGCGCGAGGCGCGACACCAGCAGCGTCGGTATCTGCGATTCATCGGCAAACGGCTCGTCCCAAATCCGGGGCAGCTCCGGAACGACCTCAAGCGCGGCGGCCGGCGAGAGATGAAGTTCCGTATGATCGGTGCCCAGATGCCGAGCAACCGCGGCCGCATGGGGAGCTTCATCAAACCCACCTTCCCCGAACGCTATGGTGAACGTCCGAACGGGGCTTCGGGACTGTGCCTGCATCAGGGCGACGACAGTCGAGCTGTCGATCCCGCCCGACAGAAAGGCGCCCAGCGGCACATCTGCAACCATTCGTTCCTTGACGGCCAGTCGGAGCAGGCTGTCGAGCTCGGTCGCGAGGTCCTCGTCGCTGGCGGCGATCGGATCGCGCTGTCCCTTGCCGGCGACATCGGCCAGCGACCACCAAGGGTGAATGCGATGCGCAAGCGAACCGGTGCCTCGGGCGTTGGCGAATTGCGCCGCAGTGACCGACAGGACTGAACCAGGCGGCAACTTGAACACGCCCTGCCAAATGCAACGGTCATCCGGCACCCAGCCGTTGGAAACCATTGTCGTCGCCGCATCGACATCGAGTTCCGGGGTGAAGCCTGGGAAGCAAGTGATCGCCTTCAACTCCGAGGCGAAGACAAGCGCATCACGTGTCAAGGCGACATAGAGTGGCTTCTTGCCCATTCGGTCGCGGGCAAGCTGAAGCGTTCGGTTCTTCAGGTCCCACAGCCCGAAAGCAAACATGCCAGCAAAGCGCGCGAGGGCTGCATCAAGGCCCCAGCTTTCGATCGCGCACAGCATGACCTCCGTGTCGCTGGCGCCGCGGAAATGATGGCCCGCCCCTTCCAGTTCACGGCGCAGATCGCGAAAATTGTATATCTCGCCATTGAAGGTGATGACATACCGACCGCTCGCGGAGAGCATTGGCTGGCGACCCGCTTCGGACAGGTCGACGATGGCCAGTCGCCGGTGGCCGAAGGCTACCCCCCCTTCACGGCTCACCCAGAAGGCCTCACCGTCAGGTCCGCGATGACGAAGCGCCGTCGCCATCGGTCCGATGGCCCTGAGCGCACTTGCGTTGGGTGCATCGGGCGCCAACAAAATTCCGGCGATCCCGCACATTCTAGCATCTCCTCTGGCGAACAATCGCGGGGATCGCTTCCGGCGTCCCAGCGGCAAGGCAGAGGGTCAGACAGAACCACACGATCGGATGGCGGATGACCAAATGCGGAGCACTGAAAACGGCGATCGATGCCACGAGCGCCACCAGAGCGTCCAGCTTCGCCCGCCAGGCGGACAACGCAGCCGAGCCGAAGATCCACATCAGGGCTAGAACCGAAATCAGGCCGCCCTGAGTGTAGAGATCCAGGATAGTGCTGTGCGCCTCGAAGGGCCGCGGCAAAAACTGTTGATTGACCACGGGCGGACTATCTAGATGCGGGCCCGGACCCAGTCCAAGCGATCCCGATCGTGCCCCCTTCTCCAAGGCTGCATTCCAGAGGTAGAGGCGAAGCGCCGCGGTTTGGGCAGTCGCTTCCCCGCCCTTGTCTTTGGTCAGGCTCTTGGCGAAGTCTTCGGCGCTGGAGGCCTCGCCGAGGGCATAGGGCGCTATAGACAGGGCCAGCGGCAGGAAGCCAACGGCCATCAGGACGGCAAGCTGCCTTGAAAGGCTCGCCTTATTGCCGTCGCTCGTCAGCCAGGCCCGGACCCGCAGCCCGAGAAGGATCAGACAAGCCAGGACCGTGGTATAAAGGTAGGTATCGCTTTTTGTCAGCCTTCCGACGTAAACGGTGAATATGAGGCTGCATAGGGCAAGGCATCTTCCCCATTTATTGCTGGTGGTTGTGGCAAGATGCAAGGCCAGTGGACCGAGCAGGGCGCAGTAGAGCGCAAGCTGGTTCGGATTGTCGGACCATCCGCAGAAGCGGTCCCAGTACCAGGGCTCGACCCCAGCCTGATGGAGCCAGCCGAAGCCAAGCCCTACCTGAATGATGAAGCCCGCATTCGCGATAGCAACCATCCACCAGGCGATACGACGCAAACGGAAAGACGCGTTGGGCTCCGCAGCGGCCAGACAGGTGACGCACGCCAACAGCACATAGGCCAGCGTGTCGTGCAACAACGGATCCATGAACAACGTGGTTGTCAGAAAACCGATGATGTAACCCACGCCCATGGCAAGCGCCAGGATCAGCCAGAAAAGCCCAAGCTTGGCCAGGGCCGGCGTAACCTCCAGTTGGCCGCCAGCAAGGATTCGCGTCATCGACAGCATTATCCAGAGCGTGAGGCACAGTTCGCTGTAGCCGAAGGGCAGCCCTGGGATGCTGAGTTGCGCCGCGTAGGACATCGCGACGCCGAAGGCCAGAAGCGCATCACGCATCATTGCCGCGCCTCACCCAGTCGATGGGGGCTTGGCACCGCCTCTTCCCTCGGATTCGCCTGCGCAGCTTGAACAAGCCTGCTGCGATATCTGCCACCCAGTATTGTCTTATACAGGTCGCAATACTGGTCGATCACCCACGACAGCGAGAACCGCTCCCGCACGAATCCGACGGAACGGCTGCCCATCGTCTTGCCACGGGCGGGGTCGGAAAGAAGATCGACTATCCGGGAGGCCAAGCCATCCGCATCGCGCGGCGCCACGAGATAGCCGTTCCAGCCATCCTCAACCACATCGTTGCAGCCCGGCATATTCGAGGCGACGATCGGCAATCCGGACAATCCCGCCTCCAGCAGGACACGCGGAATTCCCTCGCGATATTGCGTCGGAAACGCAAACAGATCCGCCATCCCAAGGAGGGCTGGAATGTCGCGCCTTGGCCCCAATGCGACAACGTGGGGAACATGGCGCTCGATATCGGCTCTGCTGACGGCAAACGGACCTTCGGAGTCTTGCGGGCCGACAAGTACGAAACGCGCGTTGGGCCTCTCGCGGATAACGCGAGGAACCGCCTCGATGAGGGTTGGAATCCCCTTCTGCCGCGTGAGCCGGCCGACAAATATTATGACCTGGGCCGATTGAAGGCCAAGTTCCTCGCGCATCGTGGCAGCCGAAGGACCACGATACCTTGCCATCGAGAATGCATCGGGGTCGATGCCAGAACTCCGGATCAGTCGCCCTTTGCCGCGAGTCACCAGCCGGTAGCGCTCGAAGAAGGCCTGATCATCACTATTCTGGAAGACGGTCATGGCTGTCCAACGAGACGCCACCCCCTGAAGGCCGCAAAAGAAAGGACGCAATGCCAGGGCCCGCGGCTCCCGCGACGAGAATGTCCAACCAAGCCCGTTGATGGTGCGAACGACGGGAACGTGCCCGCGCACCGCCAGTGGAGTTAGGAGATTGGGCTTGGTGTCGAAACTTTGAATGATGTCCGGACGCAGTTCGGACATCAGTTCACGGATCGCGCTGACAGCACCCCATTCTGCACCGCCGCTGCCAAAGCGGTCGAACCCGAATCGGCGATGGGCAATGCCATGGGGTGAAAAGGCGGCTCCGAGATCACTCGAAACGGCAGTGACTTGAAAACCCCTTTCGCGAAGCGCCAAAAGAAACGGGATTCTTAGTCTATGATCCTCGCCTCCAACGCAAACCAGATGCGGACTCATCCTGTCGCTCCTGGATGCGATACCAATCGCATAAAACAGCTGATCCTATCCGCGGTTTCCATGGCCGGTTTCATCGCCCCTGAACACACAACAGCCAGTCCCACGCTAGGAGCAGGCTTTCGTGCTGTCCTCGTCTGTTTGCATGAAGCAAGCTGATCAACGATGCGGCAATGCAGCCACAATCGCTGTCACCTCGGTCAGTGAGTTGGATTCATCCGGTCTGACGGTGCAATGACGGCACCTTCGCGTACGACACGGCGGGCCGGATATAAAAAAGGGCTGTGTTCGAAAGGTCCGCGCGCCGCGTTCAAAGCAACTTCCGCCCGCCTTCTCACGCCGGATCAACATCGCGCCCAGATGGTGTGATGACTCGCACCGCCAGTTCTCCCGAGCGCTTCGTCTGGAACAGGCTTTCACCCGGTCTCTGGATATGGTCGGACCACCAGCCGCCTCTTCCCGCGGATGGGCGACCGCGTTGCCATGCTCGCCGTCATTCGGACCGGCACGCCCGCCTTTCCGTTGAACCCGGTGGGATCCAGTTCAGTGCCTCTCCGCAATTGCCAGCGGCGCGCGCCTCGCATGACCTTGTGGAGTACTGCCTTGCTCATTTTGGCGCCGAGGCTTTTCACGAAGAGCATTGAGCGGCTGCAATGGGAGGGCTTCGCCAGGACGCGATTCCTTTGCGGTCTGAGCTCGAAGAAATCCTGCGGGAGCGCGCATTTGGGCGGTGGCTCAACCGAAGCGCGCATTGGCCGATTACCGCCACTGCAAACGCACAAGGCGCTCCGGCAGACGTCGCTGCAATGCTTTCGTTGCAGGCTTGAGCACCCCATACTTGGATCATCTACATACCTCTGAGGCAAGCGTAGCATCGAGGCTGTTGTGTTTTTCGGACGCTGATCAAAGATTCTATCAAGGGGCGCCGGTATTTGATTTGTCGCTAATGGATCCTTTCCCTAGGCAGGTGTGGGGCGCCTACCGAATCGGACGAAGGGTATGTCAATGACAACACTCCATTACGCCTCGGGCGGGTCGGCCTCCGAGGTCGCGAAAGCCGGATTCAATCTTGTTGATGTATCTTCCTTGGACCAGCTCAACGCCTTGCCGGCCGGCCAGAAAGGCCTGGTGTGGCTCAATGAAGCAGATGGTGCAACCTCCTCCTTTATCCAGAAGGTCACGCCCTTCATCGGCAATCCGAAAGTGTTTGGCTTCTTCCTGGTCGATGAGCCGGACCCGACCGGCAAATGGGGAACTTATGCCACCGCCGCTGATCTGAAGGCGGAGTCAGACTGGATCCACAGCCACCTGCCCGGCGCCAAGACCTTCATAACCATGATGAACATGGGGTCTTCCGCTAACCCCGACTTTTCAAACACATTCAATCCTGCCAACACGCATATCGACTATTACGGCTTGGATCCCTACCCGGTACGGACCGGAACAAGCACGATTGATTACAACATGATCGACAGGACTGTGGCGGCGGCCGTCGCCTCGGGCATCCCGCTCAGTCAGGTCGTTCCCGTGTATCAGACCTTCGGCGGCGGCGACTGGACGACCGACACGGGCGGTCGCTATGTCCTGCCCAGCGTTGCTCAGGAAAAGACCATGTTGGACCACTGGGCCAAGGTAGCGCCTTCGCCGGCCTTCGACTATGCCTATGCTTGGGGTTCTCAACAGGGCGACACGGCGCTTGAGAGCTCGCCGACGCTGCAGGCTCTGTTCCTTCAACACAACCAGAGCACCGCAAGCGGTCCTTCGGCCAGCGAACCGACGCCGCCGCCTACCAGCACAGTGCCTCCGCCCACAAGTATCCCTCCGACCAGCACCGGCGATCACATTTTCTACGGCACGGGTAGCGCGGATGTGCTTCGCGGCACCGCTGGCGCGGACACGATGATGGGCCGCGGCTACAACGACACCTACTATGTCAACAACGCCGGCGACAAGGTGGTGGAACTGCGGCACAGCGGCAACGATAGCGTGCTGGCATCGGTCAGCTACGCGCTGTCGGCCGGCTCGCAGGTCGAGCATCTTGCGACCACCAGCAAATTGGGAACTGCCGCCATCAAGCTCACGGGAAACGAATTCGCCCAAACCATTGATGGCAATTCCGGGAGCAACACTATCAACGGCGGTGGCGGGAGAGACGTTCTGACGGGACATGGCGGCAACGACGTCTTTGTCTTCGATTCGGCTCTCAAGGTCGGCAATATCGACAAGGTCACCGATTTCAAAGTGGGCCACGACAAGATCCAACTCGACCACACCGTGTTTGCCGGCCTGCATACCGGCGCCCTTCCCTCTTCGGCGTTCTACGCCGGCAGGGCCGCGCACGACAGCGGCGATCACATCGTCTATAACAGCACGACCGGCGCGCTTTCCTTTGACAGCGACGGCTCGGGCGGCGCACATCAGATCCAATTTGCCACTCTATCGCCACATCTGGCTCTGACGGCGTCCTCGTTCATCGTGACGTGACCGTAGGAACGTCAGCCTGAGCAAGATGGTCTGACGTTCTTGAATATGGCTGACGGAACCAAGAAGCCCCGCCGAGCTTGTACTTGGTATGAGCGCGCGCGGCATCGAATTCCTGCAGAAATGGGTAGAGGATAAGATCCCACTCTACACCAAGGCCGATCCGGCTCTTGCGGCGAAACTTGCGGACCAAGCAACGGCGGATGCCATCAGAGCGGGAATCCGCCCCGAGGAAATTTCTGAGGAAGTCGGAAGCATGTTGACGACCATGCTCGAAGTGCTCGATCAGCACGATTCGACATGATTGCGCGCTTGGCGGCAGATGCTGCCCGGCTTGGCGCCAAATGCATAAATGTGTCATGGATCATAGGTCATGGGCCAGCCTAGGCAGCATGACCAACATGCTCTCCCAGAACGCGCGCGACGACCCCGTCCACGTCGTGAGGTTCAGCACCATTGACTTGTATCAACGGCCATCGGTCCTGGCGCAGGCACTCGCCGACCTCTCTTGAGATTTCGGCCTGCCTTAATCCTTTGTCCACGCCAAGTTCGAACAGCACAACCTCGAGGAGCGGTTGCTGCGCATGCCTATCCACAAGACGGCGGCGTAACGTTTCCTGCGGCGCGTCGAGTTGCACAACGAGATCCGGCCGCGGCAGGAACGCAAGGCACTTGCGGACCGCGTCGAGGCTTGGAGTTCTAGCCAGCACACCCAGCGCACACAAAGCCTGAATCATGCCCTCTTCGAAGATGAAGCAACCGGGCGACTCCCGCGCTTGGAGCCAGGACTGGCACAGTTGGGCGATGTCGACCTTCATGCGCCATGACCACACGCGGCTTCGAAGAGGGATCGATGCCAGAAGCCGGGCCGCGACACTGTCCTTTGGCAAGGTCGACAGCAAGATAGGACCGGATGTGGCAATCTTCTTGCCAATTCGCCCTATGCCGTGGCGGATTTCCGGAGCGTCATCCTGAGCCGATCCATGTTCAATCAGGCGATACCCATTTACTGTCTTCACATTGATGCCGTGTCTCGCCAGCCCTTGGCAGAGGCCGCGAAGCAGCGTGGTTTTACCCGCGCCAGGCGGCCCAAACAACTCGATGATCATATGCTCAAGCGTCTCCGAAACGAGCAGTCATTCCCCTACGGATCAAGCTTAGCCGGATTTCCGATCACACCAACGTTCATTTGAATGATTGTTCCAGTCAGTGAATCTGGGCACCGAGCCCGGATTCTAGCGGAGATGCCGATCGCTCCGTTTGCCTGGGCAAGCCGTCTTGCGCTCGACGGAGCTTGCAAGGAAAAACGACCGGTGCTGGACACAGATGGCAAAACTTCTGAAGGACGCTCGGGAAGCGCTGGCTAGGCAAGATCGAGGCATCATCCGAATGATTGATGAAAAGATCTCCGCGGCGAGCGATGTTCGACCGTCAGCTTGGCGGGGCCCTGAATGTCCTCAGTGTGTTTGCATTCGGAAGTGGCAAATCAAAACCTACAGGTGGATCTGCGACCCACCCGAAAGTGGTCAGTCGTTCCCGAATATGATCTTGACCAAGGGGGGCCAGTCTGGCGCCGTTACCGACAGATGGGTGCCAAATTTGCGGACACTCCAATCTTCGACCACCTTGGAGATGTCGCCAGGCGGTATCCTGACAAGCTCGCAATCAGCGACGGCGCGAACCGCCTGACTTTTTCTGAGCTTTTCCGGGCGGTCGAGACGCTGGCAACTCATATCGCTGCCGTCGTCCCCGAAGGGCAGGCCATCGGCATCCTGCAAGCAAACTCCGCTTGGTATCCTGTGGCGATGTTGGCGACCATGGCGGCGGGACGGCCTTCGGTTCCGCTCAACACAAGAGATCCCGCCTCTCGCATTTTCGATATAGTCAGTGCCGCGGGGCTCGGCGCGATTATAGGCGCCGAAAATGTTCGCCCGGTCGAATTGGCCCAAGAGATCATCTGGATCGAAATTGCGGCCGCCGTGGCGTCCAACGATCAACACCCAGAACAGCAGCATAAGCCCCCTATGGTTTCGGTCGATGCGCCCGCATTGGTGCTTTACACTTCGGGCAGCACCGGGCGCCCCAAGGGAATCGTCAACTGCCAACGCAGCCTGCTATGGCGGGTCCGGCAATATGTCGATGCGTGCCATATCAGCGCGGATGACGTTTTCCTGCCGCTGACCGGGCCAGCCACAATCGCCGGTTGCCGGGAGATCTTTGCGGCGCTGTTGACGGGCGCCACGTTGCATCTTCTCGAGGTGGAGGCTGTCGGCCTGCGCGCTACGCGCGCTCGATTGCAGTCCGAAGGTGTGACGATCGCCTATCTTGTGCCGGCACTGCTTCGAGCCCTCCTGGCTGAGGCGCCCGCCGAAGCTTCCTGGCCGCTCAGAGTGGCCCGGATCGGTGGGGAGAAAGTGTCATGGACGGACATCGCTTTGCTGCGCAAAGCCGTTTCGGACCAGTGTCTGATCCAGATCGGCTACTCATCGACTGAAACCATCGGTTCGCAATGGTTCTTGCCGCCTGACTGGCCCGAGCAAGACGCGTCGGTTCCCGTCGGCAGGCTGCTCCCTGGTATGACATTCGCTATCGTCGACGAAGCGGAGCGCAATGTAGGGCCAGGCGAAAGTGGAGAGCTTCTGATCAAAAGCCGCTATGTCCTGCTCGGTCATTGGGAGAACGGTGTAGTCGTTCCCGCGCAGCCGGACCCCGACGATCCCGAGGTTCGGCTTTTCTCGACCGGGGACCTCGTTCGGCTCGACGATGATGGCATCTTGAGGATCGTCGGCCGCAAAGGGCGCCAGATCAAGATCAATGGTCGACGCATCGAGCCCGCCGAACTCGAACGGGTCTTGCGTTGCGCGCCTTCAGTGGCGGATGCCGTGGTGATGGTAACGGCCGCGCAGGAACTCATCGCCTTCGTGGTTCCCCAGCGCTTCACAGGCGGCGCTTTTGCGGACGACCTTCGCCAGCTCCTCAGGATGACCTTGCCGGCACCATTGCGTCCCTTGCGATTGCACACCGTTGACGCAATCCCACGCCTGTCGGGAGGTAAGGTCGATTTGGCAACACTGGCCGAGATAGATCGTTCGCACGGAAGGAGGGCGCGAGCCGCCCGGTCGTCCACTCTCGATGCTCCGCCCGCCGGAGGAGCAAAGGACACGCGTCAAATAGTGCAGCACGCGTGGACGCAGGTTCTCAACACAGGCACTGCCACGGGAAACTGGGATGATGCTGGAGGAGATTCGCTGCAGCTGCTGCACTGCGTCATGGCAATCGAAAACGCCATCGGGCAAGAGCTGGGCCTCGAGGCATTCACCGTCGGCATGAGCTTGGACGAGATGGTTGAGGCGGTCGTCTCTGCACGGTTAGGCGAAGGGCGCGAAAAGAAGCACCACCCCCCGATTCTTTTCCTGTTTCCAGGGTCCGTTGGCTATGGTCCGAGCCTGGCTGCGTTCGCAGCCGCCATGGGGAAAGTCGCCCGTGTAAACCCCATCCGATATCCGAGCCTTGCGGCGATACTGGACGGACACAACACCCTCAGCGCCATGGCTGGCGCCGCACTCGAGCAGATAAGCCGCATCCAACCTGCGGGCCCCGTGCGACTTCTCGGCCATTCTCTGGGTGGCGCGGTTGCATTCGAGGTTGCCGCACGGCTCATGAAGGCCGGGCGAACGGTGCGGTTCCTGGGCATCCTCGACACGAGCCTTCTGGACGAGCCGAGCAACCATTGGGAGACAGTTACCCGTACGTTCTATCGTATTCGCACCAACCGCATATCCGCGCACCGGATGGCTTGCAGAGCCCTTGCGAAGATCACCGTCGCCGTGGGCGGCGAAGCGCGTCTGGCCAGGATTCTGGACAGATTTGCCAATGGAGAGTTCAACCCGACGATCTTCAGGACCAAACTGGAACTGCAGGAGGTTTTAAGGGCGAAGTCATTCTTCCAGTGGCTTGAGGCACCGAAACCGGCTCTGCCCCTCTCCGGTACCTTGTTCCGATGTCGCAGGGAGGGAATGCCGCGGGCCTTGGGCTGGGACAGCGTCTTGGCACACCTGGACGTCATTTCGATCACGGGCAGCCACATCGACCTTGTCGTCGAACCAAACCTTGCCACCAACCGTCCGCTTATCGAGACGGCCATCGTGCAGACCTATTCCCCCGCCGAATCTCGCAAAAGGGAGGACTTGTCATCGACATAATTCCGGAATTCAGCAAGGACATGCTGACGCTCGATGCCCGCGCGGAGGTCGATCGCATCGTTGACACCTTGCGCACTCAGGTTCTCGGCACCCTGCATCGTCGCGGCGTGGTTGTCGGTCTTTCCGGCGGTATCGACAGCTCCGTCGTCGCGACCTTGTGCATGCGCGCGTTCGGGAAAGACAAGGTCCTGGGACTGTTCATGCCGGAGCGGGATTCTTCCGGCGACTCCCTGAGACTTGGCCGCCGCGTCGCGGCACAGCTTGGCATTGAAAGCGTCCTTGAGGACATAGCACCGGCACTGGAGGCCATTGGGGCCTACCGCCGGCAGATCGATGCGATCCAGACCGTCGTTCCCGACTATGGGGAAGGGTGGAAATGCAAGCTGGTGATCGCGTCGGTTCTGGAGAGCAGCGGGCTCAATATAACTCGCCTCACGGTCCAGGATCCGCAGGGTAAAGTAGATAACGTGCGTCTGCCGCCAGCTGCCTATCTGCAGATCGTTGCTGCGACAAACTACAAGCAGCGCCTGCGCAAGATGACGGAATACTATCACGCCGACCGCCTCAAATACGCGGTTGTCGGCACTCCAAATCGCCTCGAGTACGACCAGGGCTTTTTCGTCAAGCAGGGCGACGGAGCCGCCGACGTGATGCCGATCGTTCACCTTTACAAAACCCAGGTTTATCAACTCGCGGAATATCTCGAGGTGGATGATGAAATCCGGCAGCGGCCACCGACCACCGACACCTTTTCCATGACCCAAAGCCAGGAAGAATTCTATTTCGCGCTGCCCTATCACCTGATGGATCTATGCCTCTACGGCCTGAACCACGGGGTCGCCAGCAATGAGCTCGCGGCGGTTGCTGGCCTCACCGAGCCCCAGCTTCAGAAAGTGTTCAAGGACATCGAAGCGAAACGAAGGGCGGCCCACTATCTTCACGCGCGGCCTTTGCTGTCCGCCGAAGGCGGAGATTGACCGAGCATGTGCGGCATCGCTGGAATCGTGGCGCTGAATGCCACAGCGGCTTCTCCTTCGCGGCAGGCGCTGATGCAGATGATGGGCGCGCTGGCGCATCGCGGTCCCGACGGGCGCGGTCTCTACCGGGACAGACGCGCGGGGCTGGCGCATGTGCGCCTGTCCATCGTCGATCTTTCCAGTGGCCAGCAGCCGATGGCGGATACAGGCGATACGACGTGGATCGTGTTCAACGGCGAGATATTCAACTACGTCGAATTGCGTGAAAAACTCACGGCACTCGGCCACCGCTTCCGAACCCGCAGCGACACGGAGGTCGCGCTGCACGCCTATCGTGAGTGGGGAGAAACGGCCTTCGAGCGGATGAACGGCCAATGGGCAATTGCGATCTGGGATTCAGTGGCCAATCGTCTCGTATTGTCGCGCGACCGCTTCGGCATTTGCCCGCTGTATTTCAGCGAGCATGCGCACCGGCTTTATTTCGCCAGCGAAGTGAAAGCCATTTTCGCGGCCGATCGAACCATCCCTCGCGCCTTTGATCCCGCCGGCATCGATCAGACGTTCACGCTCTGGACGGTCGTTCCGCCGCAAGGAGTTTTCCACGGAATCAACGAACTCGAGCCGGGTCGTGTCCGCATCTATCAGGATGGCACCGTTCGTGAGCGGATTTTTTGGCAGCCTTCCTATCCCGACAATTTCGGATCGCGGCAGGGCGAGTTCCCCGGGTCCTCCAACGACGCGGTGGACCGCGTGTCTAGCGCTCTTGAGGCCGCGACGGCGCTCAGAATGGTGCGCGCCGACGTGCCTGTCGGGTGCTACCTCTCCGGAGGGCTGGACAGTTCGCTTGTGGCCGCGCTCGCGAGGCGCTTCGCGGGCGATCGCTTCCAAACCTTCTCCTTGCGTTTTGCCGACGCCGAATATGACGAGACCCGCTTCCAGCGAATGGTTGCCGAGACGATCGGCAGTGAGCACCATGAAGTGGTCGTTTCGCGCAGAGATATCGCCGGAATCTTTCCGGAGGTAATCCAACACACCGAGCGCCCGATACTGAGGACTGCCCCGGCGCCGCTCTTCCTGCTCTCGCGCCTGGTGCGCGAGCGTGGCATCAAGGTCGTGCTGACCGGCGAAGGCGCTGACGAAATGTTCGCCGGCTACGACCTGTTCCGCGAAGGCAAGGTCCGCCGCTTCTGGGGGCGCCACCCGACATCGACACGCCGCTCTCGGCTCCTGGAACGCCTTTACCCTTATCTCACCCGCTCGCCGGTGCAACAGCAGGCGATGGCGCGTCAGTTCTTCGGGCGAAATATTCAGGCTTACGACGCGCCGGGCTTTGCTCATGAAACGCGCTGGCAAACCACCAGGGCCATCAAGCGCTTGTTTACGACCGACATGCGCGCTCAAACGCAGGGCCGCGACGCCGTGTCCGAGTTGCTCGCCCGTCTGCCCGCGCAGTTTGCCCGTTGGGGCCCTCTTGCGCAGGACCAGTATCTCGAGGTCCAAACACTGATGTCGGGCTATCTGCTCTCCTCGCAAGGCGACAGGATGCTGATGGCTCACTCCGTCGAGGGTCGCTTCCCGTTCCTGGACGATGAACTTGTGAGGCTCGCGAATTCGCTGCCGCCCTCCTTCAAACTCCGCGGCCTCGATGAGAAGCACGTGCTGAAGCGCATGGCGGCACCCATCCTGCCCTCCGAGATCATAGCCCGCAAGAAGCAGCCCTTCCGTGCGCCCAACGCGCTTTGCTTCGTCGGCGCAGACGCTCCGGATTACGCTCGCGAGGCGGTTTCGCAGACGGCCCTGCGCGAGGCGAATGTCTTCGATCCAAAGGCGGTCACGCACCTGCTTGCCAAATGCCAGGCCAGAACTGGCGATGGCGACCTGTCCAATGCCGACAACATGGCGCTGGTCGGCGTGTTGTCGACCCAACTTCTTCATCAGCAGTTCGTCGCGGGTTGTCCCAGTGCAACGCTCGAATGCACGCTCAGCGTCGACGTCGACTGCGAACATCGGGAAGAGCGCCTGTATGTTGCATGATGCCGTACCATTGCTGCATGACTACCTCGCCCATTCCGCCGGCCGACACGGAAGTAAGGTGGCGCTGGTGTGCAACAGGCAGCGTGTCACCTACCTCGAACTCGAAACGCGAGCCAACGCGATCGCCTGGGACCTGTCCGCATCCGGAGTCGTTCGCGGTGATCGCGTGATGATCTTCGCCGACAACACCGTCGAGACGGTGGTTAGCTTCTGGGCGGTGCTAAAGGCGAATGCGGTGGTGTGCATCGTCAACCCGCTCACCAAGAGCGACAAGCTCGATTATCTGCTCAACGACTGCCGGCCGACGGCGCTCATCACGGACGGCCATCTGCAAGCGATCTTCCGCGAGCCGGCGCGCGGCTGCCCGTCACTTCTGCGGGTGATCGTATCGGGACCTATCGACGACGTCGAACTCGCCCAGCTGCCGTTTGCCGTGCGCTGGGACGCCGCCCTCGCCAATGGCGCGGATACGCCGCCGGCACGGCAGTGCATCGATGTTGATCTGGCAGCCATCATCTACACGTCCGGGTCGACGGGCGAACCCAAGGGCGTGATGCTGACGCACAGAAACATGATGGCCGCGTGCGCGTCTGTCGCTTCCTACCTGGCGATTGCCGAGGACGAGGTGATCCTCAATGTCCTACCCCTCGCCTTCGATTATGGACTGTACCAGATGATCATGGCTTTTCGTACCGGCGCCCGGCTGGTGCTCGAACGCTCGTTCGCTTTCCCGGCACAGATCCTCGGGTTGATCAGGCAGGAGGGAGTTACGGGCTTTCCCGGCGTGCCCACAATCTTTGCCGCACTCTCCGAACTCAGGTCCCTCAAAGACCAGGATTTCTCGAGCATCCGCTACGTCACAAACACTGCGGCAGCCCTACCCCTCAAGCATATTTTCATGCTTCGCGAGCTGTTTTCGGGTGCACGCATCTATTCGATGTACGGTCTCACCGAATGCAAACGTTGCACCTATTTGCCGCCAGAGGACCTCGAGCGAAAGCCATTGAGCGTAGGGATCGCAATCCCGAATACGGAGATGTGGATCGTTGACGAGCATGACAGGCGGATAGGCCCAGGCGTTGTCGGCCAACTCGTCATTCGCGGCGCAACGGTGATGAACGGGTATTGGGGCAAGCCCGAGGCAACGGCCAGGAAACTCAAACCCGGCCCGCTGCCCGGCGAGCAGGTCCTATACACCGGCGACTACTGCCGGATGGATACGGAGGGTTACCTCTACTTCGTTGGCCGTGGGGATGAGATCATAAAGTCGCGAGGCGAGAAGGTGGCGCCAAGGGAAGTGGAAAATGTACTGATGGACATTCCAGGAGTCCGAGAAGCGGCTGTCATAGGTGTTCCCGACGAGCTCCTCGGGCAAGCGGTGAAAGCTTTTGTGGTGATGGAGCATGGAAGAGCCATTGGCGAAAGGGAACTGCAGAAGGAGTGCCAGAAGCGTCTGGAAAACTTCATGGTCCCGAAATCCATCGTCGTTGTGGCGAACCTGCCGATGACGGACACGGGAAAACTCAAGAAAACGGCGCTGTCATGATACGGGGCCAGAACCAAGTCGCTGATTTAATGGTGACGCCACGGAGGACGAATTCATGTTGACCATCAAGGAACGCACCGGAATCTACAGCGAGCAGATTCGTAGTTTCTTGGTTTCGAATTTCTACGTCAGCGACGTCAAGGCATTGCTGGATGACGCATCCTTGCTCGATCAAGGCATTGTCGACTCGACGGGTGTGCTTGAGATTATCGGCTTCATCGAGGAGACCTTTGGCATTACCGTCGAGGATAGCGAACTTCTGCCTGAAAACCTCGATTCCATCCAGGGGATCGAGCAATACATCATCCGCAAAATGAACTGATGGGTAAGCGTAACGCCCAGAGCAGCCCCGTATTTGGTCTGATTGTCGCAGGATTCATGCCTGCGTCTTGACTTGCCCCAGAACCACCCGGCCCTCGCCCGCTTCGTTCGAGACCGAACGGATGTTCTCGAATGCCTTGCTGCGTTCCAGCAGACCCGCTACCTGTCGGTCTTGGCCAAGCCCGACCTCGAAGAGCAGGATGCCGCCACGCCGCAGGTATCGCGGTGCGTCTTTCAGTACGCGCATATGAATGCTCAGGCCGTAAGGGCCGGCTGCAAACGCCTCGCGCGGCTCAAGCTCGATCAGATGGGCGCGGTCGCCCTCGAGCCGCTTTTCAGAAATGTAAGGCGGATTGCAGACGATTACGTCGATAGTTCCGTCTAACCCAAGGCCGATGAGAGAGTCGAACAAGTCGCCCTGAAGCACCGAAAGACGCTCAGCCATGCCGTGATGTGAGGTGTTGCGGCGTGCCGTTTCGACGCATTCATCGGTGAGATCGCTTGCCCAGACAAGGGCGCTGGGCACATGGTAGGCGATCGCGCACGCCAGATTCCCAGTGCCGCAGCACATATCAACTATGCGCGGAGCCGGCAGGTTCATCTGATGCAACACACCAAGCGCGGTCTTGCCGAGCAACTCGGTCTCAGGTCTGGGGACGAGCGCACCGGGCGAAACCAGCAGTTCAAGTCCCATGAACATGGCGCGGCCGGCGCCATAGGCATCAGCTACACTGAACTCTTTGCTCATGGCCGACCCCATCGCTTGATCTCCCCAGTATAGATCTGCGGCGCTCATGCGCCAGCCAAACCTGCTCCGAAATCATGAATTCTCAAGCCTTTCCTTCGAAAAACTGCAGGCACAAACTCGGTGCATCGCACTTCTGACGCTCATTGACCGATTGCAATCTCAGGTCGCCAAAGATGGAGAGAGAGGTGCTGCTCATGCTTTGAAGAGCCAATGGCGCGGTACGGCGGCTTTTAGATTTTGTGGATCGTGGAGAGGGGTAAACGCCTATCCAACTCTGATGGAGCGGAGGCGCGGACCGCAGCTCCATTGACGCGCTAATCTTCGGCTCCGGTAATTCAGCAAGTGGTCGGTGGAAGCGCCTCCGCTCCAGCATCAGCCTCACCTTGCTGCATGGAGAGGTTACCTATAGGTTTGCGGACATGTCGAAACAACTGTCCGAAGGTCTCGGATCGACATCTCATTTCCGGTCAATCGCAGAGAGGGGCCGTGAGCGAAAGCGTGAGTGTTCTGATTGTTGAGGATCAATGGCTAGTCGCGCAGGACACTGCCGCGCGGCTGCGTCGCGCCGGTTATCAGGTGGTCGGACCTGTGCCGTCGGTATCCGCCGCTCTGCGTCTTGTCGAATCGGACAAGATTGACGTGGCGTTGCTAGACATCCAGCTGAACGGTGAAACGGGTCTGCCGGTGGCGAGGATATTGCAGGCGCGAGGCATCCCCTTTGCCTTCTTGTCGGGATTTGGCCCCGCCGACGTTCCCGCGGCTTTCCGCGACTGCAGATTCCTGCCGAAGCCGGCAACCGATGCTGTCATCCTTGCTGCTGTCAGCGAGTTGGCGTCCCTGCGCACAGCTTCGCGCTGACATTCGCTCCGCCGCATTATTACCGGAGTTGCGCCCTGGCGACCTGGTAGGCCGGACGAGGTCAGTCTCACAAAGGGCAACATTGGCGCTTGGCCATGAGGACGGCGGACTACGACCGGCGAGGACGGAAATTCAGCGTTCAAAAAGCATCCGCCGGGGTTCCACTTCTCGGCCTGTTGGCGGCGATTTGGACTTAGGTCCGATCCCGGTCGCCAGAGGTCGGATTGCGGAACATCTGCCAAGGACCCACGTTCGGGGTTTGAGCACGGAGGTGCCGGCCGATCTCGAAGCGCAAGTTTCACGGGCAACTGTTGGGGAGTGTCGTAGTGCCGATTTCAAACGATATGGGGGACGAGTACCTGGAACTGGAATGTCCAAACTGTTCTCATGTCATCATAAAAAAGGGATCGTGGTTGAAGGTGATATCCAACTTCAACTGCACCCAATGCCATGCAAAAATCAGAATTGGTTATATGACCAAGCTCGCGCTTTTCGAGAAAAAAAGGCAAAGCATGAACCCGGCTGCGCAGTGAGAGTCCTAGCGGCCCGACAGTCGTTTGGGGTGGTGCGTTGAACCGTCGGGCCTGACCGGCCCGATGGCGGGGGAGCCAGGCCGGCTGGGTGAATCGTATACATTAGATCGTGCTTATCAAGCCCAAATACGCGGCGCGACATCGCCTGGTAACGCAACGGTGAACCCCGCGCCCGTATACGCGCTAGCAGGAACGTCGGCGGTCAACATGCCGCTCATTCGTAGAGAGTGCGAACAGCTTCATCAAACAACTCCACCTCGGCTTCAACCTTTTCAGCCGCTTTATCGACCTTGTCGAAACGCTTCAGCATTCGATTGTGGAGCATGGACAAGCGTGCCGCATGGTAGACCACGCTGCGCTTGTAACCTTCAGAGTCGAGTGGTTCGAACAACATTGTCATGGCAGAAATCCTCAATGTTTTTCGTCCTGCAATCCTTCCCTAGTAAACCGCCAGTTAACTCTTTCGTTCCGCTGGTGATGCGAAGGCGCCCGAATGAATAACTCGTTGCGCTGTCTCCAGACTGCACGAGCGTGCTTCGTCTGTCTGAGGTTGGGCCCCAAGGCTTGCGCTTGCCTCGCCTGTTCGGCTCATGCTGCGTCAGTCACGACATCGACGGCCAGCTTCAGTTCAATCGCTTTGGGCGTGAGTTGAATACCGGCGCTGCCAAAAATTGCCGAATGATCATCCTGCTGTGGTGGGACCGCCGAACCCGTCAGGAGCGACGAACCGAGCCGGCTTGGATAGTCGCCCCGCCGCAAGGACGCGAGCGATCGAAGATCACGTCGGCAGGTGCTCTGCCCTCTCTAGGAAGCCGGCGCCGCGCGCACTTACTGAAAAAACCCAAACAGAATAAGAGCGAGAAAGGCAAACAGCAGCGCTGCAGCCGCTAGCAACACACCTTTGTTGGAGCCGCGCCGAGGTTGAGGGTCAGGCACGAGTTTTTTCCGGTTTGGGAGTTCATTCATTGGACATTAATTTGCGGCTGCAAATTAGGTTCCGCTCATGCTTGAATGCCTACAATGCCGCCCCACAGCGCCCTACAGGCGCACGACCTTCGCTAGCCCTAGGCGTATCCGCTGGCCTTCTGCAAAGGACAACGCGAACGATTCCTGATTGAATGACCTGGCAATTTCCTGATCTTTCTCAACCACGCGGACGAACCATTCGCCGCAGGTTTCTGTCACTTCGACGCAAGGCACGGCCTTGCGGAATGGAACCACGTTATCCATCACAGCCGACCTACGAGCAATGGCAACATCGGTCTTGTAAGGCCACCGAATTCGGGATTTCAATAAAAAAGTCGATACGGAGCAGGAGCGGCTCGCCGTGGAGGGCATGGCGAAGCTTCTGAAGCGGTTTGTCTGACCGACTGTCTAACCAGGTTGTCTACCCTCGACGCAAAGCCTTGTTCATCAAGGCGACTGGTAGGCCCGGAGGGCGAACGAAAATCGTCGATTTTGTTGGGTTTTTCGCGGGCAAAAATCAGAAATCTTCCCGCATCGTTCCGTATGGTTCCAAGGACGGCCAAAGCACCGAACGCTCGGTGTTTGGCCTTCAGATGGAGCACGAATAGCGAAACTTCCAGGCAGCCATCACCCTACTACACTAAAAGATGTTCACGACCTTCCCGAACCCCTTAGTTCCGTTTGCCGAGGCAGCCGGCACCTGGCCGAGCCCGATACCCGTCAGCCTGAAGCCAGCCTGACCGGTTGGCTCTTCGGCTGCCGCGCTGAAAGCAACGTCGCGAACTGGTCCACGGCCTGTGCGGCCAGCCCAGGCCCGTTGGATCCAAAAGCTTGCCGTCGGCAAAATCGCTGTCGCTGCCATAGACGACGCTCGGCACCCTCAGCGCCGAATAGAAGCCGAACGGCGGGCGAAGCTGGTGTTCGACCACCAGCGCGTGGCGCTGGCCGCCTCCCGTCGCGCCGATCAGGACTGGGCGATCGACGAGTGCCAGCGGATCGATGAGGTCGAACAGGCCAGCATAGGAACCATTATAGACCGGCGTCGTCACGATCAGCGCGTCGGCTTGTTCGACCGCGGCCACCACATCCAGCGCCTCCGGCGTCGATTCCTTACGCGTGAACGCAGCACCCAGACCGCGGCCGGCATCGACGAGATCGAGGAAATTCACTGTGACCGACAGTTTTTCGCGCAGTGCCTCACCCAGATGATGCGCCAGCCTCCGTGATTTCGACGGCCTATGGGTGTTGCCTGACAACACGACGATGTTCTGGCGCAGCCGTTCGACATGGAAATTCGTGGTCTCTCTCATCTGTGCGAAATGATTGGAGACTCTGACGGGGCCGCCGGCCCCGCCAGTCCACAGCTGACCGTCAGGCGGCGCGCAGAGGCCGCGTCAGCGGGATCGGTGCGGCCGGCTCGGAACGCGGCACACGGCCTTCGACCGGATGGCTCGGATCGTTGAACCCATGCGTCGAGGCATGGCCGGCGGTGACGAGGCGGTCGACAAAGGCCTCGTCCTCGGCGGTCAGCCTGAAGTCCAGCGCCTTGGCGTAGCTGTCCCACTGTTCCTCAGTGCGCGGACCGGCGATCGCCGCCGTGATCAGCCGGTTGTTGAGCACCCAGGCCAGCGCGAAATCGGCGGCCGAGACACCGCGCGACTTTGCGTGCGCCGCGATCTGCCTGGCGATCTCGATCGATTCCGGGCGCCACTCGGTCTCGGCGATACGCTTGTCGCCACGCCCGGCCCTAGTGTCGGCGGCTGGCGCCTGGTTGGGCTCGTATTTGCCGGTCAGCACGCCGCGCGCCAGCGGGCTGTAGGAGACGACACCAAGACCAAAATAGGCTGCCGCCGGCAGTTGCTCGGCCTCGGCGGTGCGGTTGACGATGTTGTAGAGCGGCTGGCTGGCCACCGGCCGGTCGATGCCGAGTTCATCGGCGAGATGCGCGACTTCGGCGATGCGCCAGCCACGGAAGTTCGACACGCCGAAATAGCGCAGCTTGCCCTGGCGGATCAGGTCGGCGATGGCCCGCACCGGCTCCTCCAGCGGCGCATCGAAGACGGCGCGGTGGAAATAGAACAGGTCGATGTAGTCTGTTCCCAGGCGCCTCAGACTGTTCTCGACGGTCTGGATCACCCATTTGCGTGAATGGCCGCCGAGATTGGGACCCTTGTCATGCGAGTTGACGAATTTGGTCGCCACCACCCAATGATCGCGCGTCGCCTTGATGCCGCGGCCAACAACTTCCTCGGACTTGCCATTGTGGTAGACGTCGGCGGTGTCAATGAAATTGACGCCTTGCTCGCGCGCCTTGTCGATGATGCGGTGCGCGACCGTCTCCTCGGTCGGCCCGCCGAACATCATGGTGCCAAGGCTGAGCGGGGAAACCTTCAGGGCGCTGCGGCCGAGATAGCGGTAATCGGACATTGTTTTGCTCCGTTGAACTTTCAGTTGAGGGTTGGTTCGGCGTAGTGGCAAGCGACGTGATGCCCCGCCGCGATCGCCCGGAATGCAGGCTCCTGCGAACGGCAGAGATCCGTCGCCAGCGGGCAGCGCGTGTGGAAACGGCAACCGCTGGGGATGTTCTGCGGGCTCGGCAGATCGCCATGGATCGGCGCTGCCTGACGCCGGCGCACCGGGTCCGGCACGGCGTCCATCAGTGCGCGCGTGTAGGGATGTTTTGGCGAGGTCCACAGCGTCGCATTGTCGGCGCTTTCGACGATGCGTCCGAGATACATGACCAGCACCCGGTCAGCGAAATAGCGGACCACCGACAGATCATGCGAGATGAACAGGTAGGACAGGCCGAGCTGCCGTTTCATGTCGACCAGCAGGTTGAGGATCTGGGCCTGGATCGAAAGGTCGAGTGCCGACACCGGCTCGTCGCAGACGACCAGTTCCGGATTGAGGATCAGTGCCCGGGCGATGCCGATGCGCTGGCGCTGACCGCCGGAAAATTCATGCGGGTAGCGACCGAGCGAATCCCTGGGCAGGCCGACACGCTCGATAATGTCTTCGACGATCTTGCGCCGCTCGGCCTTGTTGCCGATGCCATGGACTTTCAGCGGCGCCGTCAAAATGTCGCCGATCGTGTGACGCGGATTGAGCGACGCGAACGGGTCCTGAAAAATCATCTGGATGTTGCGGCGCGCCGCCTTCAGCCGGCGCGCGTCGAGAACGGTGATGTCGGTGCCGTTGAACTCGATCTTGCCGCTGGTCGGGTCGACCAGCCGCATGATGGTCTTGCCGAGCGTCGATTTTCCGCAGCCGCTTTCGCCGACGAGACCAACCGTCTCGCCGCGCCCGACCTCGATGGAAACGCCGTCGACAGCGCGCAGCGCGCCGCCCTGGGCGTGGAAATGCGTGGAGAGGTCAGAGACCGAGAGCAACGCCATGCGCAACCTCCGGAATGAAGCTGTAGGGGCAGGCAACGAGACGATCCTCGCTCACCTCGACGAGATCGGGCACGAAATGGGCACAGCTGTCGCGCGCCACCGCGCAGCGCGGCCGGAAAGGGCAGCCCTTCTCGCCGGCGGCAGAGACGATGCTGCCGGGAATCTCCGTCAGCCTGGCGTCACGGTAGTGGAGATTGGTCTTCAGCCGCGGCGACGCCGCCAGCAGGCCGCGCGTATAGGGGTGAAGCGGTGTTTTGAACAGCGCGCCGGGCAGCGCCTGCTCGACCTGGCGGCCGGCATACATGACGACGACCTTGTCGGCCCATTGCGCGACGACGCCGAGATCATGGGTGATGAGCACGACGGCCATCGACAGTTCGCGGCGCAGCGTATCGAGGAGGTCGAGCACCTGCGCCTGGATGGTCACGTCGAGCGCCGTCGTCGGTTCGTCGGCAATCAGCAGGCGCGGCCTGCAGGCAACGGCAATGGCAATCATGACGCGCTGGCGCATGCCGCCGGAAAGCTGGTGGGGATAGTCGTCGATGCGCCGCTGCGGATCGGGAATCCGCACCAGGTTGAGAAGCTCGATGGCACGGTTCCGCGCGGCCTGTCCGCGTATGCCTTCGTGCAGCGTCAGCACCTCGGTGATCTGCCGGCCGATGGTCAGCACCGGATTGAGCGAAGTCATCGGCTCCTGGAAGATCATGGCGATCTCGCGCCCGCGCAAATTGCGCATCGCCTTCTGGTCGAGGTCGAGCAGGTCCCTGCCGGCGAATTCGATCCTGCCATTGGGGATTTTCGCCGAGCGCGGCAGAAGCTGCATCAGGGCAAGTGCGGTCAGCGACTTGCCGGAGCCCGATTCACCGACGATCGCCAGCGTCTCGCCTTCGCCAACCTCGAAGCTCAGCCGGCTGACCGGCTCGGTGGTCGGGAAACGAACCGTAAGATTGTCGACCCTGAGCAAGGCAGCCATCTCTAGCGCTCCTGCGAGAAGCGCGGATTGAGCGCGTCGTTGAGGCCATCGCCGATCAGGTTCAGCGCCAGCACGGTGAAGACGATCGCAAGCCCCGGCAGTGCTGTCAGATACCAGGCGGTGCGGATCAACTCCCTGCCCGCTCCTATCATCGAACCCCAACTGACGACATTGGGATCGCCGAGGCCCATGAAGGACAGCGCCGATTCCATCAGGATTGCGGTTGCCACCATCACCGACGAGGTCACGATCAAAGGCGGCAGCGCGTTTGGCAATATCTCCCGAAAGATGATGCGGGCATGGCCATAGCCGAGGCTGCGCGCGGCCATGACGAAATCCTTTTCGCGAATGGCGCGGAATTCGGCGCGGGTCAGCCGCGCCACCGTCGGCCAGGTGATGACGGCGATCGCCACCGTCACGACAAGCGCCGTCGGTTGCGCGATCGCCACCATGACGACCAGAAGCACGAAGCTCGGTATGGTCTGAAAGATCTCGATCAGACGCACCAGCACGTCATCGATCCAGCCGCCGAAATAGCCGGCGGTGGCGCCGACAAGGATGCCGAAGCTCAGGCCAAGTGCTGTCGCCACCAGGCCGACGAACAGCGAAATCCGCGCACCGTGCAGAATGCCGGAAAGCACGTCGCGGCCCATGGAATCGGTGCCCAGCGGAAAGCCAGGATTCTGCCCCGGCCAAAGGAAGGGCCGCGCCACCATCGACAGCGGATCGGCCGGATAAAGGACGGGCGCCAGCAATGCTGCGAGCACGACCAGCGACAGGAACACCACGCCGAACATGGCGTTGGGATTGCGCAGGAAAATCCTCAGCGCCCGGCCGCCGGCTGCAATCGGTACCGACGCCGCAGAGGCGGGGCGCGCGTCGGGCGCGTGAAGATTGCTCCAGCTCTTCGCCTCGGGTTCAGCCGGTGCCGCAGGCTCGCGAGCCTCGGCATAGGCGCGGCGGGTGCGGGCGTCGCCCGCGACGAAATCGGTGGAAGCCATTCAGCGCACTCCGATGCGGGGATCGAGCCAGGCGTGCAGCAGATCGACCGTCGCATTGGCGACGATGACCAGCAGCGACGACAGCAGCAGGATGCCGAGCAGCACCGTGAAATCGCGGCCCATGACCGCCTCGAAGGCGAGGCGCCCGAGGCCGGGCCAGGAATAGACGGTCTCGACAACCACGGCGCCGCCGAGCATGCCGCCGACATGCATGCCGGCCATGGTGGTGATGGGGATCAGCGCGTTGCGCAGGACATGGCGGATGGTGATGATGGTCGGCGACAGGCCCTTGGCGGCGGCGGTTCGCACGTAGTCCTGCGACTGGACTTCCAGCATCGCCGCCCGCGTCAGCCGCGCATAGATCGCCACGTAGAACAGCGCCAGCGACAGCGCCGGCAAGATCATGTAGCGCACCTTGTCCCACACGCCGGCAAGGCCGGTCAGGTTGCTGCCTATGGTTCCCGAACCGCCGCTCGGCAGCCAGCCGAGCTTGACCGAGAACAGCACGATCAGCATCAACCCGATCCAGAAGCCCGGGATCGAATAGAACAGCAGCGAAACGACCGAAAGCAGACGATCCGGCAGGTGTCCCGAAAACACCGCCATCAACGATCCGAGGACGAGACCAAGTGCGATGGCGATGGTCAGCGCCACCGCCATCAGCAACAGTGTGCCCGGCAGCCGCTGGCCGATCAGGTCGGCGACCGGCATGCCGTAGCGCGGCGAAAAGCCGAGGCTGAAATGCGCCAGGTTGTAGAGATAGTTGAACAGCTGGACGAGCAGCGGATTGTCGAGCCCGAAGCGCTCGCGCAGCGCAGCCATGGTTTCCACCGTGGCCGAACCGGCCTCGCCGGCCATGACGTCGGCGGCGTCGCCGGGCGCAAGCTGCAGCAGGAAGAAGTTCAGGATGACGATGCCCAGAACGGTTGGCACCGCCTGGATGGCCGTGCGCCGGAAGGTTCTGCCAATGCGCGTCAGGGTCGACATCGTTTTCGCTATCCCGGCTGTGGCTGACGATGCGGGTTTGCTGTTTCCCGGAAGTTCCGTGCTTTTTAGTTGACAAGATTTATAGACATTGTCAAACCTGATTTAAGAAATTTTGTTCTGCAAATGGCAGCATTGCAGAATAGAATTTCATTTCATGCTACAAAAATAGCCATTTGAAGTATGAAATCTTACGTGCGGGAGCGGATCGGCCAAATCTTTTCACAAACGGCCCCGCTCTTGGAACGACGGATTTTTCACCCGGCGGCCGACAACCGGTCGATCGGGGTCGGCAGCAAAAAAGGACCAGGGCGCGATGTCTCATTTCCTCATTCCGAACCGCCGCAGGTTCCTCGGCCTTTCGGCGACAGTGCTCGGAGCCACCCTGTTGCCCGCATCGCGCAGTGCCTACGCAGCCGAGCCGAAACAGGGTGGGACGGCGACGCTGCTGCTCTCGGCCGACCCGCCGGTGCTGACGACGATCGCCCACACCGCATTCAATTCGGTCTACGTCTCGGCAAAGACCACCGAGGGCCTGCTGACCTATGATTTCGATCTCACGCCGCGGCCATCGCTGGCCAGGCAGTGGTCGGTCAGCGACGATGGCCTGCAATACACATTCAAGCTGCGCGAAGGCGTGAAGTGGCATGACGGCCAGCCATTCACCGCTGCCGACGTCGCCTATTCGATCGCCACGATCAAGGAGGTTCATCCGCGCGGCCGCAACACCTTCCTCAACCTTGTCGATATCCAGACGCCGGATCCGCTGACCGTGACGCTGGTTCTGTCGAAGCCGGCACCTTACCTGATCACGGCGCTGGCCGCGGCCGAAACGCCGATCGTGCCGAAGCATCTTTATGACGGCAGCAAGGCCGCCGAGAATCCGGTCAACACGGCTCCGATCGGCACCGGCCCATTCGTCTTCAAGGAATGGGTCCGTGGCAGCCACATCGTCTACGAACGCAACCCCGGCTATTGGGATGCACCGCGCCCCTATCTCGACCGGCTGATCGTGCGTTTCATTCCGGACGCCTCGGGACGCGCACTGGCGCTCGAGACCGGCGAGATCGACCTGGCGCCGGCAACGCCGATCCCGTACAGCGATTTGCAGCGCTTCGAAACGCTGCCGCATATCGGCTTCGAGAAGCAGGGTTACCAGTATTCCAACGGCATCAGCCGGGTCGAGTTCAACCTGGAGAAACCCTATTTCCAGGATGTTCGCGTCCGCCGCGCCTTCGCCCATGTCATCGACCGCGACATCATCCGCGACACCATCAACTACGGCTATGGCGCGACCATTCCGGGCCCGATCAATCCCAATCTGAAGAAGTGGTTCGTCGCCGACCTGAAGACCTATCCGGTCGACATTGCTGCCGCTGAGAAACTGCTCGACCAGGCAGGCTTGCCGCGCGGTGCCGACGGCGTCCGGCTCAAGCTTGTCCACGATTATGTTCCGAGCGGTGAGACCTACAAGCGTGGCGCTGAATACATCAAGCAGGCGCTGTCCGCGGTCGGGATCGCGGTCACCGTGCGCAGCCAGGATTTCGCCACCTACACCAAGCGCATCTACACCGACCGCGATTTCGACTTCACCTTTAACGGCATGAGCAATCTGTTCGACCCGACGGTCGGCGTGCAGCGCCTCTACTGGTCGAAGAATTTCAAGCCGGGCGTGCCGTTCTCGAATGGCTCGAAATACAGCAACCCCAAGGTCGATGAACTTCTTGAAGCGGCCGCTGTCGAGGTCGACCACGAAAAGCGCTTCGAGCAATGGGCCGCGATCCAGCAGATCCTGGTCGAGGACCTGCCCGACATCGGCATCGTCAGCCAGCCGGAAATCACCCTCTACAACAAGCGCATCGCCGACCACACGGTGGGCGCCGAGGGCAATGCCGGCTCCCTCGCAACAGCCCACATCGTCGCCTGATCCGCCAAACCCGTGCGCGGTCTTCACGCACGGGTTCCCTGCCTCCATCCGAGAAAGTTCGCCATGACGCTCGCCCATAAGCCTGGTTCCATCGTCGGCACGCCCTTCTTCAGGGCGCCCACCGATTATCCCGACAGCCCGCTGTCGAAAGCGCTTCAGCAGCCGGTGCTGCTCGGGCTGTTCCTGCCGATCCAGGCCGGTGGTTGGACCAACTCGACCCTGGAGCGTTCGACCGACTGGCGCTTCGACTACAATCGCGACCTGACGCTCAGGGCGGAAGAGCTTGGCTTCGACCTTGTCTTTGCCCTCAGCCAATGGCTGCCCAAGGGTGGTTATGGCGGTGTCTTCAACGGCCAGGCGCTTGACAGTTTCGTGTCCATCGCAGCCATGGCCGCGATCACCAAGAGGATCATGCTGATCTCGACCATGCATGTTCTCTACGGCCCGTGGCATCCGCTGCATCTGGCGAAATTCGGCGCTACTCTCGACCACATCTCCGGCGGCCGCTGGGGCATCAATGTGGTCACCGGCCATCGCGCCGTCGAACACGAGATGTTCGGCTGGAACCGCATCGAGCATGACCGCCGCTACGAACTCGCCGCCGAGTTTGTCGAAGTGCTGCAGCGGCTGTGGCAGGACGACGAGAATTTCTCCTTCTCCGGAGAATCGAGCTGGAAGCTCAACGGCGGCTTTGTCACGCCGAAGCCGAATTACGGCCGGCCGATCCTGGTCAACGCCACCGGCTCCGACGCCGGCATTTCCTTTGCCGGCCGTTACTCCGACATCGTCTTCGTCACCAGCCCGGCCGGCTCAGACATAGCCAGCGCGCTGGAGGCGCTGCCGGCGCATACCAAGAAGGTAAAGGACGCGGCCCTCGGTGTCGGCCGCACCGTGCGCACGCTGCTCAACCCGCTGGTCATCAGCCGTCCGACCGAGAAGGAAGCCTGGGCGGTCGCCGACCAGATCGTCGCCCATGCCGACAGCCGCACGCCGAAAGGCTTCCAGACCTTCAACAGCGACGCCCAGGCCTGGAAAGGTCGAGAAGGCCGTGACGATCCCTACGCCAAGGTCGGCGGCAACATCTATCTCATCGGCACGCCCGAGCAGATCGTCGACCAGTTCGTCAAGCTCAAGGACGCCGGCATCGACGGACTGCAACTGTCCTTCTTCGACTTCAAGCCGGATCTCGAATTCTTCGGCGAGAACATCCTGCCGCTGATGAAGCAGGCCGGCCTGCGCAACGTCTGAGGAGCAATCATGACCACGACTGCGATCTCCGAAATCTGGTACACACGCTGCCCGGTGCCGACGCCTGTCGGACTTGCGGCACAACTCGGGCTTCTCGACGAAACCTTCCGCAAGGAAGGGATCGAATTGAAGTCGATCATCGACTCGCCCAACCGCGATATCCGCCAAAGCCATTTCAACCACACGCTCGACTGGTCGTTCCGCCACGGCGGCAACGTGCCGCCGATCCGTGCCCGTTCCGAAGGGCGCAAGACGCGTCTCGTCGGCATCACCTGGACCGACGAGTTCCAGGCCATCATCGCCTTGCCCGGCTCCGGCATCAAAACGACCAGAGACCTGAAAGGCCGCCGCTTCGGCATCGCCCGGCGTCCCGAAGGCATCGTCGACTTCATGCGGGCGACGGCGCTGAAGGGCCTGGTATCGGCGCTGTCGCTCGAGGGCCTCAGCCATGCCGACGTCGAGATCGTCGACATCGCGCTGACCGACAGTGTGCTCGACAGCCAGGAAGGGCCATCGTTGTTCGGCCTCAAGCGCAAGCAGGCCTATGGCGAGGAGGCAGCAGCCCTGATCCGTGGCGACGTCGACGCCATCTATGTCAAGGGCACGGCCGGCATCAATGTCGCCAATCTGATCGGCGCCATCCAGGTCGCCGAATTCGGCTTCCACCCGGAGCCCAATATCCGCATCAATTCCGGTTCGCCGCGCGTGCTGACCGTCGACGATTTGCTGGCAAAAGAACGCCCCGAACTGATCGCTCGGCTGATCGAGACGATCCTGCGCGCCAGCGCCTGGGCCGAGGCGCATCCCGACGAGACGCGGCGCTTCGTTGCCCGCGAATCCGGCGCCACCGAAGAGCAGGTGCTGGCGGCCAACGGTCCGGATGTCCACAAACATCTCGGCCTCGGGCTGCAGCCCGAGCTCATCGCGGCGGTTTCCCACTACAAGGATTTCCTGTGCGACTGGGGTTTTCTCGCCAGCGATTTCGACGTCGAGAAATGGGTCGATCGCCGGCCACTCGATCTGGTGACCATTCGCGCCGCCGCCTGAGAGGAAGCCAGCTTCATGACCTCGACCATTCCCGAGTTTCCACAACTCCTCGACACGGCAGCCGGCCTTGCCAACGACTTCGCGATGACCGCCGCGCATCACGACGCGACCGGGGATTTTCCGTTCGCCAATTTCGACCGGCTTCACCAGGCCGGGCTGCTTGGCCTGGTGACGGCGCGCGAGCATGGGGGCCTCGGTGGCGGGCTGGTGGAAGCCCAGGCAGTGATCGCCGAGATCGGCCGTGGCGAGCCGTCGACGGCGCTGGTGCTGGCCATGCATTACAACAGCCAGTACGCGCTGCGGAAATCCGGCAAATGGCCGCGCCATCTGGTGCAGCGGATTGTCGAGGCCGGCCGCCTCGGCCCTGCTTTGATCAACGCCGCGCAGGCCGAGCCGGGGATCGGCTCGCCCGCTCATGGCAAGCCGCCCGAAACCATTGCCCGGCGCGACGGCAATGTCTGGCGGATATCCGGCCACAAGAATTACGTCACCGGCATTCCCATTCTGAAATGGGTGAACTTGCTGGCGCTGACCGACGAGCCGCAACCGCGCCTCGCCTCGTTCCTGGTGCCGACCAATGCGCCGGGATTGCGCGTCGAAAAGACATGGAATGCCGCCGGCATGCGGGCCACCGCCAGCGACGATGTCATCCTCGACAATGTCGTGGTGCCTGCCGAAGACATTACCGAGGCACAGCCGGCGTCTGAACCGCTGAGGCGTGAAGAAGGGCCGACAGCGTTCTTCTTTTCGCTGATCGGCGCTGTCTACCATGGTGCGGCCCGCGCGGCCCGTGACCGGCTGGCCTCCTTCGTCACCACGCACGCGCCGGCGAGCCTCGGCGCGCCGCTATCGACGGTGCCGCACATCCAGGCGGGGCTGGGCGACATCGAGGTTCGGCTTGCGACCAGCACGCGGCTGCTGCGTTCGCTCGCCGAAGATGTCGATGCCGGCCGACCGGTCGGCACCGACGGCATGACGGTCAGGCATGTCGTCATCGACAATGCCGTTGCCGTCACCTCGCTGGCGCTGGAGCTTGCCGGCAATCCCGGCCTCAACAGAGACTTCCAGCTCGAGCGCCACCATCGCGATACGCTGACCGCGCGCTCGCATGCACCACAGAACCACATGATCCGCACGATCGCCGCCAAAGCGGCGCTCAGCCGCCACGCTGCCCCTCAGGTAGCCGAGCCGCCGGCTGTTGCTGTCAAACCCAGGCTCAAGGCGGTCGGGTGAGCGGCGTCATGGCATCCGAACATGTCGACGTCGCCATCGTCGGTGGAGGCCCTGGCGGCCTGACACTGGCGCAGGGCCTGAAGAAGAACGGCATCGGCGTCGCCGTCTTCGAGAAGGATCGCGCCCGCACCGACTATGTCCAGGGTTTCCGCCTGCGCATCCGCCAGCGCGGCATCGATTCGCTGATCGCCAATCTGCCGCCGGAACTCTACGAAGCCTTTGTCGCCACGCTCGGCCAGGCGCCGGACCGCAACATCCTGCTCGACGAGAATTTCGAAACCTTGGGCGAGGATGCCTGGGGTGGCGGCAATGCGCAGGGCGAGGTTGACGACACGCATATCGAAAAGTCGGTGAGCCGCATCACGCTGCGCCAGGTGCTGCTGTCCGGCCTCGACGGTGTCGTGCGCCATGGCAAGGTCTTTTCACGCTACGAGGAGCAGCCGGACGGTTCGGTAACAGCGCATTTCGAGGACGGCTCGACAATCCATGCCGATGTGCTGGTCGGCGCCGACGGCGCCCGCTCGCGCGTGCGCCAGCAGTTGGTGCCGCATGCGCGAAGCTTCGACACCGGCGTCAGGCGCTTGGCCGGCAAGATGACGCTGCATGCCGCAGCCCTTCACCAGATCTCGCCGCTGCTGCTCGACTACAATGCCGGCATCCGGCCGTCGGAAGGTCACGGGCTGATGGTCACCAGCCATCGCGTCAATGTCGAGGCCTATCGTAGATATGGGCTGATCGGGCTGGACGACGACACCCACAAGGACATTGCCGGTTTCCATTTCAACAACACCACCAGCTATGTCTGGTGGAACACCGCATACGAAAAGGGCGAGCTGGCCACGGATGAAATGCTGGCAAAGCTCTCCGGTGCCGACCTGCTCGACCTGCTGGTTTCGAAGATCGGCCACTGGCATCCGGAGATCCTCAACCTCATCCGCCACACCGATCCGTCGACAGTGGCGCTGCTGCATGTCCACAGCTCCGAGCCTGTCGATCCATGGCCGACGAAACGGGTCACGCTGCTTGGCGACGCCATCCACGCCATGACCTATTTCCGCGCGCTCGGCGGCAACACCGCGATCTACGACGCCGGCTTGCTGGTGCCCGAACTCGTGGCCGCCAAACGCGGCGACAAGCCGCTTCTCCAGGCACTGTCGCACTACGAGGCCAGATTGCTGGAGCACGGCGCCAAAGCCGTGCGTTCTTCGCTGACGGCGATGCAGAAGAACGTGCTCTCAGGCCGCCGCCGTCAACAGGAAGCCGCCGAATAGCAGCCCGAAAAATCGCCTGACAGTGCTCCTACCTTACGCCGCTTCCACCAGGCTCGCCGACTGGAAGTCGTGCAAGAGGATGGCGATCTCGAAGCCGCGCCGCTGCAGCCAGTGCGCCGTCGTCGCCGCGCGGACGCCAACCACACCGCCCATCCCCCCGCGGGGGGCGCCGCGCACGGCGATGGTGCGATAGGCGACCCCGAGCAACTGCCCACCCTCCGACGTGATCGACCCCGGAATATGCGCTTCGGCGAACTCTTCCGGCGTACGCACGTCAAGCAGGTAGGTTGTCCGCTTGTCGTCCCTCGCCCAGGCTGCGGCCGTCGCCGCATCGATGCGCGGAAAACCGTCGCCCTCGGCAAGCTTTGCGATGTGCTCCCCGGCGAAACGCTTGGCGTCCTCGCTGGCCGGACCATAGGCAGCGGTCCTGCCGGTTTCCAGCTCGAGGCCGGCCTCGCGCCACGCCTTGGTGCCGTCGTGCAGATAGGCGCCCGTGTTGGGCACGCCGGCCTCGATCCGCGGCTGCGCGCCGATGATGGCGCGCGGCAGGCCGGCGCAGGAGACGACCACCTGCGTCTCCGGCGACGGCACCAGGTCGGCGAAGCGCAGCACCAGTTCGGCGCCCGGCACGCTGATGGCGCCCGGCACATGGTCCTTGTCGAACTCCGCCACCGTTCGACTGTCGAGGATCACCACGTCGGCGCCCTGGCCTTTGAGCGCTTCAAGTTCGTCTACGGTGATGACCGGCGTTCCCTTCTCGTCGCGGATCGCCAGCGAAAAATCGACGCCCGGCGTGTCGAAGGTCGGCAAGCCGTCCACGCCGCCTTTCGTCCATTCAGGAATTCCACCGGCCAGTGCGAAAAGCTGGCTGCGACCATGCCCGGACAACCGTTCGACAAGTTGCTCGGCAACGCAGCTGCCGTCATCGGCCAGCACGGTGCGCACCGATTTGCGCGGGATGAAGCGGTCGATCTCCGCTTCGACGTGATCCGCCGGCAGATTGGTGGCAAACAGCGGCGACGCGTATCCGACTGCCGCTCTGTCCCGGATATCCAGCACCGCCAGTTCCTCGCCATCGGCCAGCCATTGGCGAAAAATTTTCCAATCGATCGTGCTCGCGCTCATGAGGCCTTCCTCTGCTGATGTTCGGCAACGCCACGGACCGGACGCGCAAGGCCGAGATTCTCGCGCAGCGTGCTGCCTTCGTAAGCGGTGCGGAACAGGCCGCGCCGCTGCAGCTCCGGGATGACGAGATCGACGAAATCGGTGAGGCCCGTTGGCAGGATCGGCGGCATGACGTTGAAGCCGTCCGCCGCACCGCCGGTGAACCACTCTTCCATCATGTCGGCGACATCTTTTGGCGTGCCGACGATCTGGAAATGGCCGCGCGCGCCGGCAACGGCGAGATATAATTGCCGGATCGTCAGGTTCCGGCTCGCGGCCAATTCGGAAACGACTTTCAGGCGGCTCTTCACCGCATCGGAACTGCCGAGTTCCGGCAACGGCCCGTCGAGCGGATGGCCGGAAAGATCGACGCCACCGAGCAGTCCGGAAACCAGCGCCACGCCGACCACCGGATCGACCAGCCGTTGGATGGCGTCGAACTTGTCTTCGGCTTCCGCGCGCGTCGGCGCAACGACCGGGAAGACGCCGGGCATGATCTTCAAGCTGTCGGCGGAGCGGCCGAACGACCCCAGCCGGCCCTTCAGCTCGCTGTAGAAACCCCGCGCCGAGTCGATGGTCGGATGAGCGGTGAAGACCACCTCCGCCGTGCGCGCCGCAAAATGCTGGCCAGCATCGGACGAACCGGCCTGGACGATGACGGGGTGGCCCTGCGGCGGGCGGGCGACGTTGAGCGGGCCTTTGACGCGGAAATGCCGGCCGACATGGTCAGGCGCATGGATGCCATGCCGGTCGATGGCGATCCCCGAAACCTTGTCGGCGACGAAGGCATCGTCGTCCCAGCTGTCCCACAGCTTCTGCGCCACGGCGACGAACTCCTGGGCGCGGTCGTAGCGGTCGGCATGAACGGGATGCTGGTCGCGGCTGAAATTCGCCGCCGCCGGAGCGTCGGCCGAGGTGACGACGTTCCAGCCTGTCCTGCCGCCGCTCAGATGGTCGATCGAGGCAAACAGCCGCGCCAGGTGGAACGGCTCCCAATAGGTGGTCGAGGCGGTTGCCACCAGCCCAATCCTCCGCGTGATGGTCGAGAGCGCCGACAACAGCGTCAGCGGCTCGAAATGCACGACATGGCCGGTGCGTTCGAAAGTCTCGATCGGCTGCTCGCCATTGCGCGCGCTGAGGCTGTCGGCAAGAAACACCATGTCGAACAGGCCGCGCTCGGCGGAGCGCGCGGCGTCTGCATAGTGCTGGAAGCTCAGGCCAGGATTGGCCGGCACATCGGGATGGCGCCAAGCGGCGACATGATGGCCAGGCCCTCGGACAAAGGCGCCAAGCCTCATCTTTCGATCTTCAGTCATGGTCGGCTCTCGTGGCGTTCTCAGGCTGGTCGCGCTATGGTTTTCATCTCTAGCGCCTGCCAACCCCACTGCGCGAAAGAATGCCTTTCGCCGACTGGCAATTATTGTTTTTTGACATCGGGTTGGGGCACAGCACGATGGTCGCCGCCGCAGTGATCGGCTAGAGCCACGCACCGTCGGCGTCACAAAGGTCCTTGATGCTTCATACCCCGTCCTCCCAGCCTTCGATCATCCCTCCGCGTTCGATCCCTCGTTCAATCATCATCATTGGCGGCGGCTTTGCCGGCGCGGTTACCGCGATCAAGCTGCTCGACCGTTCGACCGAGCCGCTGGCAATCACCATCATCGAGCGCCGGGCCGAGCTCGGCCGCGGCGTCGCCTACAGCACCATCGACCCGCAACATTTGGTCAATGGCGCGGCGCGCATCTTCTCGCTGCATCCTGATGACCCCGATCATCTCGTTCGCTGGCTCGAGGCGAATGGGCCGGAGCACGGCTGGACGCCGCCCGAGGATGTCCATGACTCCAGCCCGCCGCGTTGGCTGTTCGGCAGTTATGTCCAGTCGGAACTGACCAGGGCTGTCAGGGAAGCAGATCCGCGTTCCTTGCTGCGCCACATCAAGGCATCCGCCGTCGACATGCTGACCGGTCCGTCCGGAGTCTGCGTCGGCACCAGCGACGGCCAGCAATTGCTGGCCGATGAGGCCGTGCTGGCGACAGGTGTTTTTCAGAGCGAGCCGTCGGCCACCGAAGCACCAATCATCAACGATCACCGCTATGTCGCAAATCCCTGGGATTCGGCAGCACTGGATCGGCTCGCTGGCAGCAGGCAATTGCTGCTGATCGGCTCGAGTCTCAGCATGGTCGACTTCGTCGCCAGCATGGAGGCGCGCGGCTTCAAGGGCAGCTATCGCGTCGTGTCGCGGCGCGGACAGATCGTCGAGCCTCGGCGCAATACCGAAGCGTGGCGCGATTTTCTTGCCGGGCGGCCGCTGCCGAAAACCACGAGGGCGCTTCTTGCCTTGGTAAAGGCCGAACGCCGGGCCATCGAGGCCGCCGGGCTGGACTGGCAAGGGCTGCCTTTGACGATCCGGCCGTGGATCCTGGCTCTGTGGCAAGGCGCCACCGACAAGGAGCGCCTGAAGTTCGCACGCCATCTGCGCGCTTTCTGGGACGTCACCGCGCATCGAGCGGCGCCGCCGAGCTTTGAGCGCGTCGCACTGGCGCAAAGCCAAGGCCGTTGGGCGGGCGGCGCCGGACGGGTGCTGGCACTGCATCCGCGAGCCGGCGGCATTGTCGCCGAGATCCGCTGGCGCGATAGCGGCGCGGTCGAACGGCTGCGTTTCGACGGTGTCGTCAACTGCCGGGGCCATCAGGAGCATGACTGGCGGCGGATCGCCGATCCGTTTGTCCAGAGCCTGCTGGAGAACGGCATCGTCAGGCCGCATGCGACCGGGTTCGGCATCGACGCCACGCATGACGGCCAGGTGATTTCCGGCGACGGCAGGACCCACGGCAATCTGTTTGCCATCGGCCATCCGCTGCGCGGCGTCGCCTGGGAATCGAGTTCCATCGGCGAACAGCTGGCGCAAGCCATCGCCCTTGCCGGCCTTCTGGTCGGCTCCAGCCCAAGGCTGCGTGCTCTGGCCTGACCGTTCTGCACCTCAAGACCATAGAAACGAAAAGGGCCGCCTCGAGACGCGGCCCCTTTTCTTGCTGATGTCCGCCGGGTTCAGGCGTTCGGATCGATATATGCGTCTGCGAAACTGGCCGACAGGCCTTCAGCACCCGGCGCGTAATTCTTGACGGTCTTGCGGGCAATGATGATGGTCGGCGGTGCGATCAGATTGATGATCGGCAACTCGTCGGCGATGATCTCCTGGAACCTGAAGAACAGCTGCTTGCGCTTGGCCTCGTCAAGCTCCACCGATGCGGCCTCCAGCAGCCGGTCGACCTCAGGGTTCTCGTAGTGCGCGCCGTTGGAGAATGGCAGCCCGATCTTGATGTTCTTCGACCAGTAGAGCCGTTGCGCGCCGGCGCTGGGGTCAAAGATGTTGCCGCAGGATTCCGTCGACAGGTCCCAGGTGCGATCGGTGTAGATGGTTTTGACATAGGTGCCGAAGTCGAACTTCTGGATCTCGGCGTCGATGCCGATCTTGGCTAGCGCCTGTTTGAGGAAGTCAGCATAGCCCCATGGGTTGTAGGGGTTGTTGGTGAGCCTGAGCTTGAAGCGGATGCCGTCCGCTCCGCGCTGGAAGCCAGCCTCGTCGAGCAGTTTTTCCGATAGCGCCGTATCGACGGTCGCCGCCTTCACATCGGGATCGAAATACTTCTTGTTGACGACGCTGATCGGTGTCGGCGACACTTGGCCATAGCCGTAGAACACGATGGCATTGATCGCATCGAGATCGATGGCATGCGCGATTGCCTGACGGACCTTCTTCTCCTTCAGGATCGGGTTTTCCAGGTTGATGATCAGCTGGTGCAGCGGGCCGCTATAGGCAAAGACGGTGCTATCGACGACGAACTGCGGCAACGCCTTGAACCGCTCCAGATCGGCAAACGCCACCGGGTTCGGGCCGATGTCGACTTCACCCGTCTCGAGTGCCGCGGCGCGCGCGCCGGGATCGGTGATGAAGCGGAAGATGATCCGGTCGAGATAGGGTTTTGGCGCATCCCAATAGGTCGGGTTCTTCTCGACGATGATGTGGCTGCCCTTGACCCATTCCTTGAGCACGAACGGTCCACTGCCGATGATCTGCTCGAAGGACGGATCGTCCGCCGGCTTCAGCTTCTCGTAGATGTGCTTGGGCACGACGGGCGATTCCGTCGCGGCCAGCCCCGAGATCAGCGCGGCGGACGGTTTAGACAGTTTGATTTTCACCACATGCGGATCCGACGTGTCGACGTCGGTGACATTCTGGAAGGTGATGCGTCCACGCGGATGCGCTTCACGCAGTCGCGAGATCGAAAAGGCCACGTCTTGCGATGTCAAATCATGGCCGTCGCTGAATTTCACCCCCGGCCGCAGCTTGAAGACATATTCGAGCCCGTCATCGCTGATCGACCATTCGGTGGCCAGTTGCGGCCTTGGATTGAGGTCGTAGTCGTAGGCGAGCAGGCCGTCGAAAATCTTCGGCCCGATGGTGGCCGGTCCACCGGCGCTGGTGTTGATGGAAACGATCTGGTTGGGCTCGGGATAGTAGACGAAATTGAGCGTGCCGCCCGCCACCGGCTTGGCGTCTTCGGCAAAGGCCCCGGCAGGTAGGGCGGTACTCGCGCCGGCCAGCAGCAGGAACTGATTGAACAAGCGTCGGTTGATGGTCATGGTCGGTACTCCGCGTTTGCGCGATTTGTCTTTATGGGGAAAAGTCGGGATCGGTGGTTTCACGCACCGATCCAAGGCAAGGCAATCCGAGCGCCTATGCGTTTGGCGCGAGCCAGATCTGCGCGAAGCTGTTGTTGATGCCTTGCGCTCCGGGTGCGAAATCCCTGACCTTCTTGTTGGCAACAATCTGGGCACCGGCCGCAACGAGGTCGACCGACACCACGTCGTCATGGATGATGTGCTGGAACTTGTACCAGAGCTCGCGCCGTTTCGTTTCGTCGGGCTCGATTGCGGCGGCTTCGAGGATCTGGTCGACCTCGGGGTTCGCATAGTGGCTGGCGTTGGAGAAGACGAGGCCGATCTTGAAATTCTTCGACCAGTAGGCGCGCTGGACGCCGAGCGTCGGATCAAAGGTGTTCGACAGCGACTCAACCACCAGGTCCCAGGCGCGGTCGGTGTAGACGGTCTTCAGGAACGTCGACAGATCGAGCTTCAGGATCTCGGCGTCGATGCCGACCACTGCCAGCGACTGCCTGATGAAATCGGCATAGGACGCCGGCAGGAACGCGTTGTAGGCGAGCCGGAGCTTAAAGCGCGTGCCGTCGGCGCCGCGCGGATGGCCGGCATCGTCGAGCAGTTTCTCCGCCAGTTTGGGGTCGGGTTCGCGCGCCTTGATGCTGGGGTCATACCATTTGGGCAGTGCCGTGCTGATGGGACTTGGCGATACCTGCGCATAGCCATAGAGCGCAATGTCGACCAGCTTCTGCAGGTCGATCGCGTGGGCGATGGCCAGACGCACGTCGCGCTTGGTCAGGATTTCGTTCTCGTAGTTGAAGAACAATTGCTGCTGCGGGCCGGAATAGGCATAGGTGTTGGTGTCGACGACCAAAGCGGGGTTGGCCTTCAGCCGCTCGATATCGGCCAGCGGCACGGGATTGGCGCCGATATCGATCTCGCCGGTTTCAAGAGCCGCCGAGCGTGCCGCCGGGTCGAGAATGACATGCAGCACGACGCGGTCGAGGTAAGGCCTTGGCGCATCCCAATAGTTCGGATTGCGATCGAAGATCAGATGGCTGCCGGGCACCCATTCCTTGAGAACGAAGGGGCCGGTGCCGATCGTCTGTTCCAGCTTGGGCTGTTCTGCCGGCTTGAACGTTTCGTAGACATGCTTCGGCACGATCGGTGATTCCGAACTGCTCAGCGCCGTGATCAGATAGGGCGCCGGCTTCGAAAGCACGACAATGGCGGTGTGCGGATCGGGCGTCTCGACCGCTGTCACGTTCTGGTAGGTGATGCGGCCGCGCGGATGCGCCTCCTTCAGCCGGAAGATGGTGAAGGCAACATCTTCCGAGGTGAAGTCCTTGCTGTCATGCCACTTGACACCCTGGCGCAGCTTGAAGGTGTAGCGCAGGCCGTCATCGCTGATCGACCACTCCGTGGCCAGCAGCGGTTTCGGGGTGAGGTCGTAGGCGAAATCAAGCAGGCCTTCATTCACCTTGGGGCCGATCGCCTGGCCGGTGCCTGACGAGGTGTTGATGGCGATCAGCGACGTCGGATCGGGATAGTAGGCCCAGTTGAGCGTGCCGCCCTGAACGGGCGTGCCTTCGGCTGCAAAGGAAAAGCCGGGCAATGCGAAGCTCGCACCGCCAAGCAGCAAGAGCTGGTTGAAATGACGACGATTGACAGACATGGTCTTGGGCTCCGGAAAACGGATTGCATCCGGCGGCCGAACGCACTCCGGCGCCTCGACGCAATGATCCCTGCCGTCGCGCAAAACCGGAAGAATGATTTTCTATCGTCGGCCGAAAGCGCCGCTTTGCACGACTGGTTCATTCCAGGCCTGCGAAGCCGACCGACACCCAAATCGGTGCTGCCCGTCTTATTTCTACAAGAATAGTAGACATTGCGATTTTTTAGATTTCCGTTCCCGCTGGCGCGACGCTGCGGCAAACGAAATTTTCCGCCGCGCGCTTTGGCGCAAAGCCCGCCCTCGTCGCGCCGGGTCCGAACGTGTTGAATGCGCCTCATGGTTGATCTCATTCGCGCCAAACCGAGGAAGCTACGACCGACGCTGGCGAGACTTCCGCCGCTGACCTCGCTTCGCGCCTTTGTCGCAACCGCCCGCCATCTGAGCTTTACGCGAGCGGCGGAAGAACTCCATGTCACGCCCGCCGCCATCGGCCAGCAGATCCGCCTGCTGGAGGATCACCTGGGGCAACCGCTGTTCCAGCGCAACCGGGGCGAGCTTTTGCTGACCTCGGCCGGTCAGGCGCTGATGCCCGGGCTCACCGAGGCTTTCGACGTCGTTGTCGAATCGGTCGCGCGTATTTCCGGCGACGAGGAGGATGCGCCGATCAAGGTGTCGGTCGCGCCCTCCTTCGCCAGCAAATGGCTGATCCCGCGCCTCGACGCGCTGCGTGAGGCGGTGCCCGGACTCGAAGTACTGGTCGATGCATCGACAAGGCTTGCCGACTTTGCCAGCGAAGATATCGACTGTGTCATCCGCTACGGCTCGGGCGCCTATAGCGGCCTCATCACGGAACGGCTGTTCTCGGAAGCGGTGCTGCCTGTCTGCAGCCCCGAATTTGCCCGCACGCACGGCCTCTTCCGTGGACCGGAAGGGCTGCGTAACGCGCCGATCCTGCATGAGGACGGGCCGGAGCGCGATCCAAGTTGCCCCGACTGGAAGGGCTGGCTGCGATCCAACAGCCTGTCCGGCCGCCTTGTCGACGGCGGCATACGGCTTAGCCAGTCCTCGCTGGTGCTCGACGCCGCGGTTGCCGGCAAGGGCATCGGTCTCGGCAAATTCCGACTGGCCGAGCCCGACCTTGCCGCAGGGCGGCTGGTCAGCCCTTTCGGCTCGCCGCAGCCGGTCGAGTTTTCCTATTACTTCGCGACGACGCCACACAAGGCGAAGCTCGCGACCGTCGAGCGCTTCCATGGCTGGCTGAAGGCTGAGGCGCGAAGGGTTGGCGCACTCGACTTCACACCGCCGGCAGCACTGCCGGCGCGCATCGCCATCGTTGCTGCCGAATAGCCTTGGCTATTTAAGCTTGAAGCCCAGCGCCTTGAGCGCATCACCCAGGCGTTCACGGCCTTTCAGCGCCGCAGTGCTGCCGATGCGGTTCGACATCAGTTCGGTCCAGTCGACAACGGGCATCGACTGCTCTTGCTGAAAGGTGCGAAGCGTCAGGTTGTACGCTGCGAGATCGTCCTGATCGACGCCTGACTGATAGCGCTCGCGATGCAGCACAACACGCTGCGGCAGTCTGGGCTTGATGTCGGTCGCAGCCAGGAGATCGGGATAGCCAACGGTCAGGCCGAACACCGCCACGGTTTCCGGCGGCAGGCCGAGCTCTTGCGCCACGGCCTCAGGATGATTGCGGATGGCGCCGATGTAGCAGGAGCCGAGCCCGAGCGCATCGATTGCCACCACTGCATTCTGCGCGGCAAGTGCTGCGTCGATCACGGCCAGCAGAAAACTCTCCTGATAATCGAGCCCCTCGCCCGCCCGGCTGTTTGCCTCGGCAATGGCGCGCAGCCGTGACAGGTCGGCCAGCCAAACCAGCAGCAACGGCGCGTGCTCGATATGGCGATTGACCGCCGCCAGTCCGGCAAGCCGCGCCTTGCGCGCCGGATCCTCGACGGCGATGACGCTCCACGCCTGCAGATTGGACGAGGTCGGCGCCGACTGGGCGGCAGCGATGATCAGTTCGAGCGTCCCTTCGGGCAGAGGCCTGGCGAGATAGTTGCGGACCGAGCGATGTGAAAGGATCGCCTTGAGGGCTTCGTTCCAGTTTGCAGTCTTCGCCTCTTGCGGCGCCCGGTAACGCCGCCTTAGTGCTGCTTCACCGCGCAGGTCGGCGTCGGAAGGGCGGATGCTGAAAGCGGCCGGCTGTGGCATTGTCGTCCCTCTTTGGCGATCTGGCTCGTTCGGTGTTCTGACAACCCCACGTCATTCAACAAACGCGGCTTGGACCCTATTGCGCAATAGCGGGAGCAACTGGTCGCCTTGCCGCTTGATCTCGGAAAGATACGGCGTGTCCGAGAGCACGAAATGCGTGATGCCCAGATCCCGGTACTTGCCGAGCGAACTGGCCACGTCGGCGGCCGAGCCGACCAGCCAGGTGGTGCCGGCGCCGCCGCCGCCATATTTGCCCGGCGCAGTGTAGAGATTGTCGTCCAGCACCTCGCCGCGCGTGTGCAGATCGAGCAGACGCTGCTGGCCTACCGCTACCGCCCGACCATGATCATTCCAGCCGGCGCCCTGGCCCTTTGCCATTTCGGCGACCTTCGCCTCGGCGTCCGCCCAGGCCTGCCCGGTGGTGTCGCGGACCAGCGTGGTGACCCGCAACCCGAATTGTAGAGGTGGGAGGTCCCGGTCAAGTTCCCGGCTCAAGGCCTTGAGCCGCTCGATCCGCTCCCGGACGCCATCGAGCGGCTCGCCCCAGAACAGCTGGACATCGGCCTCGCTGGCCGAGACGCGCTCGGCCGCCTCCGACGCGCCGCCGAAATAGAGCCTGGGATGGCGACGGTTTCCACGGACAGGGATGCGGGGCATGACGGTAGACCCGGTGACCTTGAAGTGCTCGCCGGCAAAGGTGACGTTCTCTTCGGTCCAAAGTCTGCGAACCAGCCGCATGAACTCTCTGGTGCGGGCATAGCGATGGTTCTGCTCGCCTTCGCTGTCGCCATAGGCAGCGAGGTTGTCCTTGCCCGACACTATGTTGATACGCACGCGACCGCGGGTCAGCTGGTCGAGCGTGGCGACCGCGGATGCGAAGTGCGCTGGCCGCCAGTAACCCGGGCGGATCGCGATGAGCGGCTCGAAGGAGGTGGTCCGCGCGGCGAGCGCGGCGGCGACGGTAAACGTGTCGGGCCGGCCCCAGCCGGTACCGATCAGCGCGCCCTTCCAGCCGTGTTCCTCAAGCGCCTTTGCGTGGCTGGTCAGCGTCTCCAGGCTGTTGTGGTCCTCGACGGCCGGCTCGCCGCGGTGACCGGGATCGACCTGGTTCGGGATGTACCAGAGAAATTCGGGATCAGCGCTCATTGTCGGGCCTGTATTTTTGTCGGGCGTGGAGGTCAATGGCGGTACCTTCCGCGCCGTTATCGTTTGATGATCGTTCAATGGGTGGCCCCGAGCAACCCTGACGCCTTGTGCGGCTGCGGCGCGAAACGGCTTTCAGGCCTGATAAGGCCGAGATGGTCGCGCAGCGTGCGCCCTTCATAGTCGCTGCGAAACAGGCCGCGCCGGCGCAGGATCGGCACGACCGTATCGACAAAGACTTCCAGCCCGGTCGGCAGCACGTCAGGCATCAGGTTGAAGCCATCGGCGGCGCCGGCGACAAACCATCTTTCGATATCGTCGGCGATCTGCTCCGGCGTGCCGACAACGGTGCGGTGGCCGGTACTGCCGTTGAGCGCCCGGATCAGTTGGCGAACGGTGAAATCGTTGTTGCGGGCAAGTGCCAGCGTGGCCTTGAAGAAGGTGTGGCCGCCGTTGGGCGGCAGCGGGATGACGTCAGGCAGCTTCTCGTCGAGCCTCAGCCGCTCGCGGTCGATGCCGAGCACGCCCGACAGCCGCGTCAGGCTGTAGTCGAGCGGGATGCGGTCCCACAGTTCTTCCTGCCGCCGCTCCGCTTCCGCCTCGGTGCTGCCGATGATGGTGGCCAGACCGGCGAGGTTGAGCGGCACGCCGCCGCTTCTGCCATAGGCGACAGCCCGGGCCTTCAGCTCCTTTGCGTAGGCGAGCGCCTCCTCGAACGATTGCGACGCGGAAAACACCGCTTCGGCGTGGCGCGCGGCGAGCTCCTTGCCGTCATCGGAACCGCCGGCCTGGATGACCACCGGATGCCCTTGCGGCGAGCGCGGCACATTGTGCGGCCCATGCACCGAAAAATGCGCGCCCTCGTGCTCGATGGCGTGAACCTTGGCGGCATCGACGAAGCGCCCACTGGCGACGTCGCCGATGAAGGCATCGTCCTCCCAGCTGTCCCACAGCGCCTTGACGATTTCGGTGAATTCGGCGGCCCGCTCGTAGCGCCGGCCATGATCTATCGCGCCGGTCAGGCCGAAATTGCTGGCCGAGGCGGGATCGGCCGTGGTCACGATGTTCCAGCCGATGCGCCCGCCGCTGACATGGTCGAGCGTCGCGAAACGACGGGCGATGTTGTAGGGCTCGTTGAAGCTGGTCGATGCCGTCGCAATCAGGCCGATGCGCTCGGTCGCGGCGGCTATCGTCGCCAGCACGATGGTCGGTTCCAGCGATGTAATCGGCCGATAGTCGATGCGATCCGAAATTGCCGCCTGATCGGCAAGGAATATAGCGTCGAGCTTGGCGCGCTCGGCGATCTTCGCCACCTGCACATAGTGGTCGACGGTGAAGGCGGCATAGGGGTCGACCCCATCCATCCGCCATGCCGCCGGCGAGAAGCCGGCGTGCAGGATGTTGACATTGAGGTGGAGCTGCCGGTCGCTCATCGAAAGACGCCGGGCTCGGGATAGGCGCCGGTCAGATACCAGGTGCCGACGGTGCGGGCCTTGTATTCGGCGGGGTTGTGCAAGGTGTGGATGCGCGCATTGCGCCAGAAACGGTCGAAGCCGTATTTGCGCACCGCCGAGCGCGCGCCCATCACCTCGAAGATCTCGGTGGTGACTTCGAGCGCGACATTGCCGGCCAGCACGTTGGCCGCGGCAACTGCAACCGCCGCTTCCCCGCGCTCTTGCTCGGTCAATGCCTTGCCGCGCGCGATCGCATGATCGATTGCCGCCGCAGCGCGATCAGCCAGCACTGTTGCCGCGCGCGTTTTGACCAAAAGCTCGCCATACTGCCGCTTGATCCATGGATCGTCGATGTGGCGCTCGACGCCGGAATACATCCACGGTCGCGAGCTGTTGAGCGTGTAGTCGCGTGCCGCTAGCAGTGCGCCCTGGGCGGTGCCGATGAAGACATTGAGCAGCACGCTTTGCTGCTGCAGCGGGCCGATGGTGCGGATCGGCAGCGACGCGTCCACCCAGCCGCGCACCAGTTCGTTGTCATGGACCCTAACATCCTTGTAGGCGACCTTGCCACTGCCGGTCTGCGTCTGGCCGATGCCATCCCAGTCGTCGAGAATGGTGATGCCCTCACGATCCGCGGGGATGGCCGCGAACTTCCGCTCGCCGCTGACCTCGTCTTCCCAGGAGGTCGAAAGATAGTCGGCGACATGCGAGCCGGAGGCGAAGGGCTTGAAGCCGCTGACGATCGTCCACTCGCCATCCTTGCGGCCGAACAGCGTCTTGGAAAAGCTGTTGCCGGTGTTGCCCCAGAACCAGTCGCCCGCAGCCGAACGCCGCAGCAGATCGGCTGAGCGCGGTTCGTCCGAATTGAGCCTTGCGGCGATCAGCGCGCTGAAATGGTAGCCGTAGATGTGGCCGATCGAGCCGTCGACCTTGGCGAACTCGCGGCCGATCTTCAGCGCCGTCGAATAGGGTTCGCCGGCGCCGCCGAATTCCTTGGGAATGACGATACTGAGCAGGCCGCTCTCCTTGAGCAGGCGGATCTGTTCGACGGGCCTGCCGCCAAGCTGATCGCGCTCGACCGCGTCGCGGGCAAAGATGTCGCGCAGCTCGACCGCCTTGGCGATCCATGGATTGGAGGTATCGGGATCGAAGCTCATCAGGTCACTCATGCAGATGCGGGAAGCCGTGGCGCTCGGCAAGCAGCGCAAGAATGCGCCTTGTGTCGTCGGCAAAGACCTTGCCCTTGGCGGTCGGTAGGTCGGCTGGCGGATCACTGCCGACGACCAGCACCGGCAGCGACTGGTGGCGTTCGCCGAGCGTATCGATCACCTTACCCCTCGGCCTTGCGAACGGCACGCGCTCGACGTCCAGCCTGGCAGCAAGATCGGGAAAGGCTGCGAGCAGCCCTTCGACCTTGTTGGAATAGGGGCAGACGAAGGTCTGGCCCGGATGCTTTGGGTCGGCGAAACCCGGCTGGATGAGAAAGAGCGTGTCGCGCGCCATCGGCTCATTCCTATTCCGCCGCCGCCGCGGCATGCCGCGAAAAACGGTTTGCCGGCCGCTTCAGGCCGAGATTGTCGCGCAAGGTGCTGCCCTCATACTCCCGACGGAACAGGCCACGGTGGCGCAGTTCCGGCACCACCAACTCGATGAAATCCTTCAAGCCGCCGGGCATGATCGGTGCCATGATGTTGAAGCCGTCGGCGCCGTAATTCTCAAAGCGCTCTTCCATCGTGTCGGCGATCTGTTGTGGCGTGCCGACCACCTGCCAGTGGCCGCGAGCGCCGGCGATGCGCAAATAGAGCTGCCGGATCGTCAGCTTCTCGCGCCGCGCCAGATCGATGACCAGCGCCTGCCGGCTCTTGCCGGCATTGGTCTCCGGCAGTTCCGGCACCGGCCCGTCGAGCGGATAGGCGGTGAGATCGAAGCCGCCGGCCAGCGCCGAGACCAGACCGAGGCCCACTTCCGGCTGGATGAGATCCTGCAGCTGTTCGAACTTTTCCTGCGCCTCGGCTTCGCTGCGGCCGACGACCGGAAAGATGCCTGGCAGGATTTTCAGATCATCCTCTGAACGGCCGTACTTACCGAGCCTGCCCTTGACGTCGGCATAGAAGGCGGTGGCTTCATCGAGCGTGATCTGCGCGGCGAAAATCGCTTCCGCGGTGCGCGCCGCCAGCTCCTTACCGGGGCCGGACGCGCCCGCCTGGACGACGACCGGATGGCCTTGCGGCGTGCGCGGCGTGTTCAGCGGACCGCGCACCTCGAAGTGCTGGCCCTTGTGGTTCAGCACATGCAGCTTCTCCTTGTCGAAATAGCGCCCGCTCACTTTGTCGCGCGAGAAGGCATCATCCTCCCAGCTGTCCCACAGCCCAAGCACGACATCGGCGAATTCCTCGGCGCGATCGTAGCGGTCTCCGTGCTGGATATGCGTATCGTGGCCGAAATTGAATGCCGCATCCGGATCGGACGAGGTGACGAGGTTCCAGCCGGCGCGCCCGCCGCTCAGATGGTCGAGCGACGCGAACTGGCGGGCCAGATTGTAGGGATCGGAATAGCTGGTCGAAGCCGTGGCGATCAGGCCGATGTTGGTGGTCACCGCCGACAGCGCCGACAGCAGCGTAATGGGCTCGAACGGATAGACGCCGCTATGCGCCTTGCGGCTGGCAGCCTCGAGATTGCTCAGCCGCGCCGCGACGCCATCGGCAAAGAAGATCGCATCGAATTTGGCCGCTTCCGCGAGCCTGGCCAGTTCGACATAGTCGCCGAGGCTGGTCCCCTCGGCCGCCTGTGGATGGCGCCATGCCGCCACATGGTGGCCGGTGAAGAGAAGAAACGCTCCAAGCTTGAGCTTGTCCTTGCGCCTGGCCATTTTCCGCGCCTCCTCAGCGATACAACCCGCCGACCGGGAATTCCCCGGTCAGCAACCAGGTGCCGATGGTGCGCTTCTTGTATTCGGCCGGGTTGTGCAGCGTGTGCGTGCGCACATTGCGCCAGAACCTGTCGTAGCCATTGGCCTTGGTGGCCGAGCGGGCGCCCATCACCTCGAAAACCTCGCTCGATGCGTCGAGACCGATTTGCCCGGCATAGACATTGGCGGTGGCAAGGTCGATCGCCGTCTGTCCGCGCTGCTCCAGGGTCAAGGCCTCGCCCTTGCCATAGGCGGCATCGAGGCTGCGCGCCGCCACATCGGCGAGTTCGGCGGCAGCCAACGTGCGGATATAGAGATCGCCATATTTGCGCTGAACGAACGGATCGTCGGTGTGGTTCTCATAGCCGGAATAGACCCAGGGTCGCGATTGCGAGACCGTATAGTCGCGGCCTTCGCTCAGCGCTCCTTGCGCGCTGCCGACGAAGAGGTTGAGCAGGACCGCCTGCTGGAAGAGTGAAATCAGCGTCTGGAACGGCGTCAGCGGCACGGCGGGCGAGCCGATCAGTTCGTCATCACCGATATGCACATCCTTGAACGTGACTTTACCGGAACCCGTCTGCCGCTGGCCGACGCCATCCCAGTCATCCTCGATGACGATACCTTCACGATCGGCCGGGATCGCAGCTGCCAGGCGGTCCTGGCGGTCTTCCCATGCCACCTGGATATAGTCGGCGATGTGCGAGCCGGAAGAGAACGGCCGGAAGCCGTTCAGGATCCAGCCCGAGCCGTTGCGCCTGGCCGTAGAGGTCTTCGACATCGCGTTGCCGGAATTGCCCCAGACCCAGTTCTCGCGGGCCGAGCGTGTCAGCAGTTGGTCCTTCTGCGCGTCCGTACCGCGAAACAACACGCCGTTGAGCGGCAGATGATGGTAGCCGTAGAGATGGGCTAGCGAACCATCCGTGCGGGCAAATTCGCGCACGACGCGCAGCACCGACAGCCAGGGCGCGCCCTTGCCGCCATAGTTTTTGGGAATCTGCGCCGACGGCAGTCCACTTTCCTTGAGCAGGCGGATCTGCTCGACCGGTCGTCCACCGGCCTTGTCGCGCGCCACCGCATCGCGATCGAAGATGGTGCGCAGCTCGACCGCCGTGGCGACGAACGGGTCGGAAAGGTCAGGGCTGAAGGTCATCGGCGTTTGTACATGGAAATGCGTCTATTCCGCCGCAATGGTCTGTGCCGGCCGCCAGACGGCAGAGGCGTAGGCCTCCTCCCCGAACTCGGCCGGATGGCTGCCGGTTATGCGGCTCTCATGGCTGTCGAGATCGGCAAGGAAGAGATCGCGGCTGATGCGGGCGACGACAGCCGGCACGTCGCGCCTGATCGAGGGAACATCGCCGATCGGCAGGCCGAAACTGACGAAGCCGCCTGGATTGAAGACGTGGATGTTCCTCAGGAACGGCGCCTCCCCCAGCGCTTTCTCGGGGAATTCATGGCCGAGGCCGAGATAGGGATGGGCGCCGAAAAATTCATCCAGTTCGCCTTCCGCCGGCGCGTATTGGTCACGCCACAGCCGGATCGAGGCGGCGAAATTGCTAAATTCCGGCTTGCGCGTCGGGTCGGCGAAATAGCCGGTGCCGGCGATGACGAAGTCGAAAGCGAACGTCTCGGCGCCGATGTCGGTGACGACCTTGCCGCCGTCGATATCCGCATTCGTCCAGGGGGCACCGAGATGCAGGTGGAAATTCTTGTGCCGCACTACCCGCTCCACGGCATCGGGCGGTGGCGTCGAACCGGCCTCGCGGAAGCGCAGTGCCTGGCGCCAGCGCACCGGATCGGGCAAGCGCGGATAGTTGTCATAGGCGCCGGGATAACCCCGCACGCGGTTGATCGGCACGCTGGCGATACTGGTGCGCCGCGCGAACAGGCGCACCGATTGCGCGCCGGCCTCAAGGGCTGTCCCCGCCGCATCGAATGCCGAAGCCGCCGACCCGACGACAGCGACCGCTTTGCCCTTGAGCGAGGCAAAATCGATTGCCGCAGAACTGTGTGCGACAAAGCCCTGGGGCAGAGCAGCGAGCACCGCCGGTATCATTGGACCGCCGCTGCCGCCAAAGCCATTGGCCAGAATGATCTTCCGCGCCGTTTCGATCAATGGCGTGCCGCCGGCATCGAGGTGGAGGCGAAGATACCCGTCAGCCGGCTCGATGCGAAGGAGACGCGTGCCGTAGCGAATGCCAATGCCGAGAAAGTCGCGATACCATTTCAGGTAATTCGCCCAATCCGTCCGCGCGATGCGGTCGAAGCCGGCATAGGCTTCGGCACCATGGCGCGCTTCGTACCAGGACTGAAAGCTCAGGCCCGGCAGGCCGAGTTCCGGTCCCGGCAGGCCCTTTGGTGTTCGCAGCCGGTTCATCCGCGCATGCGTGAGCCAGATGCCGGCCTTGCCCTCATCCGGCGCCGCATCGATGACCGTGACCTTGCCGATGCCGGCCCGCCTCAACGCGAAGGCGAAGGTCGCGCCCGTCTGCCCGCCGCCAACGACAAAGACATTGTGGTCGATGCCCTCCCGATCCGGCACCCAATTTTGCGGATCGGGACCGATCAGTCGAAGTGTTTCGCGGGCGTCGTGATCTGGATCGGACGGTAAGGCCATTTCGGTCCTGGCTGAAGTTCAAGCGTTACACCAAACTCCGCCCCGGTCGGCAAACAGTCCAGAAATGTCTGCTTTGATTGCCCGGTAGTTTTTTTCACTTGCATCCAACGGCACAATCGGAGCGTCACCGGGCTGCTGCCGGATATTCGGCACCACCTGCAATCCGTGATGACAAGCGAACAATTGGCGCGCAGGACTGACACAATCTGAACGCTCGGTTGCCCGCGTCGGATTCCGCTGCAATTCTTGCCCGTTGAAAGGAGTACGCTGCGTTTCCGACACTCACCCAAGTAGGGGTCGAGTCCACGTGTGGAAAAACGCGTCATGCACCCGAAAGGAGACCTCGAAGACTTCGATTGGTGGCGGCTCTCACCACGCCTTGAGCCTGCACCGGCGTCAAGTACACGGCGCCGTCGCGGTCGCGATTGAGATCTATCTCAAAGCACGACCGATGGAAAACGATGCGGTTGGGGACATTAACGATTACCATTCTCCTGGTTGCCTCAGCCTTTACCTGTCCGGGCTGGGGAAGAGAATTCTGTCGGAATTGGCTGCCAGATCCGCACAGATCAACCGAACTGGCAAGCGCATTTTGAGACTGCGGCCGAGTTCAGAACCCGCCTAATTGCACGTCGTTGCCGCCGGATTGCCGCACGCATCGTTGCAGGGTATTTCGAACCAGGGGGCTTGAGCTAGGTGTGACAGTGCCATCAACGAGACGGAGAAAATTGACGAACGGGCCCCAAAACCATTTTGCCCAGAAGCCATAGATTTACGCGATAACGCTCAATTCAAACTCAAATAATTAGGCGTAAGATATTGATACATAATGAACTGGTGGTGCTGGCAGTCATTGGCGAACCAGTCTCTGTCTGATTTTCCCTGTTAGCCGCCGAAAAACAGCGAATTTCGGCGATTTTCCGCGCGCTCAAGGCGAATTTGCGCCGGAATCTCGGCGCAGATTCAATGCCTTAGTAAGGGATTCCCTGCGCGGGCTAACAGCGAAATGATCGTGGCCCAACAGGGAAATCCAAACAGAACGGCGCTTCAAACTTGAACGTTCTGGCGATGTAGATGCCGGGGGCGTTTGCGAGATCTGGCAGAGACGTCGCCGTGCTCGATCTAGCCGGTTGGATACTCATTTGCCTCGAAGACATGATGATGAACGCGCCCAGTGAACATCTTCAGCAATTCCCCCGTCACGTCGCGGCTTTGAAATCTCACATCCGACTGAAGCGCCCGGTTGCAGGTGTCCATGTCGGGATAGCGAATGGCGAGAGCCATTGCGTAGACGGGAGCACCCTCGTCACGCGCGGTACCATCCAGGACGCGAACCTCTTGCGCCCCGGGAAATTGCGTCCACAGCGGCACCAGCTTCTCCTTGACAAAGTGCCGGAATTCGTTCTCACGCCCGGCATGGATTTCACCTTCGAAGAGGGCGTAGCGGATGATCATGTTGAAGTTCCTGATTGTCTGCATGGATGAGGGCGCATCGGTGATGCGCCCTCCTCGGTGGCCTATTTGCCCCAGATTTTCTTGTACTGATCGCGGTAGCCATTCTCCGGGTCGAAGGCGTTCTTCGGGCCGCCGTCGAACTCGACATTGTCGGCCGTCACCACATGCAGCGGCGACAGATAGCCCGACCATTTTTCACCGGCGATGGCGCGGTTCAGCTCGTCAACCAATTGCCAGCCCTGCAAGTTGAGCGGTTCGGCGACCGTGACCTTCTGGAACTGCCCGGCGCGGATGCGCTGATAGGCCGATTCCGAACCGTCGCCGGCGGCTACATTGATCGGCGCGTCGGTGCCGGCCTTGCCGGCAGCGGCAAGCGATGGTCCCATGAAGTCGAAATAGAGGTCGTTAATCGCCAGCGAATGCGTCCAGGCATCGCCGTATTTCTGCAAGAGCGAGGTGGTCAGCTGCGGCATGCGCTGCGAGGTCTCGGCGATCGGGGTGTCGACATATTCGAGCACCTTGCCGCCGAGCCGCTCGATTTCGGCCTTCATCTTGTCGGCCTTGGCGATGGCTATGGCGTAGGTCGAATCGGTGAAGATGACGACGCCGGGTTTGCCCTTGGCGTCGGCATAGGCCCAGTCGGCCGCAGCCGTCGAGACCTGCATGGCGTCGGTCGAGACGTTGGCGAACACGCCGCTCTTTTCGTCGGGTCCGATCACCGGTCCGGCATGCCAGGAAACCAGCGGGATTCCGGCGGCCTTCGCCTGTTCCAGCGCCGGCGCCTGCTCAATGGCGTCGAAACCGTTGATGACGATGCCATTCGGCTTCAGAGCCATCGCCTGGCCGAAAGCGGCGGTGCGGCCACCGATCGAGCCGGCGCCGTCGATCACCTTGACCTCCCAGCCAATCGCCTTGGCGGCTTCCTCGACGCCGGTGGTGACGCCCAGAATGCCGCCATTCTTGAGGTCGCCGGCGAGCACGACGATCGTCTTGCCCGGCTGGGCCTTCGGACCGGTGGCCGGGCCGTCCCAGGCGGTGACCTTCTGGGCATATTTTTCGACCACCGCCATGGCGTCGGCCATCGCGTCCGCCCGTGCCTGGCCGGCGAACAGGACCGGAGCAGCGATTGTGATGGCCATCAAGGCGATGGATGATTTTAGAAATGTTCTGCGTTGCATGTTGGTACCTCCCTTGGTTTCAAAAAAATTGTCTGGTCTTCCGGAACTCGATTTCGGGCGCCAAGTCACTGGCTGAATTGCCCAGCCACCGGGCCCAAACCGGCTGGATGCGCGTTGACATAGATGGAATAAAGCGACGTCTGGGCGGTGATGTAGAGCCGGTTGCGCTTCGGACCGCCGAAGCACAAATTGGAGACGATTTCGGGAACCAGGATGCGCCCGATCAGCGTCCCGTCCGGCGCGTAGACGCGAACCGCATCGGCACTGGAGGCCCAGATGTTGCCATCGCGATCGACGCGGAAGCCGTCGAAAAATCCTGCCTCGCATTCGGCGAGCGTGCCGTGCGACCGCAGCGAGCGTCCGTCCGCGGCGACATCATAGGTCTTGATCGCCCGCGGCAGGCCCTGAACATGGCTTGCGCCAGTATCCGACACGTAGAGGATGGTCTCGTCGGGCGAAAAGGCCAGCCCGTTCGGCTGCACCAGATCAGTGATGACGACACCCACCTCGCAGGTTGCTTCGTTGAACCGGTAGACATGGGACCCGCCGATCTCTGGTCGGGCAATCATGCCTTCATAGTGGCTGTCGATGCCGTACACGGGGTCGGTGAACCAGATCGTCCCATCGGATTTGACCACCACGTCATTCGGTGAATTGAACCGCTTGCCGTCGATGACTTCGACAAGCGACTGCCATCGCCCATCATGCTCAAGCCGGGAGATGCGTCGACCGCGATGGTCGCAAGCGACGACGCGGCCTTCACGATCGAGCGTATGGCCGTTCTGATTGTTGCAATGGGTTTCGAAGACACTGACCGAGCCGTCGCTTTCGTCGTAGCGCAGCAACCGGTCGTTCGGGATATCCGACCACAGCAAATGCCTTGCCGCCGGAACATAGACCGGTCCTTCCGCCCAGCGGCTCCCGGTCCACAGCCGTTCGAGCTTGGCATGCCCGATCGTCAGCTTTCGGAACCGGTCGTCCAGAATCTCGTAGTCGCTCATTCCACTATTCCCGGATGGGTTCGGCTGGTCACTTCGAGGGCTGCGTTGCGGTCTTGGTCCTGGCCCTGTTCGCCGCGCCGCGCTTGCGTTGGGCGTAACCGGCAATGCCGATGGCGACGAGCAGCGTCACGCCGTTGAACAGCGGTTCGACGAAGAACGAGCCACCGAACTGCTGGATGCCGGAAATGCCGACCGCCAGGATGACAACGCCGGTCATCGTGCCCCAGACATTGACGCGTCCGGGCTTGATGGTGGTCGAACCGAGAAAGGCGCCGACGAGCGCCGGCAGCAGATATTCCAGCCCGACGCTGGCCTGGCCGATGCGCAGCTTAGAGGCGAGCAGCACGCCTGTCAGCGCCGTCAGGAAGCCCGACGAGATGAAGGCACCGATGACGAAGCGGCGCACCGGAATGCCGTTCAGAGCCGCAGCCTTCGGGTTGGCGCCGATGGCATAGACGTAGCGGCCGATCGGCAGATATTCGAGGATGATCCAGAGTGCTGCGGCGATCGCCAGCACATAAAGGCCGGTGATAGGCAGCCCGAATACCATCGTGCCATTGAGGGCGTAAAAGCCGTTGGGCAGCACGCCGACCACTTGCCGGCCGCCGGTGTGCCAGAGCGCCAGCGCATAGAGCACGGTGCCGGTGCCGAGCGTGGCGATGAAAGAGTCGATGCGGGCAACTTCGACCAGTAGTCCGTTGAGGAAGCCGGTCGCAGCGCCGAGAAGCAGCACGATGATCACCGCCAGCGGCCACGGAACGCCGAACATGGTCTGCAGGCTGATGGCGAGAATGTGCCACAGCACGATGCCGTACCCAACGGTGAGGTCGATGCGGCCAGAAGCCATCGGGATCATCGCCGCCAGCGACAGCAGCGCGATGATTGCTTTGTCGGAGATGATCGAGCGCAAATTGAGCAGGGTTGGAAAGGTGTTTGGCAGCAGGATCGAAAACAAAAGGATCAGCAGCGCCGTCAGGATCACCAGCCCGTAGACCGGCAGCAGCCGGATGATTTTCTGCCCCAACGACAAGCCTGCCATTTCGCCACGGGTCGGTTCGAGTGCGCTGGATTCGATCGATTGCATGAGGTTCGCTCCCAGAAAGATCAGGCGGCTTCCGAAGCCGATGCCGCGGTGATCACGGCGGATGTGGTCAGGTCGTTGCTGGTGAGTTCGCGCACGATCTGTCCGCGTGAAAACACCAGGGCGCGGTGGCAGATATGGGCGATCTCCTCGAAATCGGTCGACACCACGACGACGGCGAGGCCGGCTTCAAGTGCGCGGCCGATCAGCCGGTAGATCTCGGCCTTGGCGCCGACGTCGACGCCGGCGGTCGGGTCTTCGGCGATCAGCAACTTTCGGTCGGTGTGCAGCCAGCGGCCGACAATCACCTTCTGCTGGTTGCCGCCGGACAGTGCTTCGATCGGCAGGTTAGGATCGTTGGGGCGAAGCCCGACCGTCCCGCCGATCTCACGCGCCAGCGCCGCCTCCTTGTAGGGCGCCAAAAACGAGAACAGGCCACGCTTACCGGCGCCGGGATTGAGAAAACTGTTTTCGCGGATCGACAAGGAGGCTGCTATCGATTCCTCGGTCCGGTCGCGTGCGATGAGGCCGACGCCGGCCGACATTGCCGCGATCGGGCTCGACAGGTCGGGCACAACGCCATTGATCGTCACCGAGCCGGAGAAAACCTGACACCCGAACAGCGTCCGACCAACCAGTTCCTGCCCGGCGCCGCGAAGGCCGACCAGACCGAGCAGCTCACCCTTGCGCACGTCGAAAGAGACAGGGCCGGCACCGGCGCAGACCAGGTCACGGACCGTGCACACCGTTTCGCCGGCCTGCGTCTGAGCCTTGCTGAAAACCTGGTTCACCGGGCGACCAACGATCATCTCGACAAGTTCGTCCGGGCTGGTATCGGCGACTCTCTTCTGGCCGACCAGCCTGCCGTCGCGCAGCACGGCGACCCGGTCGGCGATGCGGAAGATCTCGTCGAGCCGATGCGAAACGTAGATCATACCGACACCGCGTTGCTTGAGCGGGCGGATGGCGTCGAACAGCCGCTCGACTTCGTCAGCGGGAAGACTGGCTGTCGGCTCGTCGAGCACCAGCACATCGGCCTCGGTGGCCAGGGCGCGGGCGATGGCAACCAGCGACTTTTCGGTTCGCGTCAGATCCTGAACGCGTGTCGTCGGATCGAAATCGCATCCGACCAGCTTGAGCGCCTCACGCGCTCTCGCCTCGGTCGATCGCCAGTCGATGAGCCCCGAGCGGAGCGAAAAGCCTTGGGCCAAGCCGACATTCTCGCCGACCGTCATCCATTCGATGAGACCGAGATCCTGATGGATGAAGGCGACGGGCTGGCGGTGGTTCGGCTGCGGCGGACGATGGTGATAGGGCTCGCCGCGAAACAGGATGCTGCCGCCGTCCGGCCGGTGGATGCCGGCGAGCGTCTTGATCAGTGTCGACTTGCCGGCGCCGTTCTCGCCAAGCAGCGCCAGGATCTCGCCCTTGTGCAGATCGAGCGACACGTCGGAGATCGCGCGGGTGCCGCCGAACTCCTTGGTAATCGACTTGAACTCGATCAGTTTTTCCTCGGTCACAATGCGTTCCTCCCAAGATCGCCCCAATGATGTTATCGATAACATTTCTAAGCGTCAAGCGACGACGAAAATTCAGGCCAGCCAATCAACTGGTCTTGCCGTCGAGCAGAAGCATCATCTCAGCCGAATCCCTTGGCCCCAGCCCTGCGGCGCAAAGCAGACGGTGGATCTCTACCACCTGCCCGGTCATTGGCATCGGCGTCTTGGTTTTCAGCGCGAAGGCCTGCAGCGAATCCAGATCCTTCAGCATATTATCGATGCGGCCGGTCGGCGAAAAATCGCGGGCAGCGAATTTTGCCATGAACTCCTGCATAATGCTGGAGTCGGCCCGCCCGCCCTTGAGTGCCGCGGGGATTGCCTTCGCATCGACGCCGCCGGCCTCAGCAAGCTTGACCGCTTCGGCGACGGCCTGAAACAGCACCGCGCAGAAGAGCTGGTTGATCAGCTTGGTCGTCTGGCCTGCCCCGCTCGGTCCCATCAAGGTGTAGTTGGCGCAGAGATGCTGCATCACCGTGCGCGCGTGTTCGAAGTCTGCCGCCTCACCGCCCGCCATAACGGTCAGCCGGCCGGCCAGCGCGCCGGGAACGCCGCCCGAAAGCGGGCAGTCGAGCCATCTCATGCCGGTCTCGGCAGACAGCTTCCCGGCCATCTGCGCGGTGTCGAAGGGATCGATCGAAGACATGTCGATCAGCAGCTTTTCCGACGACGCCGCAGCCGCCACACCACCATCGCCAAACACCACCGAACGCACGATATTGGCATGGTTGAGACTGAGGATGACGAAGCTGCTCTCCCGCGTTGCTTCGGCAACCGACACGGCCGCAGCCGCACCCTTTGCAGTCAGCGCTGCAACCTTGACCTTGTCCAGATCGAACACCGTCACGGCTAGCCCAGTCTCGATCAGGCGGGTGGCGATCGCCGACCCCATGATGCCGGCGCCGACAACGGCGACTTTTGTTGGTTGCGTCATTTCAACGTGCCTTTTTCCTTGATCCCGGCAGGGTCGACCCCAAGTGCACCCAGGCCCTGCAACACTCTATCGGCAATCGTGTCGACAGGCGCGTCGATGTCCACTGTGACCACCAGCGGCTCGTCGCCTGGATGCTCCAGGGTGGCGAACTGGCTGTCGAGCAGCGCCGGTGGAAAGAAGTGGCCGCGGCGCGCGGCTAGCCTGGCTTGCAGCAGCGAATGCGACCCCTCCAGGAATACGAAAACCAGCGACTCGCCCGCCGCATCGCGAAGCCTATCGCGATAGGGTTTCTTCAACGCGGAACAGCTGACGACTAGCCCGCGACCCTCCTCACGAGCCTGGCGCAAGGCTGCGCCGACCAGATCCAGCCAAGGCAATCGATCGCAGTCTGCAAGCGGTATGCCCGCCGACATCTTTTCGACATTGCTGCGCGGATGCAGCGTATCGCCTTCAACGAAGGCAAGGCCAAGCCGCGCGGCGATCTCGACGCCAACTTTGGTCTTGCCGCAGCCGCTGACACCCATCACGACGATGAGCGCGGGTTCAAAGGCAGGTCGTGATGCCACCGTCGACATAGAGCGTGTGTCCATTGACAAAGGATGAGGCCGGTCCCGACAGAAAGATCGCCGCGCCGACCAATTCGCCGACATCGCCCCAACGACCCGCCGGTGTGCGGTTGGTCAGCCACGCCGAAAATTCGGGATTGTCGACCAGCGCCTGGTTGAGCGGCGTCTTGAAGTAACCCGGCGCGATGGAATTGATCTGCAAGCCATGCTTCGCCCAATCGGCACACATGCCGCGCGTCAGGTTGCGCACAGCGCCTTTCGTGGCCGTATAGGGCGCGATGTTCGTCCGTGCCAGTTCGCTTTGCACCGAGGCGATGTTGATGATCTTGCCGCGCCGCCGCAGGATCATGTGCCGCGCCACCGCTTGTCCCACGAAGAACACGCTGGAGATGTTGGTGCGCAAGAGTTCCTCCCATTTGTCAGCGGGGAAATCCTCGAGCGGCATTCGGAACTGCATGCCGGCATTGTTGATAAGGATATCGATGGCGCCGATAGTCGCCTCGATCTCCGCGACGCCGTTCGCCACCGCTGCATGATCAGTGACGTCGAAGACGGCGCTATGGGCCTTATGTCCCTTCGCTGTCAGTGCATCCGCAGCCGTTTTCATTTTTTCGGCGCTGCGTCCGTTGAGCACGATTTCGGCGCCGTGCTGCGCCAACCCCTCGGCCAGCGCCAGGCCGATCCCTTGCCCCGAGCCGGTGACCAGCGCCCGCATGCCGGTCAAATCGAACAACGAACTGCCCAAACGCTCCTCCTGAGCAATGTTTCCTGGAGCGGCCACGATTTCCAACGCACCTGCCGCCAGTCCCTATTGACATGAATGTTATCGATAACATAGTCAATTGGAAAAATGCACAGGAGATGACGCCGTGACCGACATTTTGATGACAGGTCCCTATCCGGATTGGGACATGGGAGATCTTGAAGCGAAATATCGCGTCCATAAACTTTGGCAGTCCGAGGACAAGGACGCGCTGCTCTCAAGCCACGCCGGCGCGATCCGCGCCATAGCTACGCGCGGCGAGCTTGGCGCAAGTGCTGCGTTGATGGCGAAGCTGCCGCAGCTTGAAATCGTTTCCTGCTACGGCGTAGGCACCGACGCCATCGACCTTGCCTATGCCAAGGCGAATGGCATTCGTGTCACCAATACACCTGATGTTCTAACCGAGGACGTAGCCGATATCGGCATCGGGCTGCTGCTCGCCGTGGCGCGAAAAATCCCGCAGGCCGACGCCTACGTGCGCGATGGAAGCTGGCGCAAGGGCAATATGGGGCTGGTCACGCGTGTCTGTGGAAAAAGGCTGGGCATTGTCGGCATGGGCCGCGTCGGTGCGGCGGTGGCGAAGCGCGCCGCTGCATTCGACTGCACGATTTCTTATTTCGACAACCGCAAGCGCGACGATCTTCCTTATACGTTCGTCAGCGATCTGCTCGAACTGGCGAGCGATAGCGAATTTCTGATCGTAACGCTCGCCGGCGGCGAAAGCACGAAACACATGATTAATGCGTCGATGCTGGCAGCGCTCGGAGCAGACGGTATTGTCATAAACATTTCGCGCGGCAGCACGATCGACGAGATTGCGTTGCTCGCGGCCCTGGAATCCAGTGCCATAAAGGGTGCCGGGCTCGACGTGTTCTGGAACGAGCCAACCATCGACGAGCGCTTCCTGAAGCTTGCCAACGTCGTGCTGCAACCGCACCACGCCAGCGGCACGGTGGAGACCCGCAAGGCCATGGGTCAGCTCGTTCGCGACAATCTCGCGGCCCATTTCGGCGGACAGGCCTTGCTGACACCGGTCGTCTGAGAAAGGATCCCATCATGAAGTCGATCGTCATCCATGCGGCAAAAGACCTGCGGGTCGAGGAGACCGATCCGGGCTCCCCTGGCGACGGACAGGTCGAGATCGCGGTCGAAGCCGGCGGCATCTGCGGCTCGGACCTGCACTACTACAATCATGGCGGCTTCGGCGCGATCCGCCTGCGCGAACCGATGATCCTCGGCCACGAAGTCGCTGGCACGGTGAAAGCCGTGGGCAGCGGCGTTTCCGCGTTTGCCATTGGTGACCGCGTCGCGATCTCGCCCAGCCGTCCCTGCAATACCTGCCGCTACTGTCTGCAAGGCATGCAGAACCAGTGCCTCAACATGCGCTTCTATGGCAGTGCCATGCCGATGCCGCATATACAGGGCGCGTTCCGCCAGCGCCTTGTCGCCGAGGCGTGGCAGTGCCACAAAATCGCCGACCATATCTCCATCAACGAGGCCGCTTTCGCCGAGCCTTTTGCGGTTACGCTGCATGCCATGAACCGCGCCGGCTCGCTGCTCGGCAAGCGGGTTCTGGTCACCGGCAGCGGGCCGATCGGCGCGCTTTGCATCCTTGCCGCACGCGTCCACGGCGCGCGCGAGATCGTCGTCACCGATGTCATAGACGCCGTGCTGGCCAAGGCCCTGGAGATCGGCGCCGACCGTACGATCAATGTCGCGACCAATGGCGAAAAGCTCGCCGCTTACAATGTCGACAAGGGCAGTTTCGATGTGATGCTCGAGGCCTCCGGCAACGAGCGCGCTGTGCGTGCAGGGCTCGATGTGATCAAGCCGCGCGGCGTGCTCATACAGCTCGGTCTCGGCGGCGATCTGTCGATCCCGCAGAACCTCATCGTCGCCAAGGAGATCGAGATGCGCGGCACTTTTCGTTTCCACGACGAGTTCGCCCTAGCGGTCGACCTGATCAATCACCGCCGGGTGGATGTCAAACCACTGCTGACCGGCATCTATCCTCTCGACGAGGCTGTCGCGGCTTTCGACATCGCCGGTGACCGAAACAAATCCATGAAGGTTCAGATCGCGTTCTGAAGATCCTTCGGTTGCGCTGGAGGCGCATCGGCACATCGCCTTAAATCACGTCGGCGCCAATCGCCGCCAGCGCGGCGCGTGCCACATCGAATCCTGATCGCCGGTTCCCGAACCGACGCCGATGCCGCCCGCAGAAGCGGATCGGCAAGCCCCCGGGCAAATTGGTCACGCCGCCCTGCGAAGTGATACCGGCTGAGAGCGCCGCTTCGAACGCCATGCCGCCGGTAGCGGCGTTTATTGACGCTGCGGTGCGCGCCTTCGCCTGCGCCGTACGCATGCTGAGGAACCGCGCGCCATCCATGCGCAGGCTGGCGAGGACTTCGCCGCTCGCATCGACGACCACGAGACATTGCGGCACGCCCATCGTGACGGCGCGCGCTGCTCCGGCTGCAACGGCCTTCAAAGCACCGTGATGCGTGAGGGTGATGGTCTCGCGAAACATCGCTATTGGGCTGCCCTTCGCTGCGTTTGAATCGATGCAGGAACTCAGGTGCTTTCGCGCTCGACGACGCGATAGCCGGTGAGCACGATTTCTTGGCCGTGTCGTTTCTCGTCGCCTCGGATCACCTGGATCAATCTGCGAGCGGCCTGTTGCCCGATCCCGTAGCAGTCGACATTCACGGTGGTGATGCCGGGATGGCAAAAGGCGGCTACCTCGTAGTCGCCGAAGCCGGCAATTGCGATATCCTGCGGGATCCGCATGCCCCGGCGCTTGCATTCCATCAGTGCGCCGAAGGCCGAAAGGTCCGAAACGCAGAGTACGGCTTGCGTGTCCGGCCAACGCTCCAGCATGCTGACGACGGCCTGACCGCCCTGCTCGATGGATATCGGCGGCACGCCAAAGGAAACGAGGCGCCCGGTCGGCAGGCCGAGCTCCTCAATGGCCCTGACAAAGCCTTCGCGCCGCTGGCTGCCGCGCGTGTCGCGCGAGGTGGTGCCACCGATGTAACCGAATTTTCGGTAACCCTTCCTGGCGAGCGTCTTGACGAGAAGCCCCATCGCCTCCTCGTTGGAGAACCCAACCACTTGATCGATCGGCTTTACCGGCAACTCCCAGGTTTCGACTACTGGAATTCCGGCGTTTTTCAAAAGGCGGCGGGCGCGATCCGTGTGAGCGCCGCCGGTCAGGATAATGCCTTCCGGCCGCCGACGGAGCATCGCTTCGATCAACCGTTCTTCCTTCTCAGCCGTGTAGTCGGTGTAGCCGAGCAGAAGTTGCAGCCCCGTGCTTTCAAGCTCGTCGGTAATGCCGCGAGCGGTGTCAGCGAAGTTGGAATTGTTGATCGACGGGACGATAGCCGCAACGAACCCTGTCTTGCGCGAGGACAGGCTGCCGGCTGACTGGTCAAGCACATAACCAAGGTCGTTGACCGCGACCATGATTTTTTCCCGTGTCGCCTTGGAAACCCGGCTGCCCTCTTTCAGTGCGCGTGAAACGGTCATGGTGGACACACCTGCCCGCAGGGCCACGTCAACCATAGTTGGCGCATGGTTATTGCCAGACGTTGAGGACACTGCCTTGGCCATCAAGCCACTCCGGCGGTTGCTCGCGCCGCGAACGTTTCACGCTTCGCGAAACGGCTTACCTGGTCTCTATTCGCCTTCATGAACCACCTCCGGAACCCGATACCAAGAACATGTTATCGATATCATGAGGGACTGGCAATAACTGGAGACCCGGGTGAGGCGCGGCGGTGTCAATATTGGCTTTCGGCTGCTGTTGGGTGTGTCTGTCGGCACGATGAGCGTTTCGGGCCATCCCAAATCGCCCTTCCAGCTGCGGTCAAAGAATCTCTGTCTTTAGATTGAAGAGATTCGAGCATCCAGTTGTGATAGGTGTAGGAACGAGCGTTTTGCGACCGAGGCAGGCGAACGCCACTTGGGCCTTTGAACCTCACTGCCCATTCACCGGCACCGATACGTCGATATCCTTCATCAGCTGGAATCGGTCGTCGTAGGAGCGATTGAGACAGGCTCTGCTCCCACCGCACGCATTCCGGTGCTGTAGCCATTCGCGTTGGTTGGCTAGCAGGGATTTGCGAACGTTCACATTGTTCGAGCCCCGGATATATCGGTAGATTGCATTCATTGCCCGGTCCTTGGCCCACAAGTGGTCGTCAGAGCACAGCGCGTTCTCAGTTGCCGTCGTCGCTTTCGAGCAATCGAAACTTGGGCTGCCAATACCGGTTGGCTGCTGGTGGTCTGCCATGAACGCAACGGTTTCCAAGCAGACGAAGAGAGCTCCTCGGCTCTTTAGTGCCGACTTCACCTCGTCGAGCATCGGCGTCCATAAGCCTATCCAGTTCTCCTTACCGGCAATGCGATTCCCTTCATCAAAGGCTTCCCTGACAGCCCGATCGATAACGTCCTCGTCTGGTTGGAAAAACTCCGCGCAGCGTGACTGCAAGAGCGTGTAGGACACGAACCGATCGGCAAAGACGTCCGCAGTCGGCGCGTCACTCGGGGTGCTCAGTTGCCCGCTGTCCTGTTCAAAAACATCGATGCCGAGAGCTCTCGCACTTTCCGAGGAAAGGAGCCGCACCTCGGTTGGCCCAGCAATCGTGAAGAAGCGAATAGCTTCGATACGAAGTCCAAGATGGGTCAGATACGATCCGACCTCGGCGTTCGCGACCCCGCTCTCTTTGTACTGGCCGTTCTCTTCCGTATAGGCCGCATGGAATCCGATCTTCGAGGTGGGCGACATATAGCGGCGAACACCAGCGACCCAAATCAAACCACATGCCGAGTAGCATTCTCCATATGCACCCACCGATGTCACATAGCTGCTGAGACGGATTCTGGCCCCAATTTGGAGCGCTTCCTCTATCAAGCCTCCGGGGCTTTGGAGGAGAACGAGGACACGCCCGCGGTTCAGCGTAAGATCGTAAAAGCGATCAGCATCGCCCTGAACGATCTCGCCCGAAACGCCAATGATATCGACTGTGCCATTGGAGTCGATAAGTTGAATATCCGCCGCCGCTGCGCGCCCCGAGATCAGCGCAAAGGCCAACCACGCGCTGAAGAATGCCCATCGCATAAGAAACGGAGAACCCCCTGCTGCCCAAAATTCCATGTAGCAAATCGAACGGCCGGATCAAGCGCCACTAAAGGCGTTGTCGATCAAATCTGAAGCCTGGCATAACAGATCGAGCTGTTCGCTCAATCGCTAGCCCAATTGCCTCAGCGCCTTCACCTGCTCCACCGCAAGTTTGACAAGCCGCGGTGCCAATTGGCGTGCGGTTTCGAGGAGTTCGGCCTCCAGTTCCGCCCGCTCGCGCGAAATTGTGCGTCTCTTTTCCAAACCTTCGAAGAAATCCGTCAGCGGTACGTTGAGCACGCGAGCAAGCTCTGCAAGCGTCTCGATGTTGGGAAGTTGTTTGCCGCGCTCAATGTTCGAGATGCTCTCTGGCGTGCGGCCAACGCGGTCAGCCAGAACCTCCTGACTGAAGTTGGCGCCGCGCCGCGCAGCTTGATCTCGGGCGACTATAGTCCGCTTTAAAGAGTCGCTCATACTCGAGGCGTGACTTCGGTATTTCGAGTTGACAACGAAGTCAGCTTCAGCATTGGTCGTCGCCATGAAGTCTACTTCGTATCTCTTGAAAAACATGAACAGTGACGTAAGGGGCACCAATCAGAAATGAGCGCCTTGCTTCTATCCCCCGCGCAGGAGCGCGACGCCGCTGACCCGCCACTCACTCCTTCGGAGCACGGGGGCGCCCATGCCACACAGCTACGATGAGCACTGGCTTCGCGACCTCTTGTTTCGGCATCCTGAGCTGTTGGTCGCCGATCGCCTTAGCAGCGGGCTTCACGAGGTGGTTCCGCTATGTTGCGAACTCGCCATACCTCGCATGGGCGGAACAGTCTTTGCCGACCTTTTACGGGTGACCAGGACCGGCCGGCTGGTCGTTGTCGAATGCAAACTTTGGCGCAATCCGCAATCGCGCCGCGAGGTGCTGGCGCAAATTCTTGAATATCCTGCTCTGTTGCGACGCTGGAGTTTCGGCGATCTGACTTCAGCGCTCAAATGCAAGCTGGCCAGTGCCGAGCCCAATCCGATCTACGCCGTGGCAGGACACCTATGGCCGGACCTGGAGGAAGCGGCATTCGTTGATGCGGTGACGAGGTCCCTGAAGCTCGGCGATTTCCAACTCATTGTCGCAGGCGACGGTATTCGCTCCGAAACGCATGCAATAACCGATCACCTGAACTCCCAGAGCGTGGGACTAGCGCAATTGGCACTCCTGGAAATTCAGCTTTGGCAAGCGGCTTCCGGGAACATCCTGGTTGTGCCGACGGTGCCATTGCGGACCGAGATTCTACAGCAAAGAGTTTTGGTCGACGTTAGTGGCTTGCCGCTTCAACTGGAAAGCCAAGAAATCGCAATCACCCTCCCCGCTGAAACCATGGAGAGTATTGTCGATCCAGAACGAGGTAGACGTCGAGCAACCAACCGCGCCTTCTGGCAACGGTTTATCGAACGGACTCAGTTCGACCATCCCGATCAATTGCCACCACGCCATGGCGGAGACAATTGGGTGAGGATACCTCTGCCCGAACCAATCGGCTGGCTGACCGGTTTTCGCTCGACCGGCGCCAACGGCGAGGTCGGCCTGTTTCTAGCTTTTCGCGATGAAGACGGTCAGACGCTATTTGACGAATTCAACAATGACATCGCAGGATTGCGCGCTGAAAGCGGTCTTGACGTGATCGTGAGGTTTAAATCCTCTGCACCAATCATGCGGAAATCGGCGTGTTCAAGCTGCGGTCGACTTTCCTCGGCGATGAACAGCAACTCGACTGGCTCTGCGATGCAGCAAATCGGTTCGTCTCGCTAATGCGGCCTCGGCTCAGTGTGCTCGCGGAGGCTGCCGAATGACGCGGCTTCTCAAATGGGAGCGGCTGGCCTTGAGGGGAGACTTCTCGGCCATCCCGACTCCCTTCACCTTCCATCAGACGGACCGCTTTGCTCACTTTCTGAACGGGTGTGAGGTAGCCGGGGGACTGGACTTTCTTGCCAATCGTTCGAACGCGATGTCGGCGCATGCCCGCAAGGCCGGCAGATGGGAAGGCGATGCGCTGGATCTCTGGCTTTGCCTCTTCTTCCACCACCGAGCACATCGTCACATGGGCTCACCGTATAGTGACCCAATGCTCGACGAACTTTGCGAAGCCCTGCGGACCGCGCTCACCCAGTTGAGTCCTGAAGAAGCAAAGGGGCTGGCATCGCGCCTTGCCCAGAATGCTGTCTAAACCAGTTCTCGGAATCGGCCTGATCGATGTGCTCCTGAATATCGGGCCGTTCGCAGTCCGGTCCTTTCCATGCTCGTGCGAAACGCGACCGACCAGTCATGGAAACTGACCTCCAAAACATGTTTGGCGTGAAATAGCACCAGAACAGACTGCCAGAATATTTTGCCGATGGTAGGAAGCAGTTCACGGTTGCGGCAAAATATCTTGTTGGCCTAGATCTAGGCCGCCGTGCATGAAATGCTGTCACAAAGCCGTTTTCCGAATACATTTCGGTGAACGGCGCATTTTTACTCTATTCGTGAATCACAACTTGAGATTCTTGGGCATGTCGCGCTCGCTGTCCGGCGCCCAATACCAGAGGATCTCATGCCCACCAACATCAACACCGTTTCGATCGACGGCGGTCACGAGACACCTGACGAGTTGAAGGAATGGGAGCGACGCTCCCTGGAAGGCGACTTCTCGCAAATGCCGCGTCCCTTCCGTTGGCGTCAGTCAGCGCGCTTTGCGCATTTCATGAATGGCTATAAGGAGGCGGGCGGTTTGATCAATTCGCTCGTCTGCACCGCAGAATTGCCAGAGATGTCCTGGACGGCCGTTCGCCGTGGTACGGAAGCGCGCGGGACTTTATGGCTCTGGCTGAGGGCGTCCTTGACGACCTGTGCGAAGACAACGCGAGGATGGAGGGCATCAATACAGCACCCGCGTTCCGCGACGCCTTCATGTCCAAACGCTGCCTGATCCCTGCCGACGGCATCTCGCCGTGAGGAAGAAATGACGCTGAGGACGCCAACTGTCGTCGGGTCCGCTGGCTGCATGGGTCACGCCGCAGGCGTTGCAATCCCTTCTAAAGCGATGATCCTGGTGTTAGCGGAACGTTTGCGGATCTCGATCAGCCGGGCGTATTCCGGCGAATTATACCA
>NZ_JAMYMJ010000019.1:45000-94845 GCF_040318435.1 Mesorhizobium sp. M1143 | reverse complement strand
CGGCGCCCCCCCCCCCCGCGGGGGGGGGGGGGGGGCAGCGCCCTACGAGAACCCCCACCCCGCTCCGCTTCGCGGATCGACCCTCCCCACAAGGGGGAGGGTAAGGCAGCCATGACCCGCGCCCTCACCCTCATCCGCCGTCGCCTCGTCGGCAGCATCTTCGTGCTGCTGATCGTCATCATCGGCACATTCCTCCTCCTGGAAGCTGCCCCCGGTGACGCGGTCGACGCCTACATCGTCTCGACCGGCGGCGACGCCGGCATGATCGAATTGCTGCGTCATCGCTGGGGCCTCGACCAGTCCGAGCTGACACGGCTCGCGAACTATCTCTGGGCGCTGCTGCATTTCGACCTCGGCCAGTCCGTTACCTTCTCGCGGCCAATTCGCGATGTCATTCTGGAACGCCTGCCGACGACACTGCTCCTGATGGTGACCGCCACCGCGCTCTCCTTCGGTTTGGGCTCGGCGCTCGGCATCTACGCCGGCGCCAGACCCGGCAGCTTTCGCGACCGCTTCCTGTCGATCGGCTCGCTGGCGCTTTATGCCGTGCCGGGTTTCTGGCTTGGCCTGGTGCAGATCGTCGTCTTTGCCGTCGACCTGCGCTGGCTGCCGATCGGCGGCATCGAGAGCCTGGCCTCGGACAAGACCGGTTTTGACCGCGCCACCGACATCGCCGTCCACCTCGTCCTGCCGGTTTCCGCGCTCGGCTTCATCTATCTCGCGCTCTATCTGCGCATGATGCGCGCCGGCATGGCCGAGGCGTGGCGGCAGGATTTTGTGCTCGCCGCCCGCGCCAGGGGGCTGTCACGCCGCCGCATCGTGCTCGCCCATGTCGCCCGCAACGCGCTCTTGCCGCTGGTCACCATGCTCGGCCTGCAATCGGCGCAGATGCTGGGCGGCAGCGTCGTCATCGAAAGCGTCTTTGCCGTGCCCGGGCTCGGCCGGCTGGCGCAGGAAGCGGTCGCTTCGCGCGACACGCCGCTGCTGCTCGGCATCATCCTCACCAGCGCCGTCCTCGTCATTGCCGTCAACCTTGCCGTCGACATCGCCTACGCCTTCCTCGACCCGCGCGTCGGCGCCGGCGAGGCCAGCGCGTGAGCGCGCTGCCGCGGTTCCTGCGCCGGCCGGAAGCGGTCGCCGGCGCGATCATCCTGGCGCTTCTGTTCGCCATGGCGCTGTTTGCGTCGCTGCTCTTCCCCGGCGACCCGCAGGCCATTGCCGGACCAGCACTGCTGCCGCCCTTCCAGGACTGGTCGCTGCCGCTCGGCACCGACCGGCTCGGCCGTGACGTGCTGGCCGAACTGTTCCACGGCGCCCGCACCTCGCTGGCGGTCGGCCTGGCGGCGGCAGCGGCGGCACTCTTCATCGGCGCGGTCGTCGGCACGCTGGCCGGCTTTGCCGGCGGCCTTGTGGACGAGGGGCTGATGCGAATCACCGATGCCTTCCAGACCGTGCCGAGTTTTCTCTTGGCGCTGGCCTTCGTCAGCGTCGTCGGGCCGTCGCTCGGCGTCGTCGTCACGGCAATAGCGCTTGGCGCCTGGACCGGACCGGCGCGTGTAGCGCGCGCCGAAGTGCTGTCGATCCGCGAGCGCGATTACGTCGCCGGCGCCCGCGTCATCGGCATGCATCCGCTTGAGATCGCTTTTCGCGAAGTGCTTCCCAACGCTCTGCCGCCGGTGCTGGCCTTGTCCTCGGTGATCGTGGCGGCCGCGATCCTCACCGAGGCAGCGCTTTCCTTCCTCGGTCTCGGTGACCCCAATCGCGTCACCTGGGGCGGCATGATTGCCGAGGGCCGCACTGTGCTGCGAACCGCGCCCTTTCTGTCGATCGTTCCGGGCATTGCCCTAGTACTGACCGTGCTCGGTATCTATCTCGCCGGCGAAGGCGTGGTGGAGACGACGGCGGTGCGGAGGAGCCTGTCGTGACCGCACTGGCTGAGATACGCGATCTGTCAGTGCGCTATCGGCGAGATGGCAGCGAGGTGACGGCGCTGAAGGGGGTCAGCCTGGATGTTATTGCCGGCGAGCGGCTGGCGATCATTGGCGAAAGCGGTTCGGGCAAGAGCACGCTGGCGCTGGCGGTGGCTGGACTGCTGCCGGCGAGCGCCAAGATTGAAGGGCATGTCAAGTGGCAATTTCAGGCGCCGCGATCCTTCCCACCCCCCTCTGTCCTGCCGGACATCTCCCCCGCAAGGGCGGAGATCAGCAGCTTTGCCGACGGCTTCCCTTCTGCAACGTTCGTGGTTGGCGAAGGCGGAGATGAGAGAGCAATCTCCCCCCTTGCGGGGGAGATGTCCGGCAGGACAGAGGGGGGTGTGACGGAACGCCCACCTCTCAAATTAACCGAGCCCAGCACGCTCCCCCTTCCCGGCCGCGACATTGGTTTCGTCTTCCAGGACCCCTCCGCCAGCCTCGACCCCGTCATGGCCGTCGGCAAACAGATCGCCGAAGTCGCCCGCACCCACCTCGGCCTCGACTGGCCACAAGCTTACGCCAAAGCCAAAACCCTGCTCCAACGTGTCCGGCTGCCCGACCCACAAACCGCCATGCGTGCTTTCCCGCACCAGCTCTCCGGCGGCCAGAAGCAGCGCGTTGCTGTTGCCGCGGCCATTGCAGCCGGTCCGAAACTGCTGATCGCCGATGAGGCGACCAGCGCGCTGGACACCATTGTGCAAGCGGAAATCGTCAGCCTCATTCGGCAACTGGTGGCGGAGGATGGCATGACGCTCCTGTTCATCAGCCACGACATCGCGCTTGCCACTGAGCTTGCCGAGCATATCGCCGTGTTCCGGCATGGCGAACTGGTCGAGATCGGAGCGACGGCGCAAATCGTCAACGCTCCGCGCCACGCCTATACGCGCGCCCTCCTCGACGCCCATCTCGGTCTCGACGCCACGCCGCTGCTGCGACGGGCATCGACATGAGCTTGCTCGCCGTCTCCGGCCTGACCAAACAATACCGCCGCGGCGGCAAGACCATTGCCGCGGTCGACGGCGTCTCCTTCGCTATCGAACCCGGCGAGACGCTGGCGCTGGCCGGACCCTCCGGCAGCGGCAAGTCGACAATCGCGCGCCTAGTGCTCAGGCTGATCGAGCCTGATGCTGGACACATCCAGTTCGAAGGTGGCGATTTCCTGGCTTTGAACGGCGCGGCCTTGCGCAGCAAGCGCGCGCGCCTGCAAATGGTGTTCCAGGATCCGCTCGCCGCCTTCAACCCACGCGCCACCGTGGCGCGCGTGCTTGACGACCCCTTGCGCATCCATGCCATCGCGTCCCGCGCCGAGCGGCCGGCCCGCATCGCTGCCTTGCTGGAGCGCGTTGGGCTGGCAGCGGATCTCGCCCCCCGCGCCATCCACGAAATCTCCGGCGGCCAGCGCCAGCGCGTTGCGATTGCCCGCGCCATTGCGACAAACCCGTCGCTGATCGTGCTCGACGAGGCAGTGTCGGCGCTCGATGTTTCGGTGCGCGGACAGATCCTCGAACTGCTGCTCGATCTGCAAGCCAGGGAACGGATCGCCTATCTCTTCATTTCGCACGATCTCGGCGTGGTCCGTGCGATCGCTCACCGCGTCGTCCTTCTCGACGCCGGGCGGATCGCCGAGAGCGGCGACGCCCGCACCATCATCGACGGGCCGCAATCGGCGGTCGGCAAGGCGCTGGTGGCGGCCGCGCCAAGATTGAACAGGATCCGGCCATGATCCCGCAAAGTGCAAACCCGTTTGCGGACAAGATCATGGTCAAAGGCAAGGACACATCATGACCGATCCCGAATCAGCCAGAGCCGAAAAACTCTCGCGCGAACTCGATTTCGCCTTCCGCAACCGCGCCGATCTCTACCGCCTGTTTCTCGACGAGCTGACCGGCGAACTCGGCGCGGAAAAAGCCGAGGCGATCATGACCCGCACCATCGAACAGCGCGGCAAGGAAGTGGCGGCGGCCGCCTTCGCCTGTTTCGGACCTAACGACGCGCCGGCCATCGGCGAAGCGTTCCTGGCCGCCAGCCCGGATGGCGGCCTGATGTATCCGACCGATGTCGAGCGTGGACCGGACCACATCGCTTTCAAGGTGAAACGCTGTCCGCTGAAGGACGCCTGGGTCGAGGCCGGTGTCGGTGACGAAAAACTTGCCACGCTCTGCCGCATCGCCGGCGCCTTTGACCGCGGCCTGTTCGAGGCGACAGGCGTGCGCTTCGACAATGTCACCTGGACGGCGGGTCACGGCTCGGGATGCTGCCACATCGCGCTGACCAACCGGGATGCTGCCGGGTAGGCCGCGGCAACGGCCGATCAGTCGGCGGCAAACACATGCAGTTCCGTACCCGCCTGTTCGGCAGCGGTGCGCAGGTCGGCCTTCGGTTCGCTGTCGGTGACGATATCGGCAATGTCATCGAGCCCGCAGATGCGTTCCAGGCTGGAGCGGCCGAACTTGTCGTGGGTCACCACCAGCACCGCTGACAGTGAACGCGATATCATTGCGCGCTTGACCGCCGCGGAGCCCGAGATCATGTCGCTCGGGCCGTCGGCACTTAGTCCCGACGCCCCGATGATGGCGACGTCGGCATTGTAGCGGCGCACGAACTCGACCGTGTCTTCGCCAAGCACGCTGCCTTCGCGGCTGTCATAGGTCCCGGGGCAAAGCAGCACGCGGAAGGTCGGATTGGCGCCGGCCACCGAGGCCACGCCGGTGGAATTGGTGATGATGGTCAGGTCGCGCTTCAGCTGCGAAAGGTTGCGCGCCACCTCATAAGTGGTCGAACCGCCATCGATCATCACGATCTGGCCCTTCTGGACCAGGCCCGCTGCGCCGCGGCCGATGCGGGCGCGCTCCTCGACCAGGGTCAGGCCGCGCTCCGAAATCACCGGCTCTGATGTCACCAGCGAGATCGTCGCACCGCCATAGGTGCGGTTGATCAGCCCGGCATCGCCGAGTTCGATGAGATCGCGGCGGATGGTCTCGCCGGCGACGCCGATGCGCCGTGCGAGCTTGGAGATGCGTATCGACGCCGACCGGCGCACTTCCGAAAGGATAAGCGCGTGCCGCTCCTTCTTCGTCAGTCGGCCTTGGTCCATGACTATTCCATTCCCTTTGCAGCAATCAGCGCGTCGCCAAACTCGGCAAATCCCTTCGCGCCGCGCCCGCTTGTGACGAAGGCGGGAGACGCCGGAAGCTCGCCGGCGAAGTCCAGCACATTAGCGACGCCGACGCTGTTGGGGAAGAAGCCGAACATTGGTGCATCGTTTGGACTATCGCCGACGAAGACAATGCTGTCCTTGTCGTGGTCGATATCTATACCGAAACAGTCCTGCAAGAATAGCCGGCTTGTCGACAGTTTGTCGTATTTGCCGAACCAGCCATTGACGTGGATGGACGAGATTTTCGCCGTCGCGCCATAGCGCTGGAAGATGCCGACGATCTTCAGAACCTCGGTTTTGGGCAGCGGCGCCACGTCCTCGCAAAAATCGATCGCCAGATCGGCCTCTCGATAGGCCTGGTCGGCCGCGACCGCCGCACCCGGAACTTCGCGCAGAACGGTTTGCTCGATCTCCTTGAGGCGCGCGGCATCGGCCTGCCGTTCGGCAGCGCTCTTGGCGTAGTGGCGAACAATCCGCTTTTTGGCGTCGTCGTAGCGGAAATAGAAGGCGCCGTTCTCGCCGATCACGCCGTCCACCGGCCATTGCCGGGCGATCAGGTCGCACCAGCCGGCAGGGCGGCCGGTAACCGGCGCGACAATGAAGCCGGCCTGCTTCAGCCGCTCGAGCGCCACATAGGCTTTTGCCGGCAACCGCCCCTTGTCGGTCAAGGTGTCGTCTATGTCGGTCAGCACGACAGCGATGTTGCGCCGGTCCGGCGCGGTGAAGTCGGTGAGCGGACGCAGCACCCGCTCAGGCTCCCGCCGCAACCGTTTCGAGCGAGGCAGCAGCGACGTCGAGCATGGTGAACCTGTCGCGGATCAGCCGCGCATTGGCGACCGCCTCGTCGTAGAAGCCAGCCGGTATGGCGACCTCTTGCGGCGTGGTTGGGGCGCCGGCGGCGCGCAGTGCTGCCGCGATCTCGCGCGCCGGGCGTGCCACCCGCACCAGCCTTTCACGATGCGAGCGCCATTGCTTGGCCAGCATGGTGTTGATGGCGTTTGCCAGTTCGCGGTCCAGCAGCTTGGGCTTGAATGCCGCCCAGCAGGAACGTCCGAGCGTTTCGCCGAAGATCTCGATGAAGCGTTCTGGCGTATCCGCGGACGGCGCGAGCTGCAGCTCCGGCAGTGCCAGCACGCGCTCCTGCAGCCGCGCCATCGTCAACGTCGTCACCGCTATGTGTTCGCCGTGATGCGCCTCAGGCAATCCCTGGCCCCGCATGTCGATATAGTGGGCGATCAGATGTTCGCCCTGGCTGGCCGGATAAGAGCCGCCGCACAGTGTCATGCCGAGACCGGACATGACCAGCGTGCGCACCAGCACTTCCATCGCCTCAAGGTCGCCGGTCCCGAGTTCGCCGGCCTTGGCGATGAGCGCCTTCTCGTCCTCGGCCAGAAGCATGAACGGCGCCTGCCTGTAGGGCGTGCCGAGCAACAGATGCGCCATCAGCCAATCGGTCTGCGCGGTCGGCCGCGCCATCGAATCGCCGAAGCCGGCAGCGATCAGCCGGTGCGGCGCCCGCGCCATGACATCGAGATCGAGGAAGACGCCGACCGGCAGGCTGGCCGTCAGCGATTTCTTGAGGCCGTCCTCGGTGATTGCCGCCGACACCGAGGTGTAGCCGTTCATCGATGGCGCGGTGCCGAACACCGCATAAGGTTTTTGGGTGAGATGGGCAGCATATTTGGTGATGTCGTTGATCGAGCCAGATCCGACCGCGACCAGGCCGCTGGCGTCTTTCGTGCGTGCGATCACCGATCGCACCGCGTCCATGTCCGGATGCGGATGGCGCGGCAGGATGATCTTGTCGACATCGCTGCTGCCACGCAGTGCGATCGACACCCTCTCACCCAGCGCCAGCCTTGTGTCGGGATCCATGACCACGGAAAGCTTGCGGCCGAGCGGCAGCGGCTTGACCAGCGCATCGGCTTCGTCGCCGAGACCGCGCCCTATGACGATGGTCTTCAGCGGCACCGACAGCATTCCCTGGCTATCCGGGTCAGGCAGCGTGCCGGCAATAAGGCGATCGAGCATTTGTCTGGACATAGGATGCAGTCCGGTCAGTCAGCATGAAGCGGGGTCAGGGCATCGAACAAGGTGCGATACCGGCGGTAACTTCTGTCGTAGGCGGCCTTGGCGGAAGGATCAGGGTCGATCGTCTCGATGTGGCCGGCCAGCCTTTCAGCCGCCTGCTGCACTGAGGAGGTAAGGCCGATGGCTGCGGCGGCAAGGATTGCCGCACCGATCGGCGAGGCATCGGCCGCACCCGCGATCTCGACCGGCCTGCCGCTGACATCGGCACGGATTTGCGCCCATACCCGGCTGCGCGCGCCACCGCCTGAGAGCCGGATGCGATCCGTCGCGATATCGAGATCGTCCAGCCGGTCGACAACGTCGCGCATGGCGAAGGCGCAGCCTTCCAGCACTGCGCGAGCGCAGGCCGCTTTGCCGTGGAAGGATGTCAGGCCGTAGAAAGCGGCACGCGCTTCGGCGATCCAGCGCGGCGCCATGGCACCGGACAACGCCGGCAGGAACAGCAAATCGTCGCTGCCGGCAACCACCGTCGCCGCCAGTTCCGACATCGCCGCCGGCGAATCGACGCCGAAGGTTGTTAGAAACCAAGTCACCGCGCCGCCCGAGAGCCATCCGGGGTTGGAGATGAAATAGCCGTCGCCGAGAAAGCCATGGGTCTCGACCAGGCCGCCGGGGTCGAGGCGAAGCGTGCCGGACACCGCGCCGACCACTTCGGCCGTGCCGAGATTGCAGGCGACGACACCGGGCACGACGACCCCGGCGCCTATGGCGGCCGAAAAATCATCGCCGGTGCCGACCGCCAGCGGCGTGCCCACAGGCAAACCGGTGAGCTCGGCGCCGGCGTGCGTCAAGGCGCCGGCGATCTCAGATGCATCGTCGATGCCGGGCAATTTATCTGCATCGATGTCGAAGGCCGCCAGCAGATCGCCGGCATAGTTGTGCTCCTTCAGTCCATAGAGCATGGTTGTCGAGGCCAGCGCGTGATCGATGACGGCACGACCGCACAGCGCCGCGACCACGAACGATACCGGTTGATGCCAGAGCGCCACCCGGCGCGCTTCGGGCAGGTTGCGCGCTGCCCAGCGGATTTTCGCCGCCATATGCGTGGCATCGAGGACAAGACCGGTGCGCTCGCGGATGAAGTCCGGATCGATGCCGGCGATCTCTCTTGCCGCCCGCCGGTCCATCCAGATGATGCACGGAGCCAGCGCCTCACCATTGCCATCGACCGCGACGCAGCCGTCGAGCTGGCCGGCAATGGCAATGCCCTTGATGTCGGACGGCGCAAGCCCAGCCTTGTCGAGCGCGCCGGCAATGGCCGGCTTGAGCGCCGCCAGCCACAGCGCCGGGTTCTGTTCGGCCCAGCCGGGCGCCGGGAAGGCCGGCTGGTACAGCGCAGCTGCCTCGCCACGCAGCCGCAATTCGTCATCGACAACGATCGCCTTCAGGCTTTGTGTGCCGAGATCGATGCCGATGACTGGCATTAGACGCGCTCGCAATCCGCGAGGACATCCCGCAGTTGCGAGAGGATAGAACCTTTCGTCGGCGAATAGGAGCCATCGAAAACCGCTGTGCCAATGGTAAAAGCGTTGGCGCCGGCCAGCTTGATTGCCTTGATCCGATCGGCTGATGCCACAGCGCCGGCGACGATCAGATGCCGCGACGGACCAAGCCCGCGCCGGGCTGCGCGCACCAGTTCGGCCGGGTCGGCCTCGGTGGCGCGATAGGCGAGGATGTCGCATCCCGCACAACCCTTCTCGGCGAAGGCGCGGCAGTCGGCCTCGACATCCTCGGCCGAACCGCCGAGCTTGGTCGGATGGCCGACCGGCCGCCCGGGAAAAGGGTAGTATTCGGTGCCGCTCCCCTCCAGCAACGCCATGATCTCGTCGACCTGGGTACCACCGAGCAGGCGCTGGATGCCGAGATCCCTGGCGATGCGCGCGGAATTAAGGCAGGCCTCAGCCGTCGTCGAGACAACTTCCATGTAAGTGGTGGCGCCTGTCCGGCCAATGGCGACAGCGAGCTTGCGCAGCACATCCGGCGCGACGCCAATATCCTTGAAGCCGACATGCTTCAGGCCGACCGGCTCAATCAAATCGACCAGGTCGAGACAGTCCTCGACCGTGCGATCGTTGCGCGTCAGCATGAAGATGAAGTCCATCCGAAAGGTCCCTCGCCTGGTCGGGAAAGCCGGTTTGCTGCCGGTCTGTTAACACCTCTCAACCATTTGTTGCAAGGTGCCACATTTTGATTTGCAGTACCACACATTTTATGACAGAACGGGCGCCGGCCCGCCAGGCACGACGTCTAGGGAGAGGGAAGAATGCTCAAGCCGCTGAGACGTACCGCGTCCAGACTGCTCGTCGCAGCCGTATTTGTGTGGCCCCTGACGTGGCAAGTGACACAAGCGGCCGCGTGGGATCTGAAAGAGGCGTCGAAACCCTATAGCGGCCAGACCATCCGCATGGTCGGCGAGGCGCTGCCGCCGCTCGAAGCGCTGAAGAAGATGGCGCCGGAGTTTGAAAAACAGACCGGCATCCATGTCGAAGTCGAGATGTACGAGCACTCGGAAGCCGTCAACAAGGTGCAGCTCGATCTCAACTCGCACCGCGGCCGCTACGACGTCATCATCCAGCCGCATCGCGAACTCGGCAAGTTCGCCACCAACAACCATCTGGTCGAAATCGCCAAGATGATGGCCGACCCGGCTTTGCGCGATCCGAGCTTCGAGCCGGAGAAGCAGCTCTACCAGACTGCCTGGCACGAAATCTCCTGGTATGACGGCAAGGAGTACGGTTTCCCCTTCACCGTGCTCAACATGTTCATGTGGTATCGGTCGGACCTGCTCGCCGATCCCAAGGAGCAGGCAGGCTTCAAGGCCAAGTATGGCTACGACCTCGCTCCCGCCAAGGACTGGAAGCAGTATCGCGATATCGCCGAATGGTTCTATCGCCCCGACCAGGGCTTTTACGGCACCGCCCTGCAGGGCAAGCGCCACGAGGCGCTGTGGTATGAGTGGCTCAATTTCCTTTATTCCTTCGGCGGCGACGTGCTCGACGTGAAGAGCGGCTCGGCCTGCGGCCCGGTCATCGTCAACAGCCCCAAGGCCGTCGCCTCGCTCGAATATTACAAGAGCCTGCTGCAATTCTCGCCGCCGGACAGCCTCAACTATTTCTGGGACGACGTCATGGCGCTGATGCAGCAAGCCAAGGTCGCCGAGCTGATCATGTGGAACGACGCCACCTATGCCGTGTCGGTCGACACAACCGCCTCCACCGTCGTCGGCAAGGTCGGCTTCGATCTCGTGCCGCAAGGCGAAGGCGGCAAGATCGGCCAGGTCGAAGGCTGGACCTATCTCATCCCTATCTATTCGAAGAACCCACAGGCCGCCTTCCTCTTCGTCCAGTGGATGATGGGCTATGACCGCCAGCTCGAGCAGCATCTCAATGGCGGCGCCTCGGGCCGGCCCGATGTCTATGCCTCGGCGGAGGTGCAGAAACTGCCCTACGCCAAGGCCTCGATGGAGGCCAACGAGCATGCGGTGCCGAAGGCGACGCTGCCGCAATCGGCCGAGATGACCGACATACTAGTGCGCGAACTGTCATCCTACCTCGCCGGCGAAAAGGAGGCGCAGGCCGCCCTCGACACCGCCGCCACCGACATCTCGACACTGCTCGGTTCTTGCGCACCCATGACCTATCCGGCACGATAGGCCTTGAGATGTCGCGCAGAGGCTACCCGCACAAGCGGGTAGCCGTTCTTGTCCGCAGGAAACGCCCGTGACGAACCGCACTCCATCGCCGCGCGGAATGCCGCTTCTCGACCGTGGGGTGGGGCCGCTCTTGATGCTGCCGGCGACGCTGCTCGTCGTCGTCTTCCTGGTCGGCCCGTTCTACTACATGGTCTACACCGCGCTGACCGACCTCAGCTTCGCCGACGCCAGCCATGCCGGCGCCTTCGTCGGTTTCGACAATTTCCGCAAGCTGATGCGCAACGACCCATTCTTCTGGGCATCGTTCCTGCTGACGCTGAAATTCGTCATCATCGCCGTCGGCCTGGAATTCCTGCTCGGCTTTGCGCTGGCCTTCCTGATCTTCCGCTTCGTCGCCAGCCAGCGGCTTCTCACCACACTGCTGCTCATCCCGATGATGATCGCGCCGGTCGCCGTCGGGCTGATCTGGCGGCTGCTGTTGCAGGGCGATTTCGGCATGCTCACCTTCTACATGCGCAAGGTCGGCCTGCTGGCGCAGAATTCGGCGGTGCTTTCGGCACCCGACCTGGTGTTTCCGACCATCGTCGCCATCGATGTCTGGCAGTGGACGCCTTTCGTCACCCTGATCATGCTCGCCGGGATGATGGGCCTGCCGCGCGCGCCGTTCGAGGCGGCGATGATGGATGGCGCCAAACCGTTCCAGATTTTCCGAGACGTCATGCTGCCGCTGCTGCGGCCGGTCATCGCGCTTGTGCTGCTGCTGCGCGGCATCGACGCCTTCAAGGAGTTCGACAAGGTTTTCCTGATGACCGGCGGCGGACCGGGAACGCTGACCGAGCTGGTCTCGATCTACGCCTACCGCGTCAATTTCCGTAACTGGGACCTCGGCTACGGCGCCGCGGTCGCCTTCATGATCTATCTCGTCGTGCTGATCCTGTGCTCGGTCTTCTACAAGGCCGTCTACTGGTCGAGCCGCAAGCAGGTGGGGGCGTTTTGAGGGCGCTGCGATGATCGATCAATCCACCAACCGCGCCTGGAGGAGCTTTGCCTGGGCCGTGCTGCTCGTCGCCGTCGTGGTGGCGCTGACGCCTTATGTCTGGATGGTGCTGGCGTCGTTCAAGAACCGCGTCGATCTTCTGTCTTCTGTGCCGAAATGGATTTTTTCGCCGACGCTTGCCAACTATCCCGCCGTCTTCATCGACAAGGAATACTGGCCGCTGGCAATCAACTCGGTGCTGATCTCGGTGTCGTCGACCATACTCTGCATCGTCATCGGCGCGCCAGCGGCCTATGGCTTTGCCCGCTCGGATTTTCCCGGCAGGGAAGACCTGTTCTTCTTCTTCCTGACGACGCGCATGGCACCGCCGATCTCGATCGCCGTGCCGCTGTTCCTGTTCTTCACCTCGCTCGGCCTGATCGACACCATCTACGCCGTGGTGATCGCCCACACCTCCTTCAACCTGTCGCTCGTCGTCTGGATGATGCGCGGCTTCTTCGCCGAAATCCCCAGGGAGATCGACGAAGCCGCGATGATGGACGGCCGCTCGCGGCTCGGCGCATTCTTTTTCGTCGTCGCGCCGCTGGCCGCGCCCGGCAGCGGCGGGACGGCCGTGCTCTGCTTCATCCTGTCGTGGAACGAGTTCCTCTATGCCTTCATCCTCGTCGCTTTCGACGGGCGGCCGCTGACCGTCGGCATACCCGGACTGGTGACGCCGCATGGCACGCTATGGGGCCAAGTCGCGGCGGTCGCCATCGTGGCGACGCTGCCGATCGTGCTTTTCACTTTCCTTGTCCAGAAACAGCTCGTGCGCGGCCTCACCTTCGGCGCGGTCAAGGGTTGAAGGGATCCTTGCATGGCAATTGTTTTCGACGGCGTCACCAAGGCCTTCCCGGACGGGACGGTGGCGCTGCAGGCGCTCGACCTTGCTTTCGAGCCCGGCGAATTCCTGGTTCTGCTCGGGCCCTCTGGTTCCGGCAAGACGACAGCCTGCCGGCTGCTTGCCGGCCTTGAACGTCCCACGGCCGGGCGCATCATGGTCGAGGGCCTCGATGTCACCGACCTGCCGCCGCGCCTGCGCGGCATGGGCATGGTGTTCCAGAACTATGCGCTCTACAGCCATAAGAGCGTCTACGAGAACATCGCCTATCCCTTGCGCATCCGAAAGATGCCGGCTGCCGAGCTCGACCGCTGCGTCCGCGCCATGGCCGAGCTGCTCGAAATCACCCGTTACCTCGACCGCCGCCCTTCGCAATTGTCGGGCGGCCAGGCGCAGCGCGTCGCTGTGGCCCGCGCCCTGGTCTGGCAACCTGGCCTCTGTCTGATGGATGAGCCGCTGTCCAATCTCGACGCCTTGTTGCGGCTCCACATGCGCACCGAGCTGAAGCGTCTGCATCGCGAGCTGAAAAAGACCTTCGTCTTCGTCACACACGACCAGGAAGAGGCGATGACGCTGGCGACCAGGGTCGCGGTGTTGCGCGAAGGCGCACTGATCCAGTACGACGACCCGCGCGAGATCTATCGGCGGCCTGCCAATCGCTTCATCGCCGAATTCATCGGCCGTCCAGCGATGAACACGTTCGATGGTGACGTCCGCGCCGGCGTCTTCCACGCCAGCGGTTTCACTTGCCCGCTTCCGGGAAAGCCTGATGGCCCGATCGTGCTCGGCATTCGCCCGGAACAGATCCAGCTGGTCGACGCCTCCGCAAGCGATGCCATCCAGTTTGCCGTCGACGTCGTCGAACCGGTCGAGCCGGACGTGCTGATCTTCGCCAAGAGCGAGGCGAATGCGCTGATCGTCAGGACAGTGAATGTCGATCGCGCTTTCGATCCCGGCCAGCCGCTTTATCTACACTTTCCGCCGGCGGCGCTGCACACGTTCGATGCGGTTTCGGGAGCGCGGCTGCCGTGAGCTCGCTGCTCGCTTTGGTGCCGCTCGCCGCCGCGGCACTTGTCTGGCGGCTGTTCTACAGCTTCAACCGGTCGCGGCGCTGGTTCTCGATGGGGGAACTCATCTTCTGGGACGCCATTGCACTGGTAATCCTGCAGCTTGTCTGGCTGATCTGGTTCTAAATGCAGCATTCCAGCAACGCAGATCAGTAGCCCAGCGCACAACCGTCCTTGCGCGGATCGGAGGCACCGGTGAGCGTGCCCTTTTCCCAATCGATCAGCACCAGCTGGCCGCCGCCATGCGGCTCCTCGGCGATCGAAACCTGATGGCCGCGCTGACGCAGGCCGGCGATCGCCTCAGCCGGAATCCCGCGCTCGGCCAGCACGGCATTGTCCTTGTAGAACACCCGTGGCGCATCCAGTGCCTGCTGCGGGTCCATCCCGAAATCGATCATGTTGGTCAACAGATGGACATGGCCGAACGGCTGGTAGCCGCCGCCCATCACCCCGAACGGCATCACCACCTTACCCCCTCGCGTCGCCATGCCAGGCATGATGGTGTGCATCGGTCGCTTTCCCGGCGCGATACGATTTGGATGGCCTTCCGTGAGGCGAAAACTGCTGCCGCGATTCTGCAGCACGACGCCTGTCTTGGGACCGACGACGCCGCTGCCGAAGGAACCGAAGGTCGAGTTGATGAAGCTGACTGCATTGCGGTCGCGGTCGACCACGGAGATATAGACGGTGTCGCTGCGCGGCAGCTCAAGCCGCGGCAGATGCGTCATGGCGAGGGCCGGATCGATGGCGGCGCGCAGCCGCTCCGCATAAGCTGCCGACAGCAGTTGTTCGACGGGGACCTGGACGAAATCCTGGTCGCCGATGAAAGTATCGCGGTCCTGGTAGGCAAGCCGGCCGGCTTCGATCTCGAGATGCAGCCGCTGGGCACTGTTCGGCTCCAACGAACCAAGGCTGAAGCCCGAAAGCACATTCAGCATGATCAGCGCCGTCATGCCCTGATTGTTCGGTGGCATCTGATGGATATCGTAGCCGCGATAGGACGTATTCACCGACGTGACGTAGTCGCCTTGGGTCTCGGCGAAATCCTCCAATGCATGCAGCCCGCCCAGCGCGCGAAGACGTTCCACCAGATCGTCCGCGACTTCACCTTCATAAAACCCTGCACGGCCTCGGTTGGCGATGATGCGCAAGGTGTCCGCCAAGTGCGGCTGCCGATGCACATCGCCGGCTTGCGGCGCCCTTCCCTCGGGCAGGAATATGCGCGCGGCATGTTCATCGGCTGAGAGCAGGGCGACCTCGTCGGCCCAGTCGAAGGCGACGCGATCATAAACGACATAGCCTTGTTCGGCATAGCGAATGGCTGGCGCCAGCGCGGCGTCGATGCCCTTTTTTCCGTGGTCCTCGAGTAGCCGGCACCATGCATCGATGGCGCCTGGTATGGTGACGGCATGCGGTCCGGCCGCAGGCAGTTCGCTATGCCCCCGCTCCAGATACCATTCGGCGGTTGCCGCAGCGGGCGAACGCCCCGAGCCGTTGAAAGCGAGAACATCGCCCTCGCCTTTGGGACTGTAGAGCACAAAACAGTCGCCGCCGATGCCGGTCGATTGCGGCTCGACGACGCCTTGCACCGCCGCAGCGCAGACAGCGGCATCCATGGCATTGCCGCCGGAGCGCAGCATGTCGATGGCGGCCAGCGTCGCCAGCGGATGCGATGTCGCCCCCATCGCTTCTGTCGCGCGAACCGGCGAGCGGCCGGGGAACTGAAAATCACGCATGCAATCGCCTCCAATGATTTCGCGCCCGCCGGCCGCAGCCTTCAATGCTTGATGCGGTCGCGCATCGCGTACCACAACATCCCCAGCACATAGAGCGGACCGCGTAGCGCGGTTCCACCCGGGAACGGCATCGGCGTCAGCGTCGAGAACAGATCGAGCCGTGAGGCATCACCGGTGATCGCTTCGGCGAGCAGTTTGCCCGACAGCGTCGACAGGATGACGCCCTTGCCGGAATAGCCATGCGCGAAATAGACCTCGCCATAGTGCCCGACATGCGGCAGCCGCGATGTCGTCACCGACACCAGCCCGCCCCAGGCATGGTCGATACGGCAGCCCTTCAATTGCGGGAAAGTGGCTTCCATATGCGGCCGCACGAAGCCGGCGATGTCGGCCGGCGGCGACGGCGTGTAACGCTCGCCGCCACCGAACAGCAGGCGTCCGTCCGCCGACATGCGGTAGTAGTTGACGACGAAGCGTGTGTCGGACACCGCCACATTGGCCGGGATGACATTGCGTTTACCCTCCAACGGCTCGGTGGCGACGATGTAGTTGCCGACCGGCATGATACGGCTGTTGACGCGTGGCTCCAGCCCATTGAGCAGCGCATCGCCCGCCAATACGACATGCTTGGCCCGTACCGAACCCTTCGATGTCGAGACCCGGATCGATGGTTCCAGCTCCAACTTCACCGCCACCGAATTCTCATGAATGGTGACGCCGGCGGCCACGGCTGCTCGGGCAAGCCCGAGCGTGTAGTTCAGCGGATGCATGTGGCCGCCAAGCGGCTCATACATCGCCCCACGATAGGGCGTGTCCACCTTGCCGCGCGCCTGCGCTGCCGACAGGATCTCGACGTCGCGGAACTTCATCACGCTTTCGAGGCATTTCGCCTCTTCTTCGAGGTCTCTGAGATCAGAGCCGTTGACCGCGCCGACGAGATGGCCGGTCAGCCGCAGATCGCAATCGATGGCGTGGCGCTCGATGATGTCGAGCACCAGGCCGCGCGCTTCGAAGGCAAGGTCGAACAGCACCTTCGCCCGCTCGGGACCATAGAGCTTGACCAGCCCCTTGGCGCCCTTGCGCAAGCCGGGGATCATCTGGCCGCCATTGCGGCCCGATGCCCCCCAGCCGATCTTGCCGCCTTCGAGCAGCACCACCTTCAGGCCGCGCACGGCGGCGTGTAGGGCGGCCGACAGGCCGGTGCAGCCGCCGCCCACCACCACCAAATCGGCGTCGACATCTCCCGCCAGCGCCGGATGGTCCGGCGCCGGATTGGCGGTGGCGACATAATAGGATTTGCCGATATCGAGGCCCGAATTGAAACCCGTCGAGCTGGAGGCCATGATCACACCTTCAGCAGCAAATGGTCGCGTTCCCAGCTCGTGACCACGCTCTGGAACAGGTCGAGTTCGACGCTCTTGACGCGCAGATAGGTCTGGAAGAAATCCTCGCCCAGCAGTGCCCGCACCGGCTCGCAAGCGGTGAAACGATCAAGCGCCTCCTCCATGGTTTTCGGCAGCGTGCTTTTGATCTTGTAGGCATTGCCAGATGCCTCGGCCGAGCGCGCCAGCTTCTGCTCGACGCCGAGATAGCCGGCAAGCAGCGAACCGGCGATCGCCAGATAGGGATTGCAATCCGCTCCCGGCAAGCGGTTCTCTACCCGCCGGGCGGCGCGGCCACCTGCCGGCACGCGCAGGCCGCAAGAGCGGTTGTCATGCGACCATTCGATGTTGGCCGGTGCGCTGTGGTTCGGCCGGATGCGGCGGAACGAGTTCACGTTGGGTGCGAACAGCGGCATGATCTCGGGCACATATCTCTGCAGGCCGCCGATGAAATGGCCGAACATTTCGGTGTCTGCATCATCTCTGTCGGCAAACAGCGCGGCGCCTGTCGTTTCATCGACGACAGACATGTGCAGATGCATCGAGCTGCCGGCCTGCGCCGCGATCGGCTTGGCCATGAAGGTGGCGTGCATGCCGCTCTGCTGCGCCGCTTGGCGGGTCAGCCGCTTGAACAGCAGCACCTGGTCGGCGAGTGGCACCGCGTCGCCGTGCAGCAGATTGATCTCCAGCTGCGCGGTGCCCGATTCATGGATCAGCGTGTCGAGCGGCAGGCCGGCGGCTGAGGCATAATCATAGACGCGCCTTATCACCGGCTCGAATTCTTCCAGCGCCACCATGTCATAGGGATGCTGCGAGCCCTCGGCGCGGCCATTGGCGCCAACCGGTGCCGTCAGCGGCTGGTCGGGATTCGTATTGGGCGCGGTCAGATAGAATTCGACTTCCGGCGCCACCACCGCGCGCCAACCGCGCTTCCGGTAGAGATCGAGCACGGCGCGCAGCACATGTCGTGGCGAGGCCATCCAGGGCTTGCCTTCCATGTGGAAGGCGTCGGCGAAGACATAGGCTTTGCCAGGGCCACCGCCCGGCGCCAGGCACAGCGTCGACATATCAGGCACCATGCGCATATCCGGGTCTTGATAGGCAAAGCCTTCGTCGATCGAACCGGAGTAGCGGCCATCGATGCTGACCAGGAAAGCGCTGCTCGGCAGGTAGAGTGCGCGGTCTTCCAGCGCCTTGAGGAATTTTGCTGTCGGCAGCGCCTTGCCGCGCAGCACGCCATTCATGTCGGGCACCAGGCACTCGACCTCCGTGATGCCGTGCTGGGCGAGCCAGGCCTTGGGATCGTTGCCGGTGAAGAGAGCGGTGTTGGTATTTTTGTCCTGCATTTTGGTTCACGTACCTATGAGAGAGAGAGTATGGCTTGCGCGGCCACATCCGTTCCAGGGGTCAGCGCCATCTTGGCAGCATTGTCCCTGAGGCGGGCGCGCATCGCATCGTCGGCCAGCAGGCCGAGAATGGCTCTCTCCAATCCCCCTTCGGTCCAGGCGTCGCGGCCGATATGGTCGCCCACGCCCGTCTCTCCCGCGCGTTGCGCATTGTCATGTCCGTCCCAGCAATAGGGCATGATCAGCGACGGCACGCCGAAGCGCAGCGCCTCGCAAAAACTGTTGTTTCCTCCGTGATGAATAAACAGGTCCGACTTCGCCACCACCGAAGGCTGCGGAAACCAGGCGTCGAGATAGACATTGTCCGGCACCGCGCGGTAGGCGTCGCGCAGGCCGCCGGCATTGACGATGAAGCGCGCCGGCAGCCGGTCGAAGACGGCGAGCATGCGTTCGATCAGCCCGACATCCATCGCGCCGAGACTGCCGAAGCTGACATAGACCAGCGGCCCGCCATTGCGCGGAAACACCGGCACCTCGAACGGCCCTTCCGAGCGCACGCAGCCTTCGAGATAAACGAAGCGTTTGGGGTCGAGCGGCTCGGCCCGCTCACGCCGTACGATCGCTGGCGTCAGCAGCAGATTGAGGTCGGGTGATGTCTCGAGGAACAGGCCCTTGGGCAACGGCGCCAGGCCGGCATCCGCGCGAAAACGGTTGAAGCACTCATGCGCGGGTGCGGAGGCCGCGAGATAGCGCGCTTCGAACGCCGCACGTTGCGGGTCGTCGGCACCCATCCCCGAGAGATAGGGCGGCACCTCGGCATCCGGCAGTTCCGTCTCGGCACAGGAGACGACGCGCACCCACGGGCAGCCGGCGGCGGCGATCGCCGGGAACATGATGACGTTGTCGAGCACCACCGCGTCCGGCTTCAGCCGCGCCAGCAATTGGCGCAGCGGCGCCTCGGCGTTGACGGCGGTGTCGACGATCGCTTGCCAGGTCGGCGCGACATAGGTCTCGAGCTGGTCGATCGGGCTCAGCCGGAAATGCGGCAGGTGCCGGCGCACGAAGGCCTGCCAATAGCTCTGGCGGTCGCTGTCGCTCAGCGGCTCATCCGTCGGCAGATGGTATTCCTGGAAGCCATAGTCGGTAAAGACGCCGGAGAAGCCGGCATGGCAGATGAAGACGGGGCGAGCGCCCCGTGCGCGCAATGCCTGTGCGATACCGACGCAATTCAACGCGGCGCCGAAACTGGCTTCGGGAAACAGCGCGATGGTCGGGCTGGCTTTACGCGTCAATTATTCCTCTTCAATCCGGCCGGCTGATCATGCCGAACAGTGCGGGAGCTCCGCGGCTGGCTGCTTGCGGTCGCTGGCTGCGGGAGAGCCGCAGGTGGATGCGAAGCAGATCGGCAGCCACCTCATACTGCCGGCTTTCAAGATAGTCGAGTATGCCCGAGTGTTCGCGCAACGATTGCCGCAGCCGAAACACGTTGACGCCGGAATAGATGCCCGGCAGCCGGCGCAGGCGGAGATGATCGGCCAATGCATCCGACACAAAACGGTTGGCGCAGCCCTCGGCGATCATGCCATGAAAATCCATGTCCAGCCGCTGGAACTCGCGCGTGTCGAATGTCTCGTCCGGCAGCGCTGCAAGCGCTTCCATGCCTTGCCGCAACATTGCTGCCCGCGCCCCGTCCAGCCGAAAGCCTGGCGTCAGGATGGCCGCCGGCTCCAGCACCAGGCGGAACTCGTAGCTTTCGCCTTGCGCCTCCGGATCGTCCGGCGCGCGGCGAAACAACCAGGATTGCCCAGGCGCACGATCCAGAAGATTCTCGTCGGTCAGTTTGTTAAGTGCTTTTAGTACCGTCTTGCGATCAGCGTCGTAGCGTCGCATCAGCCCCGCGATGGTCACCGTCTGGTCCAACCGTCGCGCCGAGCGGTCGCGCAGGATGGCTTCGGCGAGCTCGTCTTCCTCCGCACTGGGTAGTTCGGCGGCAATGGCGGGCTGGGCGGCGAGGTCGACCGTCAGATGATAACCGCTGTCCGCCTCCCAGCGCACCACGCCCCGTTCCGCGAGCAGGCCGAGTGCGGCGCGTACGGGCGTGCGCGAGACATTGCACAGCGAGGCGATCTGCTGTTCGGGCAGGCGGGCGCCAGGCTCGAAGCCACGCTGCCGCGCCACATCCAGGATGCGCTGCGCCAGATCGAGATGGTTGGTGCGAGGTCGTCTGGCTACGGCTTGCATGACTTTTCTCGAATGCGAATGTGGCGCATTGGTCTGGCTGATCGCCGGAACAGGGACAATCGGCCAAATTCCTCCGTCGTTGACAGATTATGGATTGACGTACTTTTTTCTGCAATAGTACTGTCGGCACAATCGGCGAGAAAAGACCGAGGGAACAGGATCAAGGCAGGCGCGCGCGTCGCCGGCCTTGGTCCGGCAAATGATTTCGACGATCAAACCGAATGGGAGACTGCCATGACCGCTACCAGCCTGCGGCGCCGTGCGCTCAATACATCCTCAATCGCTCTCGGTCTCGCCCTGACGCTCTCGGTGCCGGCCGCCGCAGCCGACCTCGTTATTTCGAACTGGGATGGGTACATGGCACCCGACGCCATGGCCGCTTTCAAGACCGCCACCGGCGTTGCCGGCGAAGTGGTGGTGCACGCCACCAATGAAGAGATCATGGGCAAGCTGATTGCCGCCGGCGGCAAGGGCTATGACGTGGTCTTCGTCTCCTCGCCCTTCGCCGAAGTATTAAACAAGCTTGGCCTGACCGAGCCGATCGACCATACCAAGATCCCCAACCTCGCCAACCTCTATCCCGAAGCGACCAAGCTGCCGCACGATGTCGGCAACGCTTTCTCCGTGCCTTACACCTGGGGCACGACGGGCCTCTGCTACCGCTCTGACCTTGTCAAGACGGCGCCCACGAGCTGGAGCGACCTGCTCGCCCCTTCCGACGAGATGAAGGGCAAGACCACCATGCTGGCGACCGATCGCTGGCTGCTGGCCGCCGGGCAGCTCGACAAGGGCTATTCGGTCAACGAGACCGACCCGGCCAAGATGGCCGAGGTCAAGGACCTCTTGATCTCCGCCAAGAAGACCCTGCTCGCCTATGACGACACCACCTTCTATTCCAAGCTGGTTTCCGGCGAGGCGCTGATGGTGCAGGCCTGGGACGGCTGGTGCAATTACGGCATCGCCGACAAGCCGGAGATCAAATACGTCATCCCTAAAGAAGGTTCGGACCTGTGGGTCGACACGATGGTGGTGATGAAGGCGTCCGAGCACAAGGACGACGCCTTCAAGTTCATCAACTTCATGCTCGACGCCAAGAACCACGCCTGGGCGGCGCAGAACATCGACTACAAGGTGCCGAACAAGCCGGCGATGGAAAGCCTGCCGGCCGACTTCCTGGCCAAATTCCCCAACATGGCGATGCCGGTGGCCGATCTCGTCAAGTTCGAGCAGTTGCGTGACGTCGGCGAAGCCCAGCGCGACTATTCCAAGATCGTCAGCGAGATCAAGGCCGCGCAGTAAGCGGCGCAGACTTCACGGCCGGCAGCACTTCTGCCGCCGGCCCTGAGCGGTACCCGAGAAATTGTCCCAGACCCGACTTCGTTCCTCTCTGCTGATGGCCCCGGCGCTGGTCTGGCTGACCGCGCTGATGGTGGTGCCATGCGCCCTGGTGCTGGCGCTCGCCTTCTTCCGGCGCGGCGTCTATGGCGGCATCGACTACACTTTGACGCTGGAAAATTTCGGGTTGGTCTTCGACCCGCTCTATGCCGGCATCTTCCTCAACTCAGCACGTATCGCCGGCACCGCGACCTTGATTGCGGTGGTGATTGGCTATGCCGCAGCCTATGCGATCGCGGCCGCACCGCGCCGGTGGCAGCCAATTTTCCTGTTCTTCGCCGTGCTGCCGTTCTGGTCCAACTATCTGATCCGCACCTATGCCTGGATCGTGCTGCTGAACCGCGAAGGGCTGATCACCCAGTTGCTGCGCTGGTTCGGCTACACCGGCGAACCGCCCTCGATGCTCTATACCGAAGGCTCGGTCATCGCGGGCCTCGTCTACAACTATCTGCCCTTCGTCATCCTCGCCTGCTACGCGCCGCTGTCGCGCCTCAACCCGGAACTGGCCGAGGCATCGCGCGATCTCGGCGCCTCCGCTGCCACCACTTTCCGACGTGTCATCCTGCCGCTGACCGTGCCCGGCATCGCTGCGGGTGCTGTCTTCGTCTTCGTGCTGTCGATCGGCAATTTCGTCACCCCGGCGCTGCTCGGTGGCGGCCGCTTCCAGATGATCGGCAACCTCGTTTACGACCAGTTCCTGACTGCCAATGACTGGCCGTTCGGCGCAGCGCTCGCCATGGCGCTGATCGCCATCATGCTTCTGGTGCTGATGGCGCAGGCGCTCGCCGCCGACCGCGCCGCGGGGCGTGCGGCTGAGGCAAAGGGTGACGCCGATGGCTGAGCGCTGCGCAATTATTGCCTTCTCCCCGTTCACCGGGAGAAGGTGCCCCGAAGGGGCGGATGAGGGGCGGCGTCAACCTTTGCGACGCTCAGCGCTGCCCCTCATCTGCCTGCCGGTATCTTCTACCCGTGAACAGGGAGAAGGACTCTGGTCGTTCGCTTGCCTTCCAATTGTCGGAGGCCGGCGATGACCCATTCCTTCACCCGTACGCTCGGCATGCGGACGATCCTCACCCTCGTCTTCGCCTTCCTCTACATCCCCATCGCCGTGCTGGTGGCGCTGTCCTTCAACGAAGGCGGATTGCCGACGGCATGGTCGGGCTTTTCGCTGAAATGGTATGCCTCGCTGGCCGGCAATTCCGCCATCCTTTCCGCTGCGCTCAACACGCTGATCGTGGCGTTGGTCTCCACGGCCATCGCCACGCTGCTCGGCACGCTGCTGGCCATCGGCATCGAGATGCGCCGGCAATACGGCAGGGGTCTCGAGGCGCTGATCTTCGCACCGATGATCATCCCCGACATCGTCCTGGCGATCGCTCTGCTGTCGTTCTTCTCCATGCTAAACCTGACCATGGGCCTGCACACCATCATCCTCGCCCATGTCGTCTTCAACCTCGCCTTCGTCTGCTCGGTGGTGCGCGCAAGGCTAAAGAGTTTCGACTGGTCGATCGTCGAGGCCTCCGCCGACCTCGGCGCCTCGGCTCTGACCACCTTCCGGCGTGTGACATTGCCGGTCATCGCGCCGGCAGTGATTGCCGGCGCTCTGCTTGCCTTCACGCTCTCGGTCGACGAGTTCATCATCGCCTTCTTCACCGCCGGTGCCGGCCGCGCCTCGACGACGCTGCCTATGCAGATCTACGCCATGATCCGCTTCGGCATCACGCCGGAGATCAACGCGCTGGCGACCATCGTCATGGCGGTATCCATCACCGCGCTGACCCTGTCGCAGCGGCTCAACCGTGGGATCATCGGCCAATGAGCGAACCGCGCACGCTGCTGGCCATTGATAACGTTTCGAAGAAGTTCGGCCGGGTCACCGCCGTCGACGGCATCTCGCTCGACATCCGCGAAAACGAGTTCTTCGCGCTGCTTGGACCCTCCGGCTGCGGCAAGACCACGCTGCTGCGCATGCTGGCCGGCTTCGAGACGCCAACCGACGGCCGCATACTGCTCGATGGCAAAGACATCGCCCGGACCCCGCCCAACAAGCGGCCGGTCAATCTGATGTTCCAGTCCTACGCGCTGTTCCCGCATATGAGCGTGCGCGCCAATGTCTCCTACGGGCTGGAGATGGAGCGCTTGCCGAAAGCTGAAATCCGTTCCCGCGTCGAGGCCATTCTGGCCACCACCGAGCTTGTCCCCTTCGCCGACCGTAAGCCTGAGCAATTGTCGGGTGGCCAGAAGCAGCGCGTCGCGCTCGCCCGCGCGCTGGTCAAACGGCCTCGGTTGCTGCTGCTCGACGAACCGCTGGGCGCGCTGGACAAGAAACTGCGCGGCGCCATGCAGATGGAGCTGAAGCGCCTGCAGCACGAAGTCGGCATCACCTTCGTCATCGTCACCCACGACCAGGAAGAGTCACTCGTCATGGCCGACCGCATGGCGGTGCTCAAGGACGGCCAGCTGCTGCAATGCGACACGCCGCACGTGATCTACGAGCATCCCACCGACCGTTTCGTCGCCGACTTCATCGGCGTGATGAATTTCGTACCGGGCAAGATGTCTGCGGATGGCGTGATCGCCGCGAACGGCGCGCGCATCACCGGCAAGGTTCCCGCCAAGCTCACACCCGGCGCTTCCGCTGTCGCTTCGGTGCGACCCGAGCGCATCCGGCTGTTCCCGTCAGCCGAGACCGCCAACCGCATCGCCGGCACGGTTGAGGCGCTGGCCTATCACGGGCTCGACCTGCAGCTGCATGTCCGCACGCCTCTGTCGCCAAAACCATTTCTGGTGCGCGTCACCGCCGATGCCGCCGACCGCCGGCCGGTCTCGTCGGGCGATCAGGTCGAACTCGGCTGGGACGCCGCCGATGTCAGAATTTTTCAGGAATAGGAGAGCTTGATGGCGCAGAAGACGATCGCGTTTTTTCCCGAAGCGGCCTACGGCCCGGCGCTCAATTCGGTCGGCATCGCGCAAGCCGTCGAGGCGCGCGGCCATAAGGCAGTGTTCCTGTCCGACCCCGGCTTTGTCGATGTCTACAAGGGTTACGGCTTCGAAGCGCATCCGGTGAACCTGTCGGAGCCGATGCCGCCCGAGCAGATGGCGAAATTCTGGGAAGACTTCATCAACGGCCACATCCCGAACTTCCGCAAATCGCCCTACGATCAGGTCGACAATTACGTGAAGGATTGCTGGACCGCGATTGTCGACAGCGCCAAATGGGCGCAGAAGGATTTGCCGCGAGTCCTGGCCGCCATCAAGCCTGATGTCATTTGCGTCGACAATGTCATCCTGTTTCCGGCCATCAAACAGTTCGGCAAGCCTTGGGTGCGCGTCATCTCCTGCTCGGAAAACGAGATCGAGGATGAGGACATCCCGCCGCATCTCTCCGGTTGCGGCGAGAACGACCATGTCGGCCACCAGCGCTACCGCGATCATTTCAATGCGGTGATCAAGCCCATCCACGACGACTTCAACGCCTTCCTCACCGCAAACAATGAAGCGCCATACCCGGTCGGTCAGTTCTTCGAGGCCTCGCCCTATCTCAATCTGCTGCTCTATCCCGAAGCGGCAAAGTTCAAACGCCGCCATCCGCTTGATACGACGAAATTCCAGTATCTCGAAGGCTGCGTGCGGCAGGAAAAGCCATACGCCGTGCCGACCTTCGCCGAGAACAATGACGGGCCGCTGCTCTATGTCTCCTTCGGCAGCCTCGGCGCTGGCGATGTCGATTTGTTGAAGCGCATCATCACAACACTGGGCAAGACCCGTTACCGCGCGCTGGTCAATGTCGGCGGCTACAAGGACCTGTACACGGATGTGCCGGACAACGTCATCGTCGAGAGCTGGTTTCCGCAGCCTTCAGTCATCCCGCAGGTCGATGCCGTCATCCACCATGGCGGCAACAACTCGTTCACGGAGTGCCTCTATTTCGGCAAGCCGGCCATCATCATGCCCTATGTCTGGGACGGCCACGACAACGCCACCCGCGTCCAGGAAACCGGCCACGGCTTCGGCATGCCGCGCTACGACTGGAGCGACGCCCAGTTGGTCAGCAGGATCGAGGCTTGCCTGACCGACCCCAAGATGAAGGCCAAGCTGGCGAAGACCTCGTCGCAGATGCGGGCACAGAACGGACCGGAAAAGGCCGCAGGGTTGCTGGAGAAGTTGCTGTGACCTCCTCCGCCCCGCACCTTTACCAAGCCTCCACCCGCACCGACCTCGTCGACTGGGGCGCCCAGTCCGACGCGCTCGACGGCGCGTCGCACTCGACCGGCAGGCTTGTCCACAAAGGACCCAACAACCAGCCGGAATCCGGCATCTGGGTCTGCACGCCCGGCCGCTGGCGGCTCTCGATTCCGCGCGACGAATTGTGCCATTTCGTCGCCGGCCGCGCGACGTACCGGTCGGATGCCGGGGAGGTGGTAGAAGTCGCAGCCGGGACCGTGGTCATGTTCCCTGCCGGCTGGACAGGCGAATGCACCGTGCATGAGACCATGCGCAACGTCTACATGCTGGCTTGAACAGCAACGGAGCTTCCCAATATGCCGACACCGCACTGGCCAAAGGCCTCGACCGTGAAACTGGAGGACTGGGGCGGGGGCAGCAACACGCTTGCCGGCTCGCCGCGCGCCTCGGGCAGGATCCTCTCGCAGAACCCGGACGGCTCAAGCGAATGCGGCCTGTGGTCGTGCACGCCAGGCAGCCGCAAGGTTACCTTTGCCGCCGACGAGTTCTGCCATTTCCTGTCGGGCCGCGGGACCTATGTCCGCGAGAATGGCGAAGAGATCCCGGTCGAGGCCGGCATGCTGGTGTTCTTCCCCGCCGGCTGGGCCGGCACCTCCACCATCACGCAAACACTGACCAAGGCCTTCATGTGCCGCTGAGCACTTTTTTAAAGGAAATCGCCATGACCACGCCCATCATGCAATCCCCGCTTGCCATCACCGACCTCGTCGACTGGGGCGTCATCCCGACCATGATCGAGGGCGTGTCCCACACCTCGGGCAAGCTGCTCTACAAGGGGCCGGAGGGCCGTTCGGAATGCGGCCTGTGGGTCTGCACCCCCGGCAAATGGCACTGCCATGTCACCCGCGACGAGTTCTGCCACTTCCTCGAGGGCCGCTGCACCTATGTGCACGAATCGGGCGAGGTCATCCAGATCGAGCCGGACACGGCGGCGTTCTTTCCTCAGAATTGGAAAGGCGTCTGCACCGTCCATGAGACCATCAAGAAGGTCTACATGATCCGCTGAGCGGACCTGAAAGGACGACCATGCAATTCTCCGCTGAACGGCCGGCTTTCTTCGTCAATCCGGACTACCGGCCGATGACCGGCACGGCAAAACCGGTGATCGATCCGGCGACGCTGGAGACCGTCGGCTCGATCTCCGCCGCAACGGACGGTGAGGTCGATGCGGTGCTGTGTGCCGCAACCACGGCACAAGCCGCCTGGAAGAAGCTCGATGCCAAGAGCCGGGCAAAGCATCTGCATGCGGTCGCCAACGCCATCGAGGCGGCGGACTTCACCCGCTGCGCAGAGCTGATGGTGCGCGAGATGGGCAAGCCTTATCCCGAAGCAATCGGCGAGATCGCCAATTGCGCGCCGATCTTCCGCTACTATGCCGAGATGGCGCGCGACGACGCCGGCAAGATCGCCGGTACGACGCAGGCCGGGTCGTTCCAGTATGCGCGCTACGAGCCGTATGGCGTCTCCGTGCACATCATGCCTTACAACTTCCCGATCCTGCTGATGTGCTGGACCGTTGCGGCCTCGCTTGCCGCCGGCAATGGCTGCGTCATCAAGCCGGCCGAAGCAACGACGCTGTCGACGCTGGGCTACATGACGGTGTTCCGTTCACTGCCGGAAGGGCTGGTCGCCTGCCTGCCTGGCACGGCCGCCACCGCGCAGGCGCTGATCGCCTCCGAGCGCACCCACGCTGTCGCCTTCACCGGCTCGGTCGCCGCCGGCAAAGCCGTGGCAGTCGCCTGCGCCGAGCGCATGAAGCCTTGCGTCATCGAAGCCGGCGGCAGCGATCCGCTGATCATCAGCGAGCACGCGCCGCTCGACGTGGCGGCAGCCGGCAGCGTCACCGCCGCCTTCCACCTGACCGGCCAGGTCTGCACCTCGGCCGAACGCTTCTTTGTCGTCGACTCGGTTCACGATCGCTTCGTCGAGCTGTTCGCCGAGAAGACGCGGGCGCTGCGCATCGGCAATGGCATGGACAAGACCGAGATCGGCCCGCTGGTCAGCGAAGCCGCCCGGGCGAAAGTGATGCGGCTGGTCGATGATGCTATCAGCAACGGCGCTATAGCCGTTGCCGGCGGGCGCATTCCGCCGGCGCACAACAATGGCTGGTTCTACGAGCCAACGATCCTGACCGGGGTTACACCCGATATGGCGATCGTGCGCGAAGAGTGTTTCGGGCCGGTCGCAGCGATCTGCCGCGTAAAGGATTTCGACGAAGCGATCCGGCTTGCCAATGACAGCCCGTTCGGGCTCGGCGCCTCGGTCTTCACCACCGACCTCGCCGAGGCGCATGAAGCGGCCGAGCGGCTCGAGGCCGGCATGGTCTGGGTCAACAACCCGCTGATCGACAATGACGCCCTGCCCTTCGGCGGCTGGAAGGCATCAGGCCTTGGCCGCGAGCTGGGACGCCAGGGACTCGACGCCTTCCGACGCTCCAAGATGGTCATCATCGACCACAGACCGGCGATCAAGGACTGGTGGTACCCCTACCCCGACAGCTGGTTCCGCGAGACAGGCGGCCGCAAGCACGTGTGAGCCCGGCTAGTCCATAACGTAAGCTGATGCTTACGCATCTGCCGAGATAGGCCGGCTATTTCAACGCTTGAAGCTTGTCGATCGCGGCAGTGAATCCGGCAAGCGAGACCGGAATGGTCACCGGCTTGCGCGTCACCGACTCGATGCCGATGTTCAGGTTGGTTCCCGATTTCATCGCCTTGAGGAGGTCCGCCGACAAAGGGGTCGCCGCATAGGCGCCGTTCTGGTCACTGGTCTGGATGGCGATGGTCGTCTTCTGCCCCTGGTCGATCTGGTACGAGGCGCCGGAAGGCAGGAACAGCCCGTGCGGCAAGGCCAGCAGCATCGCGAGGTTGCCATTGCCGTTGCCGCGGCGAACCGTAACGGTAAGAACGCGCTGCCCCGTCTTGGCCTCGGTAAGGTTTTGGGAGACCTGGCATTGAAGCTCGGTGCCGGCCGATCCGCTAGCGCAGTTTAGCGACCATGGATTGCCTTCTGCAGGCTTTGTCTCGGCAGATTTGGTTGACTTCGGCTCTTCGGCAAGCGCCGACCCTGCCGACACGACCAGCCATAGCGCGCCGACCCAGGCGGCCCGCCCACAAACGGTTCTCAGCAATGAAGCCACCCGATCCTCGTCGTGTCAGGGTTTCGCCCAGCGCGTTGATACAACAGCCGAGCCTGGCGGGGAAGCCAATACGCTACATGAGCGCCGGCTAAATTACTGTTGCTGGATTACCACAATAAACAACTTTGAAATCTTGTACGTGTAAAGCAAACAATCATGCTCGCTATACACTGGGATTCGGATAGTATTAGCGACGGAGCGTGTACTCGTCGGGGTTCGCAAGGGATGGAGACGACCGAGAAAACTCGGCAGATCAATGACATGGCGACGCACGGAAGAAGCTTCCGGGCGAATAGCAAGTATCGCCGGTCAGGTTTTTCCAGGCATCTCTGGAAGACGACTGCGCTGTCCACTCTGGCACTTGCCCTTACCGGCATAGCCGCCCATGCCGGCGACACCGGACTGTGGCAGCCGCAGGTCCGCGCCATCATCGGCGCCAACAACAATGGCGGCAACACGGCGATCGAGGGTTTCCTGCCGCTGAAGCAGAACCTCGAATCCGTTCTCTTTCTCGATGTGCGCTCGAAATACGATTTCGACGACGGCTTCGGCCAGGACGTCGGCCTCGGCGTTCGCCGCATCGTGAATCCGGATCTGATGATCGGCGGCTACGCCTATCTCAACATCCAGAACCACGACAGTCACCAGTTCGTCGCCTCGACGCTCGGCCTCGAGGCCATCACCTCAAAATACGATGCGCACGTAAACGTCTATCTGCCGATCAGCGGCGACCGCAGCACGGCCGGGCAAGAGTCGAGCCTGTCGCTGGTCGGTCATCAGCTGATCGAGCAGATATCGGCCATCGCCCACCGCGATTACGCGGCCTGGGGCATCGAGGGCGAGGTCGGCGTTCAGGTGCCGCTCAACCTGCCCGAGAACCATTCACTGCGTTTCGATGTCGGCGCCTACCATTTCGGCGATCCCGACGGCGACGACGGCAGCATCACCGGCGCCAAGGCCGGCCTGGAATATTCGATCGGCGACGTCATCGGCAAAGGCACGTCGCTGACCTTCACCGGCGAGGTGCGCAACGACAACCGCGATGACACCCAGTTCGCCGGCAGCATCCGGCTGACGGTGCCGCTCAACGCTTTCGACAAGGGCTCGTCTTCGGCCGATGACGGCGCCGAGCCGGTCTATCCGGTCAGCCCCGGCCTGCGCAAACGCGTCAACGAGCGCGTGCGTGGCGACATCGGCGTTCGCATCGAGAGCCAGGACAAAGTTACCGGCACGTCGACGCGGGTGGCGATCAATGCCGCCACCAACACGGCATTCGGCCAGTTCTTCTTTGCCGATGGTGACAACGACGCGCTCGGCCTCGGCACGATCGGCGACCCGACCACGCTCGACAATGCGGTCGCCGGCGCCGGCGCGAACGGCGTCGTCGTCGCGCTCGGCGGCAAGGGCAACATTACGACAGCCGGTGTGACGCTCGCCAACGGCCAGACCGTCATCGGCGGTGGCGGGGGCGTCCAGGCGCGGCTCGTCGACGGCAGCATCGGCACCTACAATTTTGGCGGATCCAACGGCACCCTCCAGGGCACCAACCCCGCCAACAACGTCCTGACGCTCGCCAACGGCAACACGCTGAGCGGCATCATCATCACAGGCGGCAAGGACGGCATCCTCGGCAACAACATCACCGGCGCCACGTTGACCAACGTCACGGTCACCGGCACCGGCGGCCACGGCGCCGACTTCACCGGTACATCGACCGGCGTCAATGGCTCGAACTTCACCGCGACCGGCAACGGCCTCGACGGACTGCACATCGAAGGCGACGGCACCTATAACCTCACCGGCACGACGCTGCTGCAGGGCAATGGCGACGACGGCCTGGATATAACCGGCCACGGCACCTACACTTTCGCCACCCTCAACTCGCTCGACAACAACGATGCCGGCATTACCGTGAAGGGCACCGGGGTCGCCGGCTCGATCGACATCAGCGGCGGCCAGGTGTCGGCCAACAAGGCGCTCGGCGACGACGGCGTCGGTGTCTTCATCGATCCGATCACCGCCCATATCGTGCTGGATTCGATCACCCAGACCGGCGGCGCATCGGGCGTCGTGCTCGAGAATCTTTCGGGCAGCTTCACCGTCAACGGCGCGACGACGATCTCGAACACGACCGGACCGGGCATCGCGATCACGGATTCGCCGGCCGCGATCCGCTTCGGCGACATCAACATCACCGATCCCGGCACCGACGGCATGGTGTTTACCGGCGTCAATGCGTCCGTCATCGCCGGCAACATCATCATCTCGGGGCTCGGCTCCAGCATCGGCCTCGACTTCTCCGGCAGCCAGACCAATTTCACGGCGCAGTCGCTGAACATAAACGGCACCGGCGGCACGACGTCCATCGGCATCGACCTTGTCCAGACCAACGGCGGCACGATCATCATCACCAATGGCGGCACCATCGCCAATGTCGGCACCGGCGTGCGGCTCGGCATTGCCGGCTCGCCGGCCGACACCGCCAACGCCCAATTCACCTTCGGTGGCGGCTCGATCGGCGGCAACCTCGCCTCGCTCGACGCACGCGGCCTCAATTCCGGTTCGGGCCAATACGCATTCGGCACGACGACGTTCAACGGGCCGCAACTGTTCGACCAGACGCAGCTGATCTTTGTCGCCGCAGGCGGCACAGGCGACGGTACCTCGCTTTCGGACCTGGCTTCGATCACCGACGCCGACAACAATACCGACGGCACCGCGATTTTCGTGCTGGTCAATCGCGGTGTCATCGACGACACCGACGGCTTTACGCTCGAAGCGGGGCAGACCCTGGCCTCTTTCGGCAACGGCCGCACCTTCTCGCTCGGCGGCCTGCCGATCAATGTGACCGGCGACAACGTCGATCACGGCAGCACCATCTCGGATGCGGCCGGTGCCGCAACGCTGACCGCTTCGGGCGGCGGCGACGTCGTCACGCTGGCCAACAATACCTCGCTCCAGGACTTCAACATCTCCGGCGGTACCGCCAACGGCATCCATGGCAGCGGCGTTACCGGCGTCGTGCTGACCGGCATGACCGTGTCGGGGGCCGCCCTCAATGGCGTGCTGTTCGATGGCGCCAACGACGTTTCCGGCAGCAATCTGAGCTCGACCGGTAATGGCGGCGCTGGGCTGTCGATCCAGGGCGACGGCACCTACAATTTCACCGGCACGACGACGGTGTCGGATAATGCCGGCGACGGCTTGCTGATCAACAGCAATGCCATCACCAGCTTCCAGACGCTCAACGCGACCAGCAATGGCGGCAGCGGCGTCCAGGCCACGTCAACTGGCACCGGCTCGCTTTCGATCGACGGCGGTACCGTCAACAACAACACCACATCCGCCTTTACGGCGTCGAATATCGGGCTCGGTGTCACGCTCTCCAACATCGGCCACGTCGGCGGCACAACCGGCGTCAGCCTTTCGGGCGTCAGCGGCAGCGTCAGCGTTACCGGCCCGACGACGATCGGCAGCACCACCGGCGACGGCATCTCGATCAGCGGCAGCACGGCAACGGTTGGCTTCAGCGGCGACGTTTTCATCGGCCAGGTGCTCGGCAATGGCATTGCGCTAAGCGGCAATACCGGGGCAGTCAGCTTCGGCTATGCGGAAATCAGCCAGGCCGGCCTCAACGGCATCGATATTGGGGGCAATACCGGGTTAGTCACATTCTCTGGCCCCACCATCGTTGTCATCGGTTCTGCCGATGGCAGCGCGGGCATCAACTTCAGCGGCACAAACAACGACGTCAGTTTCGGTACGACGACGGTGTTGCTCGGCGAAGGGCTGAACCAGACGGGCATTGACTTCAGCGGCTCGTCAACGACAGCCGATTTCGGGCTGACCAGCATTACCGGCACCGGCGACCTGACCTCGCGCGGCATCGACCTGTCGTCGACGACCGGCAACAAGACGATCACCTTCCTGCAGGGCTCCAAGATCGACAATGTCGGCGTCGGTGTCGAATTGTCGTCAGGCGGCACCACGGCCACGTCGGCCAACGCCAACTTCGCCTTCGGCGACGGCAATTCCGCCGATGGGCTGGAATCCTTCATCACCGCCGCAACCGGCGGCTACACTGTCAATACGATCGGGCTGGATCCGGCGCTCGGCAACTACGACTTCGACGATGTCGTCTTCACCGGCGATGCCCAACTGGCGGTAACTGTCGGCGGGGTCGTCATGATCTCACAGACAGGCGGCACTATTCACGCGGGCACGAACGGGCTGAGCGCCGATGTCACCACCGTGACGGCCGCCCAGGCCGATGCCATGGTTGGCACGCAGACCTTCGCCTTTGTCGGCATCGTCGACCTCAGCGCGACGCCGTTCACGCTCGATTCGGGACAGTCGATCACCGGTTTCGGCAACGGCAATTCCATCCTCACCTCCGGTACGTTCCAGCCGGTCAATGTGCAGGGCAATCTCGGCGCCACCGGCGGCAATGTCACCGGCGATGAGGGCGTGGTCAAGAGCACGGGCGACACCCTTCATCTGCTCGGCAGCAATCAGGTGCGCAACACCGCCTTCGACTACAGCGGCGGCAGCGGCTCGGTGTTCGTCATCGACCAGAGCGTGGGTGGCTTCAACAATTCCGGCGGCATCGTTATCGAAGGCGTCACCGTCAGCAATGTCGCTGCCGGCCAGACGGCGTTCAACGTCGACGGCCTCACCGGCAACCTGTCGATTATCAACAACAATATCAACGTTGCCGGCACGCTGCTCGATGTCGACGGCGGCAACGGCAACATTACGGTCACCCGCGGCACCTTGCCCAACAGCGCGACGCCCGGCACGCTGACCGGTGGCGGCATCGCAATCGCCAACCGCACCGGCGGCTTGGTCAACTTCACGGACAAGGCGACGATCGGCGGCAGCGGCGTATCGCTGACCAACAACACCGGCGCCACAATCACCTTCGCCGATGTCGACATCACCACGGACGCCGCAACGGCGTTCACTGCAACCGGAGGCGGCTCGGTCAACGTCACGACCGGAACGATCAATGCCACCAATGCGGGAGCGGTGGCGCTCGACGGCATTGCGGCCAACATCAATTTCGCCTCGACAAGCGCCAGCTTCAGTTCCGGCAGCGGCGTCGACCTGCAGCATCTGACCGGTACGGTCGCGCTCGGCACCGGCACGCTGACCAACACCGGTTCGGGTACAGCCTTCAATGTCGGCTCGGCGGCCGATCAGAGCGGCGGCAATGCAATCATCTCCTATGCTGGCACCATCGCCAGCAACGGCACCGGGGCCGCCGTCTCGATCCAGGAACTGACCGGCGGCTCGGTGACGCTGTCGGGCAATCTGACCGACGGCAACGCAGCCGATGGCGGCCAGATCTTCATCGGTGGCATCGCCAACGGCACGGCGGCGACCGTCACCTTCTCAGGAAGCAGCAAGAAGATAAGCTCTGGCGCGACGACAGCTGTACAGATCGGCTACACGGGCCCCCTCTCCGCCATCGTCCCGTATGACAACACGGACGGCACGATCAACTTCACCAATGGCGGCCTGGATATAACGACAACGACCGGAGAAGGCTTCGGCGCCGCCTTCGGCGGCACCGTCAGCGTCTCGGGCACCGCCAACAAGATCGCCGCCGGCGGAATTGGTCTGTTCATTGTCTTCGCCGACGTCGGCGCCGCCGGCGTCACCTTCGACAGCGTCTCGGCCGTATCGACATCGGACGCTGCCGGCGTCTTGCTGACAGGGTCCAATCTGGCGGGCGACGTCAACATTGGCGGCCTGAAAGATACCGGCTACATGGGCGCCTCGCTGAACGCCCTGCTCGGCACCGGTGCGGTGAATTTCACCGGCACGACCGATCTCGACGTCAGCTACCGAGGGTTCGATATCGGCGGCCCGCAAGTGGGCACCATAAACATCGCCAACGTCGCCGGCTCCACCCTGACCATCGACGGTGGGGAAGCCGGCATTGTCACGAACGGCCTCCAGGCAGGAATCATCAACGTTGGCGGCAATGGCGGCGTCGCCAGCATCGGCGCGACGACAAGCACCACCGGTGCGGCTATCGCCGTCAGCGGCGGTAACGACCTCATTCACGGCACGCTGAACTACAACGGCTCGATCAAGGTCGACACCGGCATGGTCGTGCAGGCCGTGGCCGACTGGAGCGAGCTCAACATGAGCGGTTCGGTCGTTTCGACTACGGCAGCAACTGGCATTGGTACGGCGGCCTTCGTCTTCACCGGCAACGCCAACGGCGTCTACAATATTTCAAGCACGATCGATCATACCGGCACGGGCATCGGCGTGCGGTTTGACGGATCGTCTAACGGGACGGCCACCTTCTCCGGTGCGTCGAAGATCTTCAACACCAGCAGCGGCACCAACGACGCGATCGTCAAGTTGCCCAGCATCAGCCCGACCCAGGGCATGGGCACGCTCAACTTCACCAATGGCGGCCTGGTCATCACCACCTCGAGCGGCGCCGGCTTCACCGCCAGCACTTTCGGCGCCGGCACGGTCAGCGTCAGCGGCACGGGCAACTCGATAACCACGACGGCAGGCACCGCGCTCAACCTCGACAACGCGACGGTCGGCGCCGGCGGCATCAATTTCAGCTCCATCTCGGTCAATGGAGCGGCGACCGGCGTTTCGCTCAACAATGTCAGCGGCGGCACGCTCAATCTCGGCACGGTGAACCTGCAAGGCATCACCTCGACCGGCGTCGACATTTCCGGCACGCTCGGCTCGACGGTAAACTTCGCCAGCCTGACCATCGCCATGCCCGGCGACAATTCGACCGGCATCACCTTCGCCGATGCAGTCGTCAACAGCATCTTCACGACTGGCGGTTTCACGCTCACCAGTGCTTCCTCGACCGGCACCACCGCCGTCAACCTGTCCAACACCACCGGCACCGGCACCATCCAGCTCGGCGATCCGAACACGGCCGGCGCATCCTCCACCATCGGCGGCGCCGGCGCCGGACCCGGCATCGGCTTCCAGTTCACCCCGACGACGGCGATCAACTTGATCTATGGCGACGGCGAAAGCGCGGTCGACAAGCTGTCGACGGTCAAGGCAATCGACATCCTCAATTCCACCGGCGTTTTCCCGGTCGGCGGCACCTATAATTTCCAGGATGTCGACGGCGCCAATGGCGGCTTCATCGGCGACCTCTCCGAGGCCCAGGGACCGACCACCTATTATGTCGACCAGGACGGCGACGGCGACGGCACCGCCGCCAATCCGGGCTCGATTGCCGGCGCGGAAGCGTCGGGCGCCTCGGTTGTCATCCTTGTCGACACGTCGCAGAACGGCACCAGCAACCTCATCGACATGATGCAGGCTCAGCAGAATGGCGGCGGCAACAACACGCTCAACCTTGCCGACGGCCAGATCCTGATCGGCCTCAAGGCCGGCGATTCCATCGATACCGCGCCGCTGGGCGCCGTCGGCGGCGGCCTCGGCGGCAATTTCAGCTTCAGCGGCATCAATGCGTCGACCGTCATCACGGCAGGGTCCAATGTCGACAGCGTGCTGGCGACGCTGACGACCGCGAGCGGCAACACTATCGATTTCTCCGGCAAGGCCGGCATCGAAAACGTCATCGTGCAGAACACCGGTGCGGGCCTTGGCATCTCCGGCACCAACATCACCGATCTTATCCTGCGCCGCGCCACGATCGCCGGCGGCACCGGTGGCGCCCTGTCGCTTACCGACGGCGCCGCTGCCAGCCAGATCGCACTGTCGAACCTGATCCTGTCGGCAACCGGCGGCGACATTGCCAAGGTTGACGGCACGGTCGGCGCCGGGCTGATGAAGGTCAGCGCCTTCTCCGACATCACGCTTCTGGGCAACAATGGCGAAACCGGCGGCTTTGGGGTGAGCGGTGTCACCTTCGATGCCGTTCCAGCGACCGTCGGCATCGACCAGGTCGACGGCGGCGCCTTCGTCGCCGGCACAAGCAGCAATGGCGTCGGCGGTTATGGCCTGACGCTGTCCGGTGTATCCGGCGATATCCAGTTCGACAGCATCACCGTCTACGGTGGCGTCAACGGCATCGCCTTCAATGGCGTTGACGCCACCGTCACGGTCAGCGGCGCCACCACCATCACCGGCACCACAGGCTTCGGCATCAGTGCGATCAACACCAATCCCGGCACTTTCAACTTCAACACGGTGACGGTGAACAACGTCGCGACGACCGGCGGCGGCATAAACTGGGTCAGCGGCAACCTCAACATCGCCGGCCTCGCCAACATCGACACGAGCAGCGGCGTCGGCTTCTCGCAAAGCGCCGGCACGGTGAACTTCCTCAACGGCCTGACCATCGATACCACCAGCGGCACCGGCATTGTCGGGACCGGTGGCGTTATGGGCATCACCGCTTCCGCTGCAGCCCAGACGGTAAATTCGACCAGCGGCCAGGCGATCAACCTCATCAACGTCGCCGCCAGCATTGCGCTCGACTCGACCTCGTCGGGCGGCGGCACCAACAATGTTGGCCTGGCCAATGTCACCGGAACAGTCAGCCTCGGATCCGGCGCATTGAGCGGCGCTTCGGGCGTCGCATTCCAGCTCACCGGCGGTGCTGCGACCGTCAGCTATGGCGGCACGGTCACCAAGACCACCGCCGGCAAGATCGTCGACATCTCCGGCGTCACCGGCGGCACGGTCACACTGTCCGGCGCGCTTAGCGCCACCGGCGGTTTCGACAATGGTATTTATGTCCACGGCAACTCCGGCGGGACCATCACTCTCAGCGGTGGCACGAAGACGCTGACCACTGGCGCCAATACGGCGGTCGACTTGACGACCAACACCGGCGCGACGATCAACTTCGATACGGGTGGCCTGGTGATTACCACCACCTCCGGCACGGGCTTCAACGCCAGCGGCGGTGGCACGGTCAGCGTCGGCGCGCTCCTCAGCGACAACAGCATCACCACGACGGCCGGCGGCACCGCGTTGAACCTCAATGGCGTTACGATTGGCGCTGAGGGCATGAATTTCGACAGTGTTTCGGCCACTGCCGCCGCAACCGGCATCTCGCTGACCAATATCGCCTCGTCGGGCGGCGGCGCCATCATTCTCGGCACGGTCAACCTGCAAGGCATCACCACGCGTGGTGTCGATGTTTCCGGCGCGCTTGGCGCGGCGCTGTCCTTCAACGATCTCGACATCGGCCTGAACAGCACCACGGGCGTGGCCTTCGACCTCAACGGTGCCACCATCAATGCGGCGGTGACGGCCAATGACTTCGATGTCACCAATGCCGCCGCCGCCGGCACCTCGATAGGCGTCGACCTGCGTGGCACCACTGGCGGCCAGACGGTACGCCTCGGCGATGCCGTTGTCGGCGGCGCCAGCTCCAGCATTGCCGGCGTCAACACCGGCGTGTTCCTCAACAGCGCCACCAACCTCGCTTTCACCTATGGCGACGGCGAATCGGTGACCGACCAGCTCTCGACCATCGGCGCCAATGTAGGCATCGACGCATCCAGTGCGCCGGTTGCCGGCACCTACAATTTCCAGGATGTGAACTTCCAGTCGGCTCCCGGCCTGGGCTTCGGAGTCGGCAAGGTCTATTTCGTCGGCGCGTCCGCGACCGGTGACGGCAGCGGTCGCGACCAGAACAATCTCGCGACGCTGGCCACCGCCGAAGCAGCAGCCGTGGCGACGGACATCCTGGTTCTCGTCAACGATGGCGGCACCATCACCGCGGCAGGCAGCAATGGCAACGACACGCTGGCTCTCGCCACCGTCGAGCAGGTGCGCGGCTTCGGCAACGGCAACATCAATCTGGCGCTGACGGTACCCTCCACCATCCAGCTCGCCAGCAACAGCATCTCGATCATCGACCAGACGCCCAATGGCGCCGCGACGCTGACGACGAGCGCCGGCAACAATGTCATCACGCTCGGCGCCAGCGGCAACATCATCGACGGCTTCATCCTGAATGGCAGCCCGGCGGGTGCCGCGCGTGGCGTCAAGGACAATGGCGCGGGTGCTGCGAATACCGTCATCAGCAACATGACCATCAGCAATTTCGCCACGCAGGGTATCGAGATTACCCCGTCGAACAGCACGACGATCAACAACGTTACTTTCTCCGGCAACGCCAGCGATGTGTGGCTGAACGCGTCCAACACCACCATCACCAACGTCACCAGCACCGGCGCCACCGGCATTGCCTTCAGGCTCGACAACACCGCCGGCACGACGACGCTGACCAACGTCAACATCACCACCGCAGCGACCGGCACCGGCATCGCCTTCGGCGGCGCGTCGGGCGCTGGCGGCACGATTGCCGGTATCAATGTCGATATATCGGGCGGCAGCGGCCTTTCGGTGACCGGCGGCAACGCGGTGATCAGCTTCGACGGCGCCAGCTCCATCATCAGCACGTCGGGCGCGGCGGCCACGATCTCGACCCGCGCTGGCGGCAGCTTCACCTTCGCCGGCTCGGTGATCGCCAACGGCGCTGCGAGCGGCATCAGCATTTCCGGCGCGACGGCGGCCAATACGGTGAGCTTCACCGGTACGGTCGATCTCGGCACCACGACGCCGATGACCGGCACCGCAGTCGCAATCAACAACGGCGCCACGGCCTCGACCGTCAGCTTCGCAAACCTCGACATCGTCACAAGCGGCACCACCGGATTCAGCGCCAGCAATGGCGGCACGGTCAATGTCACGACCGGCACGGTGAGCTCCACTTCCGCGCAGGCGGTCAAACTCAACGGCATCGCCACCACCGGCATCAATTTCACCTCGACCAATTCGACCGGCGGAACCAACAACGTGTCGCTGACCAATGTCACCGGCGCCGGCACTGTCAGCCTCGGCTCCGGTGCGCTCGGCGGCGCGACCGGCGCGGCCTTCCTGGTCACCGGCGGCTCGGCCAATGTCAGCTATGCCGGCTCGGTCACCAAGACCACGGCCGGAAACGTCGTCAGCATCTCCACCCGTACCGCCGGCACCACGACATTGTCGGGCACTCTCAGCGCCACCAGCGGCGTGGCCAACGGGATCCTCGTCAACGCCAACACCGGCGGCACGATCAACTTCTCCGGCGCCAGCAAGATACTGACCACCGGCGCCAACAATGCCGTCGACCTGACGGCGAACACCAACACGGCGGTCAACTTCACCGGCGGCGGCCTGGCCATTACCACCACCTCCGGCACCGGCTTTAACGCCACGAGCAACGGCACTGGTACCGTGACCGTTGTCGGCTCGGGCAACACGATTTCGACCGGCAGCGGCGTCGCCGTCAACATGGACACCGTCGCTATCGGTGCGGGCGGCGTGACCTTCGCTTCCACGAACAAAGGCGCCGGCGGCACCAGCGCCGTCATCCTCGACACCGTCACCGGTGCCGGAGCGATCGATCTCGGCACCGGCGCGCTGGTCGGCGGCACCAGTGCCGTGATCCGCATCGGCGACGGCGCCGGGACTGCCAACAGCGGCGGCACGGCGGCGTTCACCTATGCCGGCGCGATCACCAGCGGCAGCACCGGCCAGGCGGTCAACATCCAGGATCGCGCCCTGACCGCCGGCAACATCACCCTGTCGGGCAACATCACGCATAATGCGGCGGGCCAGATCGGCATCCTGCTGGACGACAATGTCGCCGGCATCATCACCTTCTCCGGCGCGTCGAAATCGATCACCTCGACCACGGCGGCTGGCGTCAGCCTGAGCGACAATGCCGGCGCGACGATCAACTTCACCAATGGCGGGCTGGTCATCGCCACGACCAGCGGCGCCGGTTTCAGCGCCACCGGCCCCGGTCCGGCAGCCACCACCGGCGGCACGATGACGGTGCAGGGCACCGGCAACACCATCGTGTCCGGCACGGGCACGGCCCTTAATGTCGCCAACACGACGATCGGCGCCGGCGACGTGACGTTCAGGAGCATTGCGTCCAATGGTGCAGCCAACGGCATCGTGCTCAACAACACCGGCACCAGCGGCAATCTGGTGGTGACCGGCACCGGCGCGACGGGGGGCAGCGGCGGCACGATCCAGAACTCGACCGGCGATGGCGTCAGCCTGACCGACACTCAGGATGTCAGCCTGAGCAACATGATTATCAGCGACAATGCGGGCAACGGCATAAAGGGCCTGCGCGTCAACGGTGTGGTGCTCAACGGTCTGACCCTGAACAGCAATGCCGATGCCAACACCGAGTCCGGAATCCTGTTCAACGAACTTACCGGCAACGCCTCGCACGTCACCACGTTCACCAACCTCACGGTCTCCAACTCATTCACCCATAACGTGCAGGTCATCAATTCCGGCGGCACGTTGGCGAACCTGGTGGTGAGCGGCGGCACGTTCTCGAACAACGGCGCCTCAAACAATGCCGGCAGCGACTTCATCTTCGAGGCGGACGGCGCCGGTGTCGCCGGCGCGCCGACGATGACGCTGACCGTCGACGGCGCAACCTTCACCGGCAACAACGCCTATCCCGGACCGGGAGTCATCCCTGGAACCGGTCTGTTCGTCATTGCCAATGACGGCACCGTCAACGCTCACATCGGCGAGACCACGGGAAATCTATTCAACAATCTGAACAACGGCATCAACCTTACCCAGAGCAGCAATTCCGGCGCCGGCACGGGCGGCAATCTGAATTTCACCGTCCGGAACAACACCGTCACCAACAGCGACTCGACGGCCATCAACGTGTTCAGCAGCGGCGACCTCGCACGGACGCTTGACGGCACAATCGCCAACAACGTCATCGGTACGCAAGGCGTAGCAACCTCGGGATCGCGAACCGGCAACGGCATCAGGGTTGGGCATGAAAGCCTCGGCGTCGCCAAGGTGCTGATCGACAACAACATTATCCAGAGCATCGGCGTCAACGGCATAAGCGGTGGCGACAGCGTCTCGATCACGCAGCTCGTGCAGCCGGGCACCGTGCACGCGACGGTCACCAACAACACCATTCGCGACAATGCCGACAGCCGCGGCATCACGGTCACCGCCACATTTGCCGGCGCTATCATCAATGCCGACGTTCATGCCAACACCATCACCAACGTCAACAACGCCAATGCCATCCGCTTCCTCGCGGACGGCCTCGGCGGCGCCGACGGCACGATCAACGTACCGCAGGCGAGCGAGGCCGGTATCGAAACCATCAATGGCGGGGCAACGGCGCTGACGGACACCCGGACGTTCTTCAACCAGCCGCTGCCACTGCTGCCTGCCGCGACACCGTAGTCAGCAACCTTGGATTCGTCCTAGGAAATATATTTTATGAATCTGATATCGACTTGTTGTCTTACTTAGGCATAATACAAGAATTCAGACAGTAAGCGGCCAACGGAGGGGACGGGGATGAGTGAGCCTTATTTAGGTGAAGTCAAGATCATTTCCTGGAACTATGCACCGCGCGGCTGGGCATTTTGTAACGGCCAGTTGTTGCCGCTTAACCAGAACCAGCCATTGTTCTCACTTCTTGGCACCAGGTACGGCGGCAACGGCCAGACAAATTTTGCCCTTCCGGATATGAGGGGACGTGCGCCGGTTCATACGGGCGGCCCTATCGGTGCAATTGTCGGCGGCCAGGGCGGCGAAGAGTTTCACACGCTCACGCTCGGCGAAATGCCGACACACAACCATTTCGTCAACGCATCGAACACTGCCGGCAACGTCAACAATCCATCCGGCGCGCTGTTGGGGGCGAACGCCAGCCCGATCTATCAGCCGCCTGGCAGCGCGGTGGCTATGGCGAAGGAAAACATCACTTTCGTCGGTGGCGGCCAGCCGCATGAGAACAGATCGCCCTATCTCGTCTTGAATTTCATCATTGCCCTGCAAGGCATATTCCCGTCGCGAAATTAAGAGGACGCTTCGATGAGCCAACCTTTTGTCGGCGAGATCAGGATGTTCGGTGGCAATTTCCCTCCGAATGGCTGGGCGTTCTGCCAAGGCCAGTTGATGCCGATCTCCGAGAACGAAACCTTGTTCAATCTGATCGGTACGACTTATGGCGGCGACGGGGAGGAAACATTCGCCCTGCCCAACCTCGCATCCCGCATCCCCGTCCATGCTGGCAAGGGCCCGCTGGTCAGCCAGACCTATATCATCGGAGAACTGGGCGGGGTCGAATCCGTCACTGTTTCAACCCAACAAATGCCGAACCATTCCCATACCTGGACCGGTTCGTCGAATATCGCCAAGAATCCGGGTCCGTCCGGCGGTGTCCTGGCGACATCGAGCCTGCTGACGCCCTATGTGGGTATCGCACCTGATGGCAACATGGCCGCCGGAGCCATTTCGCCGGCCGGCGGCAGCCAGCCTCACGACAATATGGTGCCGTTCCTCGCCGTCAGTTTCATCATCTCGCTATTTGGCATCTTCCCCCAGCAAAGCTAGAGACTTGCCATGACCAATCCGTTCGTCGCCGAAATTCGAATTTTTGCCGGAGATTTCGCCCCGACGGGGTGGGCGACCTGCGATGGCCAGCTCCTGCCAATCTCGCAGAATACGGCGCTGTTTTCGCTGCTGGGCACAGTTTACGGCGGCGACGGCAAGTCGACCTTCGCGTTGCCGAATATGGCTGGCTCCGCGCCCATGGGGCAAGGACAGGGCAATGGCTTGTCGGAGCGGTTTCTCGGCGAGACGGGTGGCGAAACGTCCGTCACCCTTCTGCAAACGGAAATGCCGCAACATAATCATTTTGTCGCGATATCCACCGAGAGTGGCGCCCAGGGAACTCTTACCGATGCGGTTGTTCTGGGGAAGTCGGGGGGCGGAACGCTTTATCAGAACAACACTTCGCAAAATCTGGTCCAGATGGACCCCCAGGCACTGAGCATAACGGGCAGTACGTTGCCTCACAACAACCTGCCTCCCTATCTGGCGATGACGTTCATCATTGCCATGCAAGGCGTTTATCCGGCGCGTCCGTAAGCGCCACTCCATGATCCAGCTTCCGATTGTGGACAACGGGCCTGTTATATTTTGCTGGGTGCGCGCGGCGCGGATTGATCTGACGTTCCGCCCGATGGCGGACGCCGATCTGCCGTTCCTGTCGGCGCTCTACGCCTCGACCCGCGCCGAAGAACTTGCCGTCACGCCGTGGAGCGACGCGCAGAAAACGGCGTTCCTCGACATGCAGTTTCAAGCGCAGCACGCGCATTACCAGAAATACTATCCCAACGCCGACTGGCTGGTGATCGAGCAGGCAAGGCAAGATATCGGTCGCCTGTATATCGAGCGCTCGGCGAGCGAGCATTGCATCATAGATATCGCCTTCCTGCCGGCGCATCGCGGCAAGGGGTCTGGCGGTGCGTTGCTCGCCGATCTCATCGATGAGGCCGCCGCCGTCGGCAAGTCGGTCTCGATCCATGTCGAGAAGAACAATCCAGCGCGGCGGCTCTACAAACGCCTCGGCTTCACCGTTGCCGAGGACAAGGGCGTCTACGACCTGATGATCCGTTCGCCGTAAGGGCCGTGCCGGTCGTCACGTGCCGCGATACCAGGAGACGATGGTGAAACGTTCGTTGCACGTGACCGGGGTGACTTCATGCGTCGTTTCCGAGCGAAAGGCGACGAGAGAGCCCGGCAATGCCGGCATGGCAATGCGCAGGTCCGGGCCGCTGTAAGGCCCATGCAGGACCAGCGAGCCGCCTGCATAGCTTTCTGGCGAAGGGTTGTCCGATGGACGGTTGAGAAAGATCACCACCGAGATCTTTCGGAACCGCGACTCGTCGTGAATGAGCGGCGTGTTGCCATCCTGGTGCGGCACAAAGAAATCGCCTTGCCGATAGTGAAGGAACTGAGGTTTCTCGACCTGGCCGAGCAGCAGCCCGAAATGCCGCTCCAGAGCCGCCTTCTGCTGCGCCAACAGGGCACTCACTCGTTCTTCAGTGGCCTGCGAAACATCGGCGCGCACGGTCTTTCGGATCTCCGGCCATGCCATCTTCTGGTCGGCACGCCCCAGCAGGCCGGCCGGACGGCCCAGGGCCGCCCGAATTTCCGCGCACAGTGCGCTACACGCCGCTCCGTCAAATACGTCCGCAATCTCGATATAGTCGATCATATGTCGAGCCGCCGCGCTGCCAAATCGCCCTGATGGCCGGAGCGTCCCCGTGGTCCGATCCGGCCGAAAAAAATCAGTTGAATACCGCCTCGTAAAGCCGCCCTGCCTCATCGGCAGCGATCGGCACGATGAAGATCTCATGGGCGCCGCTTTTGCCGTTGAACCGATAGATAGCCTGCGGCAGCGCCGCGTCGCGCGGCCCCCTGAACAGCAGCGTGAAGCCACCGCCGTCGCGCGGGCTGTTGGCAATGGGCTGCACCGCGCTCAGTTCCATCGTGAGCGTCTGACCGCCGGCTTCGACGGAAAAGCTCTGCCCCTGCTCGAAATCCGAAAGCGATGCCATGCGCCTGCCCTGGTTCGTCTGTCTTTCAGACGGCTCTCTTGAGATGTCTATCCCGTCAGCCAATCTCGCCGCTTCATGGCGTGCTGTCTATAGAGCTCGATCTCCAGAAGTACAAAAGAGCACGATCAAACAAACAGATAGATTTATCTTGGCCACGTAGGGTGAAGCAGCCGTCAACGCGTTGCGCACCGGCAGCCACTGGCCTAAACCGGAATGGTATAAGAGGAGAACACTAGGGATGACTGACGCGAAAACAGACACGGCCCCGGCCGGAAGCACCGCGACCAACGCGCTGCCGCTGTTCTACAAAAAACCCGAGGCGCTCAATCCGCTGCGGCACGGCTCACTCGGCCTTACGGCGCGGGCCGATTTCTCCTTTGCCCGCACCGCGCACGCCATCTCCGTCGTCGCATCGGAAATGCCGGCGGCGATGCGCTCCTATCCGATCGTTTTCATTGGCGACGCCAAGGCGCCTGTCATCATCACCGGTCTGCGCCAGGACCAGAACCTGTTCGTAGGCGCCGACGGCAAATGGGCGGAGCCGCATTACATTCCCGCCTATGTCCGCCGTTACCCCTTCATCCTCGCCGATGAATCGAAAACGACCGGCCGCCTGACGTTGTGCATCGACCGTGCCAGCGAACGCGTCGTCGAGCAGATGCCTTCGTCCAAGGACAGCGACGAGATCACGCCCTTCTTCGACGGCAACGAGCCGGCCGAGGCCTCGAAGCAGGCGCTCGCCTTCTGCAGCCAGTTCCAGACCGACTTCAATGCGACTCGCGCCATGATCGACAAGATCGACGCGCACGGCCTGTTCGCGCCGCGGCAGAGCAAGGTGACGCTGGAGGGCGGCGAGACCCTCAACCTCACCGACTTTCAGGTGATCGACGAGCCGGCCTTCAACAAATTGAGCGACGAGGCGTTTCTCGATCTCAGGAAATCCGGCGCGCTTGCGCTGCTCTATTGCCATCTCGCCTCGAGCAACAGCTGGACCTCGCTGGTCTTCCAGGCGTCATTGCGGCGAGCTGGCTGACGCGGCCCGCGACGAAAAGCTTCGGCAAGGCGCGGGTTGTTTAAATCAACGGTTCGCGCCTTCGTACGACGATCTCTCCGCCGCTCGAATCATGCTGTTGTCGTGCAGATCGCTTGCCATGACGGGCTGGCGAACTCCCAATGCTCGACGTGTAGCTCTCGCCGAAATGCGCCGAGGCGGCATCACCCCCCGGTTCGCGGACCTGTCAATAAAGTCGAGCACGCCAGCCTTGCTGCCCTCCTCGATCGTTGAATAGCCGGTCGCGGCCATCGATCACGGTCCGAACGCAAAAAGCCCGCGTGAAGCGGGCTTTTTTTGTTGGTTGCGGGGACAGGATTTGAACCTGTGACCTTCAGGTTATGAGCCTGACGAGCTACCGGGCTGCTCCACCCCGCGTCACCTCCAGGGCAAGCTCTTGCTTGCTCCGGACTCTCCAGGGCAAGCTCTTGCCTGCTCCGGATCTGAAGCAAGCGTTTGCTTGCTTATCTGGACGTAAGCCTGGGCCTATGAACAGGATGGCTTACACATAGGTATATGGCTGACCAAATGAAAGGGCCGCTTGCGCGGCCCGTGATCCCTTGGCGGGCCTTTTCGTAGAGAGAAGATTTCAGTTTCATCCGGTTTGCGGATGAGAGTTCAACGTGCGTTTTGCAGACCTGGCAGCGACCTACTCTCCCGCGTCTTGAGACGAAGTACCATCAGCGCTGGAGCGTTTCACGGCCGAGTTCGGAATGGGATCGGGTGCAGCCGCTCCGCCATAACCACCAGGTCGGCAAAACGCACGTTATATCGAGAAGCTGTTTTTTCGTGCCAAGGCGACGTTTGTGTTTTGCTTACGGGCGTAAGCCCGCAAGCGCGACTGCGCGTCGCCGGTTTTCCGGCGCCCTCGCGGAGCATAGGCCCTGTAAGGGCCGCTCATGCGTGAGCGCTGGTCAGATCATCGTGTTTCACGATGAGCATAAGGAATGAGAACGATCAAGCCGATCGAACTATTAGTACCGGTAAGCTTCAAGCGTTGCCGCTCTTCCACACCCGGCCTATCAACGTGGTCGTCTTCCACGGTTCTCAGGGAATACTCGTTTTAAGGTGGGTTTCCCGCTTAGATGCCTTCAGCGGTTATCCCGTCCGGATATAGCTACCCTGCTATGCGGCTGGCGCCACAACAGGTCCACCAGAGATCCGTCCATCCCGGTCCTCTCGTACTAGGGACAGATCCTTTCAATATTCCTACACCCACGGCAGATAGGGACCGAACTGTCTCACGACGTTCTGAACCCAACTCACGTACCGCTTTAAATGGCGAACAGCCATACCCTTGGGACCTGCTCCAGCCCCAGGATGCGATGAGTCGACATCGAGGTGCCAAACAACCCCGTCGATATGGACTCTTGGGGGTCATCAGCCTGTTATCCCCGGCGTACCTTTTATCCGTTGAGCGATGGCCCTTCCACGCGGGACCACCGGATCACTATGACCGACTTTCGTCTCTGCTCGACTTGTCAGTCTCGCAGTCAGGCAGGCTTATGCCATTGCACTCAGCGAACGATTTCCGACCGTTCTGAGCCCACCATCGCGCGCCTCCGTTACTCTTTAGGAGGCGACCGCCCCAGTCAAACTACCCACCATACATTGTCCCGGACCCGGATAACGGGCCGCGGTTAGACATCCATAGTAATAAGGGTGGTATTTCAAGGGTGGCTCCACCTGAGCTGGCGCCCAGGTTTCAAAGCCTACCACCTATCCTACACATGCCACTACGAATGCCAATGTAAAGCTATAGTAAAGGTGCACGGGGTCTTTCCGTCTAACCGCAGGAACCCCGCATCTTCACGGGGAATTCAATTTCACTGAGTCTATGCTGGAGACAGCGGGGAAGTCGTTACGCCATTCGTGCAGGTCGGAACTTACCCGACAAGGAATTTCGCTACCTTAGGACCGTTATAGTTACGGCCGCCGTTTACTGGGGCTTCGATTCAGAGCTTGCACCCCTCCTCTTAACCTTCCAGCACCGGGCAGGCGTCAGACCCTATACGTCGTCTTGCGACTTCGCAGAGCCCTGTGTTTTTGATAAACAGTCGCTACCCCCTGGTCTGTGCCACCCTCCTCTACTTGCGTAGAAAAGGGTCACGCTTCTTCCGAAGTTACGCGTGCAATTTGCCGAGTTCCTTCAGCATAGTTCTCTCAAGCGCCTTGGTATACTCTACCTGACCACCAGTGTCGGTTTCGGGTACGGTTTATAAGGAGGAGCTATTTCCTGGAACCGCTCCGCTGCCCGTTCAATCCGATAAGATTGGACAACTTGTGCGATCCGTCACTACCTCCAAGCCCACGAATATTAACGTGGTTCCCATCGACTACGCGTTTCCGCCTCGTCTTAGGGGCCGGCTAACCCTGCTCAGATTAGCTTTAAGCAGGAACCCTTGGTCTTTCGGCGGGGGAGTCTCTCACTCCCCTTACGTTACTCATGTCAGCATTCGCACTTCTGATACCTCCACCACCCCTCACGGGTATGGCTTCGTCAGCTTACAGAACGCTCCGCTACCGCTTGGCCCTTGCGGACCAAACCCTAAGCTTCGGTGTATGGCTTTAGCCCCGTTACATTTTCGGCGCAAAGACCCTTATTTAGACCAGTGAGCTGTTACGCTTTCTTTAAATGATGGCTGCTTCTAAGCCAACATCCTGGTTGTTTTGGGATCCTCACATCCTTTCCCACTTAGCCATAACTTGGGGACCTTAGCTGTAGGTCAGGGTTGTTTCCCTTTTCACGACGGACGTTAGCACCCGCCGTGTGTCTGCCGACTAGTACTCCCAGGTATTCGGAGTTTGGTTAGGTTTGGTAATCCGGTGAGGACCCCTAGCCCATCCAGTGCTCTACCCCCTGGGGTATTCGGTCGACGCTCTACCTAAATAGATTTCGCGGAGAACCAGCTATTTCCGAGTTTGATTGGCCTTTCACCCCTAGCCACAAGTCATCCCGAACTATTGCAACAGTTATGGGTTCGGTCCTCCAGTAAGTGTTACCTTACCTTCAACCTGCTCATGGCTAGATCACTCGGTTTCGGGTCTAATGCGACGAACTGAACGCCCTGTTCAGACTCGCTTTCGCTGCGCCTACACCTAGCGGTT
>NZ_JAMYMJ010000019.1:37500-40000 GCF_040318435.1 Mesorhizobium sp. M1143 | reverse complement strand
GGCAGCGACCTACTCTCCCGCGTCTTGAGACGAAGTACCATCAGCGCTGGAGCGTTTCACGGCCGAGTTCGGAATGGGATCGGGTGCAGCCGCTCCGCCATAACCACCAGGTCGGCAAAACGCACGTTATATCGAGAAGCTGTTTTTTCGTGCCAAGGCGACGTTTGTGTTTTGCTTACGGGCGTAAGCCCGCAAGCGCGACTGCGCGTCGCCGGTTTTCCGGCGCCCTCGCGGAGCATAGGCCCTGTAAGGGCCGCTCATGCGTGAGCGCTGGTCAGATCATCGTGTTTCACGATGAGCATAAGGAATGAGAACGATCAAGCCGATCGAACTATTAGTACCGGTAAGCTTCAAGCGTTGCCGCTCTTCCACACCCGGCCTATCAACGTGGTCGTCTTCCACGGTTCTCAGGGAATACTCGTTTTAAGGTGGGTTTCCCGCTTAGATGCCTTCAGCGGTTATCCCGTCCGGATATAGCTACCCTGCTATGCGGCTGGCGCCACAACAGGTCCACCAGAGATCCGTCCATCCCGGTCCTCTCGTACTAGGGACAGATCCTTTCAATATTCCTACACCCACGGCAGATAGGGACCGAACTGTCTCACGACGTTCTGAACCCAACTCACGTACCGCTTTAAATGGCGAACAGCCATACCCTTGGGACCTGCTCCAGCCCCAGGATGCGATGAGTCGACATCGAGGTGCCAAACAACCCCGTCGATATGGACTCTTGGGGGTCATCAGCCTGTTATCCCCGGCGTACCTTTTATCCGTTGAGCGATGGCCCTTCCACGCGGGACCACCGGATCACTATGACCGACTTTCGTCTCTGCTCGACTTGTCAGTCTCGCAGTCAGGCAGGCTTATGCCATTGCACTCAGCGAACGATTTCCGACCGTTCTGAGCCCACCATCGCGCGCCTCCGTTACTCTTTAGGAGGCGACCGCCCCAGTCAAACTACCCACCATACATTGTCCCGGACCCGGATAACGGGCCGCGGTTAGACATCCATAGTAATAAGGGTGGTATTTCAAGGGTGGCTCCACCTGAGCTGGCGCCCAGGTTTCAAAGCCTACCACCTATCCTACACATGCCACTACGAATGCCAATGTAAAGCTATAGTAAAGGTGCACGGGGTCTTTCCGTCTAACCGCAGGAACCCCGCATCTTCACGGGGAATTCAATTTCACTGAGTCTATGCTGGAGACAGCGGGGAAGTCGTTACGCCATTCGTGCAGGTCGGAACTTACCCGACAAGGAATTTCGCTACCTTAGGACCGTTATAGTTACGGCCGCCGTTTACTGGGGCTTCGATTCAGAGCTTGCACCCCTCCTCTTAACCTTCCAGCACCGGGCAGGCGTCAGACCCTATACGTCGTCTTGCGACTTCGCAGAGCCCTGTGTTTTTGATAAACAGTCGCTACCCCCTGGTCTGTGCCACCCTCCTCTACTTGCGTAGAAAAGGGTCACGCTTCTTCCGAAGTTACGCGTGCAATTTGCCGAGTTCCTTCAGCATAGTTCTCTCAAGCGCCTTGGTATACTCTACCTGACCACCAGTGTCGGTTTCGGGTACGGTTTATAAGGAGGAGCTATTTCCTGGAACCGCTCCGCTGCCCGTTCAATCCGATAAGATTGGACAACTTGTGCGATCCGTCACTACCTCCAAGCCCACGAATATTAACGTGGTTCCCATCGACTACGCGTTTCCGCCTCGTCTTAGGGGCCGGCTAACCCTGCTCAGATTAGCTTTAAGCAGGAACCCTTGGTCTTTCGGCGGGGGAGTCTCTCACTCCCCTTACGTTACTCATGTCAGCATTCGCACTTCTGATACCTCCACCACCCCTCACGGGTATGGCTTCGTCAGCTTACAGAACGCTCCGCTACCGCTTGGCCCTTGCGGACCAAACCCTAAGCTTCGGTGTATGGCTTTAGCCCCGTTACATTTTCGGCGCAAAGACCCTTATTTAGACCAGTGAGCTGTTACGCTTTCTTTAAATGATGGCTGCTTCTAAGCCAACATCCTGGTTGTTTTGGGATCCTCACATCCTTTCCCACTTAGCCATAACTTGGGGACCTTAGCTGTAGGTCAGGGTTGTTTCCCTTTTCACGACGGACGTTAGCACCCGCCGTGTGTCTGCCGACTAGTACTCCCAGGTATTCGGAGTTTGGTTAGGTTTGGTAATCCGGTGAGGACCCCTAGCCCATCCAGTGCTCTACCCCCTGGGGTATTCGGTCGACGCTCTACCTAAATAGATTTCGCGGAGAACCAGCTATTTCCGAGTTTGATTGGCCTTTCACCCCTAGCCACAAGTCATCCCGAACTATTGCAACAGTTATGGGTTCGGTCCTCCAGTAAGTGTTACCTTACCTTCAACCTGCTCATGGCTAGATCACTCGGTTTCGGGTCTAATGCGACGAACTGAACGCCCTGTTCAGACTCGCTTTCGCTGCGCCTACACCTAGCGGTTTAAGCTTGCTCGTCACACTAAGTCGCTGACCC
>NZ_JAMYMJ010000019.1:0-32500 GCF_040318435.1 Mesorhizobium sp. M1143 | reverse complement strand
CATCTACCGCGCCGCCTATTCCTATGGCATGTCGAAGAAGCTGACCCAGCAATTGGTCAAGCTCCTGGCCTCCGGCGTCGACTTCCAGTCCAGGCTCAATCCATCGGACCGCATCGACGTGCTGTTCTCGCAGCCTGACGGCGACGACCAGGCCTCCGACGAATCGGAACTGCTCTATGTCTCGTCGACCTTCGGCGGCCAGACACGCAATTTCTACCGCTTCCAGATGCAGGACGGCTCGACCGACTATTTCGACGAGGATGGATCGAGCGCCGAGCAGTTCCTGCTGCGCAATCCCCTGCCGGCCGGGAAATTCCGCTCCGGCTTCGGCGCCCGCCGACATCCGATCCTCGGTTATGTCCGCATGCATACCGGCGTCGACTGGGCGGCGCCGATCGGAACGCCGATCATCGCCGCCGGCAACGGCACCATCGAAAAGGCCGGTTGGGCCGGCGGCTACGGCAAGCAGATCATCATCCGCCATGCCAATGGCTACGAGACCTCCTATAATCACCAGAGCGCCTTTGCCAAAGGCATCGAACCGGGCGTTCATGTCCGCCAGGGCCAGACCATCGGCTTCCTCGGTCAGACCGGCCTCTCCACCGGTCCGCATCTTCACTACGAGCTGATCGTCAACGGCACCAAGGTCGACCCGATGCGCGTGCGCCTGCCGGTCGGCAAGGTGCTGAAGGGCGACGACCTGGTCGCTTTCAAGCGCGAGCGCGAGCGCATCGATGAACTGCTCAAGCAGGAAGACAGCAATCCGCTGAAGGTCGCGAGCGCCAAGATCGAAGGCTAATGCATGTCGCCCAGAAGTGTGCCGCGGCTCTGGACAAGGACATGCCTCAAAACAAACACTTAAAGCGCGTCGTATGAATCCGTTTCAGCGCGACGCGCTTTAAGCCGTCACACTCGACGCTGGCGAATCATAATCGCCCCATCAGAGCATTCCGAATCGGGTCGGCTCCGAATCAAGTCGACTGCTCCTCTTCGGCTCGTGACCAAGGCAGCTTTTGCCCCGAAACGGTGGCCCAGGCGATAATAGCGGCAAGCAGGCAAAGCACGGCCGTCACTGTCGACACGGCCGCGAACGCCGCATCGCTGGCGGCGAGCCGTGTTGCATCAAGGTCTGGCGCCAGGCCGGCCAATGCCGGTTCGCCGAATCCCGGAATGCCCGGCCTGACGCTGGTATCGAGCATCGTCGAATAGACCCAGGCCGCGAGCGAGCCCATCGCCGCCACAGCAATCAGCCCGCCAATGCGCGAAACCGCATTGTTGATGCCGGAAGCGGCGCCGGTATCCTTGTCCTCGACCGCGGTCATGACCGCCGTCGACAGCGGCGACACCACCAGCGCCATGCCGAGCCCCATCACGGCCATCAGCGGAAAGATACCGGTCCAGAAATTGTGCATGCCGGCATGAGTGAGCAAAGCCAGCCCGGCAAAGGCGATGGCAACTACCAGGCAGCCGCTGGCGATCGGAAAACGCGGACCGATGCGATCCGACCACTGGCCGACGAGACCCGACAGCAGCGCGATCGACGCCGACAGCGGCAGGAAGATGAAACCGACCTCTTTGGTGCTCAGCCCCCATCCGGCGATCAACAGCATCGGCAGGTAGAACAGATTGGCCGACAGGGCGAAATACAGGAAGAAGGTGGCGAGGTTGGCGCCGGCAAAGGCGCCGATCCGAAACAGCTTGAGATCGATCATCGGCTCGCGCTGCCGAAGCTCGAAGACGATGAAGATGATAAGCAGCACGGCGCCTGCGGCGATGCTCGGCCCCGACATCAGCCCGCTGCCTTCGGCGCTCATCGAGGTCAGTCCGTAGGCAAGCGCCCCGAAGGCAAGCGTGGCGAGAGCGGCGCCGCCGAGATCGAGGCTTCGCTTCTCCGTCGGCGCGTCGGCGGGAATCTTGGCCAGCAGGAGATAGATCGAGATCAGCCCGAGCGGCAGGTTGACGGCGAAGATCGCCCGCCAGATACCGCCGCCAAAGGCCGACAGAACGAAGCCGCCGAGCACCGGACCGAGCGCAGTCGTCAGCGCCGAGGCGGCGGCCCAGATGCCGATCGCCCGGCCGCGCTCCTTCTTCGGATAGGCCTTGGCGATGATGGCGAGGCTGCCCGGCACCATGATCGCCGCACCAATGCCCTGAATGGCGCGAAAGGCGATGAGCACCAGCGCATTCGGCGCCACCGCGCAGGCCAGCGAAGCGACGATGAACAGCCCAATGCCGGCAACGAAGGCGCGCCTGAGGCCAAACCGGTCGCCGGCGGCGCCGCCGGCCAGAATCAGCGCCGACAGCGTCAGCGCATAGGCGTTGGAAATCCACTGGACCTCGGCCAGGCTGGCGCCGAGGTCGACGCGCATTGCCGGCATGGCAATGGCCAGGATCGACCCGTCGATGAAGCCGAGCGCTGACGCCAGGATCGCCGCTACCAGCACGAACTTGCGCTGCGACTGCGGGCAAAATGTACCGTTGGAAAGCGACCTGGTCAGGGGAACGGCTGCGGCTTCGCTCGGAGACTTCATGAGCGTCTGCTTAGACTTGTTGCGGGCCGGCAACAACCAGCCAGCACCCTGCGCTCATGAATCCAGCTTTGGATATCGGCCTGCCTTATGGGCAGGCCGATATCACTGCGCTGGAGCGCTCACTTGCTCCGCAACATCATCGGCCGAGGGACCGCCGACGAACTCGACGGTGACGCCCGGCGACACCAGCTTGGCCAGTTCACGCGCATCCCAATTTGTCAGGCGCACGCAGCCATGGCTTTCGGTCTTGCCGATCTTGGAGGGATCGGGCGTGCCGTGAATGCCATAGGTCGGCTTGTCCAGCGCGATCCACACCGAGCCGACCGGGCCGTTCGGACCCGGCGGGATGGTCAGGATCTTGTCGTTCTGGCCCTGCTTGAAATTGATGCTGGGGTTGTAGGTGTAGTTCGGATCGAGCGCGACGCGCGACACCGTATGGGTGCCGGTCGGCGAGGGCGTGTCGGCTGAACCGATGGTGGCCGGATAGGCCGCGACCAGCTTGCCACCGGCGTCATAGGCGAACACCTGCTTCTTGTCCTTGTCGGCGACGATGCGGGCAACCGGCGTCGCCACCAACCTGCCGAAATTGGCGACCTTGATGATGGTGCCGGGACGGCTGAAGTCGGCCTCGGGATTGAGCCCCTTCAGGTAGTTCTCGTCCATGTGGAACCGTTCGGCCAAGGCTTCGGTGACGGAGGTGTAAGCCATGCGGTCGAGCTGCGCCTTCTGGCTGTAATCCTCCGGTATCGAGGCGACATAAGGCCCGGCCGCGTCCTCGGGCGTGATCGTATAATTGGCGAAAGCATCGCCACCGGTTTGCGCCAGCGCAGCCTGGATGCCGACCGCGTCGGTCGAGCGCAGATTGCTGCCGGTGATCTGGTTATAGGCGGCAAGCGCCTTGTCGACATTGGAGCCGAAGCGCCCGTCGACGACGCCGGGTGAAGCGCCGGCGCGGTCGAGCAGCACCTGCAAGGCGGCTACATCCTGGCGTGCGCCGAGTGAAAGCGAGGGATCGACCACGGTCTTGCCACCGGCTTTCGGCGGCAGCGCGGCCTGGTCGGCGGGCGCCGCCGGTTCGGCGGGATCGATAGAGGCTTCGTTCAGCGGCTGCCGCTTGACGGGCCGCGGTTCAGCGGATTTCGGCGCTTCCGGATAGGTGTCGCTGTCATTGGCATCATCCTGCGGAGCGGCCCCCAGGAATCTGTCGCTTTCAGGATCGTATTCATCAACCGGCGGGCCGGGGATTCGTCCCTGATCGTCCAGTTGCCTGCGGCGGAAACGCGCCATGTCTTCGGGATCGTCGAGATAGTAGCGGTCGTCGTCTTCGACCGGTGCGCGTCCAAGCTCACGTGCCCGCATTTCCCGGCGCAGCGCGCGGCGGTCGAGCCTGGTCTGCGGCGGCTGGATGGCGATGACCTTGCCGGTCTCGGCATCGACGATGACGCGGTTGCCCCTGGCGTCGTAATAGATGTCGAGATTGCCGTCCTGGGCAAGCACAATGCCGCCGCTATCGGCGGCGCGGACGGCCGGCAGTGCGTTGTCCACAGTCGGCGATGCCATGGCGCTGGACGTGAGCAGCCCGGCGGCGAGCACCGAAAAGGCAAGGATCGTGCGGAACATGGTGGTCAAACTCTCCGGTACTTACAGCGCCGCGCGTCCGTTTGGACGCGCAAAGGACGCTGTAACACTTCATGTCTGCGCATGATCCTTTCCGAAAATCGAATTTCGATTTTCGGGGTCATGCGTAATTGCCGCCGCCCGGCAGTGTTCCCACCAGAACGTTCTCGCCACCGTTTGGATGCGCAAGGAACGCCCTGATCGTCAAAAGCCTGCAGGCAAACCCCTTCGCCAGCAAACCACAACATAAGCTTTCCAACATGAACCGGGCATGAAGATGGCGGATTACTGGTTGCTACAGGCCCAATTCCTTGCGCGTCTGCTTCGTCAGCTTGAGGACGACGAGGCGGTGGCTTTCGCCGAGATAGTCCTTCAGCGCATCATCATCCATGCTCTGGCTTGTCTGACGCTGGATCCATTTCATGCCGCGCGAGGCGAGATAGGGCGCCGGCCGGCAGCCGGGCTGATCCTTCAGCACGTCATAAGCCATTTCAGAGCATTTGAAGGTGACGAAGACGCCACCCTCCCGGTCATGGCCGGCGATGGTGAAGACCTTGCCACCGACTTTCCAGACATCGGCCCCGCCCCACTGCACGACGTGCGTCGTCTGCGGCAGCGAGGCGCAGAAGCTGTTGTAGTCGTCCAGCGTCACCTGCACCCCCGTCAAAGGATTGTTGTTTCATAACAAAACGCCGCGCGTCCGGGCGGACGCGCGGCGTTGGATCAGGCTGCCGCGTCGGTCGGCACCACAGTGGGCCTGGACCGGAAATTCAACCGGTCGGAGCCGGCGGTGACCTTGACGGTCGAGCCGTCGAGTATCTCGCCAAGCAGGATTTTTTCCGCCAGCGGATCTTGCAGGTCCTTCTGCATCACCCGCTTCAGCGGCCGCGCACCATAGGCCGGGTCGTAGCCCTTCGCCGCCAGCCAGTCGATCGAATCCTGGTCGAGCGACAGTGTGATCTTGCGGTCGGCGAGCAGGCTTTCCAGCCGCTTGAGCTGGATCTCGACGATGCGGCCCATATCCTGCCGGCGCAGCCGGTGGAACAGGATCACCTCGTCGACGCGGTTGAGGAACTCCGGCCTGAACGAGGCTCTCACCACGCTCATAACCTCGTCGCGCACGGCATCGACGTCCTGCTCTTCGCCGAGATTGACCAGATATTCGGCGCCGAGGTTCGACGTCATGACGATCAGCGTGTTGCGGAAGTCGACCGTGCGGCCCTGCCCGTCGGTCAGCCGCCCGTCGTCGAGCACCTGCAACAGCACGTTGAAGACATCCGGATGCGCCTTCTCGATTTCGTCGAACAGCACGACCTGATAGGGCCGGCGCCGCACCGCTTCGGTCAGCGCACCGCCTTCCTCATAGCCGACATAGCCGGGAGGCGCGCCAATCAGCCGGGCGACCGAGTGCTTCTCCATGTATTCCGACATGTCGATTCGCACCATGGCGCTCTCGTCGTCGAACAGGAAATTGGCCAGCGCCTTGGTCAGTTCGGTCTTGCCGACGCCGGTCGGTCCGAGGAACATGAACGAGCCGATCGGCCGGTTCGGATCCTGCAGCCCGGCCCGGGCACGACGCACGGCCTTGGACACCGCCTGTACCGCTTCGCCCTGGCCGACGACTCGCTTGCCGATCTCGTCTTCCATGCGCAGCAGCTTGTCGCGCTCGCCCTGCAGCATCTTGTCGACCGGAATGCCGGTCCAACGCGACACGATATGGGCGACGTGGTCGGGCGTGACCACCTCTTCGACCATGCCGGCCTTGCCGTCCTGGGCTTCGGCTTCCTTCAGCTTCTTTTCCAGTTCCGGGATCTTGCCATAGGCAAGCTCGCCGGCGCGCTGGAATTCACCCTTGCGCTGGGCAATGGCGAGGTCGTTGCGGGCCGCGTCGAGCTGCTTCTTGAGGTCAGCGGCGAGGCCAAGCTTCTGCTTCTCCGACTGCCATTTGGCGGTGATCTCGGTCGATTCCTCCTCGAGGCCGACGAGTTCCTTTTCGAGACGCGCGAGCCGGTCCTTTGACGCCTCGTCCTTCTCGACCTTCAGTGCCTCGCGCTCGATCTTGAGCTGCATGATGCGGCGATCGATTTCGTCCAGCGCCTCGGGCTTGGAATCGACCTGCATCCTCAGCCGCGACGCGGCTTCGTCGACAAGGTCGATCGCCTTGTCCGGCAGGAAACGGTCGGCGATGTAGCGGTTCGACAAAGTCGCCGCCGCGACCAGCGCCGAATCCGAGATGCGCACCTTGTGGTGCTGCTCGTACTTCTCCTTCAGGCCACGCAGGATCGACACGGTATCTTCCACCGACGGCTCGTTGACGAAGACCGGCTGGAACCGGCGGGCAAGGGCCGCGTCCTTCTCGACATGCTTCCTGTATTCATCGAGCGTGGTCGCGCCGACGCAGTGCAGTTCGCCGCGCGCCAGCGCCGGCTTCAACAGGTTCGAAGCGTCCATGGCGCCATCGGCCTTGCCGGCGCCGACCAGCGTGTGCATCTCGTCGATGAACAGGATGATGCCGCCGGCCGCCGAGGTGACTTCGTTGAGCACGGCCTTCAGCCGCTCCTCGAACTCGCCGCGATATTTGGCGCCGGCAATCAGCGCGCCCATGTCGAGCGCCATCAACTGCTTGTCCTTCAGCGATTCGGGCACGTCGCCATTGACGATGCGCAGCGCCAGACCTTCGGCGATCGCCGTTTTGCCGACGCCCGGCTCGCCGATCAGCACCGGGTTGTTCTTGGTACGGCGCGACAGCACCTGGATGGTGCGGCGGATCTCGTCGTCACGGCCAATCACAGGGTCGAGCTTGCCGGCGCGGGCATCGGCGGTGAGGTCGCGCGCGTATTTCTTCAGCGCGTCATAGCCCTGCTCGGCGCTCGCCGAATCGGCGGTACGGCCCTTGCGGACGTCGTTGATCACCTGGTTCAGCGCCTGCGCTGTGACGCCGGCCTTGGACAGGATATCGGCCGTCTTGGCCGACTTCTCCATCGCCAGCGCCTGCAGCAGCCGCTCGACCGCGACAAAACTGTCGCCGGCTTTCTTGGCCAATTCCTCGGCGGTCGAAAACACCTTGGCCAGCGGCTGCGCCAGATAAAGCTGGCCGTTGCCGCCTTCCACCTTGGGCATGGCCTCAAGGGCGGTCTCGACGCCAAGCTTGACGTCGCGCACGTTGCCGCCGGCGCGCTCGATCAGCGAGGCGGCCAGCCCCTCGTCGTCATCGACGAGGACCTTCAGCATATGTTCGGGAGTGAATTGCTGGTGATTGCGCGAGAGCGCCATGGTCTGGGCGGACTGAATGAATCCGCGGACGCGCTCGGAGTATTTCTCGAGGTTCATATCTGTCTCCTTCCATCACCGGCCCGCTTTGCGGCACCGGATCAGATTGCGGTGACGGACCCGCTCATCCGAGCCGGGTCCAGTTCACGCCAGATATGGGGCGCAAGCCATTGCCGCTCAAGACGTCCGGCTGATGATATTGCATGGCCGAGCAAACGAAAACGGCGGAGATTTCTCTCCGCCGTTTCATCGACTTATGTCTTGTGGGTCAGTTGTTGGCGTCGACGGCGAACGGGTCGCCGGCAGGGCTTTCGGCCGGCGCCGCATCCACCACGTCAACAGCGGCAGCGGTCTCGCCGGCGCCATCCACCACCTGGCCACCACCAGACTGTTCGTCACCGACCTGATCGGCATTGTTGCGCGGGCGGCGCGGACGCCGCGGGCGACGGGCAGCGCCGCTCTCGGCGGCTGCCTCATTGAGTTCGGCCCGGGCGGCAAGAGCCGCCGGCGACAGGTTTTCGTACAGCGGCGCCGGCTCGGAGAAACCGCTCTCGGCTTCGGGCTCAACGGCGGAAACGGTTTCCGCCTGTGCCGGGGTTTCGGTGAAGCGCTGCTGGTCGCCGCGCTGGCCGTTCTGCTCGCCACGCTGGGCAAAGTCGCCACGCTGGTCGTTCTGGCCATAGCCGCCATTGGGGCGGCGGTCACGGTTGCGGCCATTGTTGTCGCGGCCGTTGTTGTTGCGGCCATTATTGTCACGGCCATTATTATCACGGCCACTGTTGTTCTCGCGGCCGTTTTCCTGGCCGTATGCGAGTTCGGCCGGCGTGCCCTCAATCGTCGGCTGCGGACCGTTGCCGTGGTTTGCCATCGGCGCTTGAGTCTCGCCGCCATTGCCGCTGCCGGCATTGTCAAAATCGTCGCGATCTTCATCGTCGTCGAATTCGTCGCGGTTCTGCGGCGCATTCTGGATCGGCATCTGCGCCTGTGCGGCGGCAATGATGCGGTTGTAGTGCTCGGCGTGCTGGAGGTAATTTTCCGCCATAACCCGGTCGCCGGAGCTTTGCGCATCACGGGCCAGAGTGGCGTATTTTTCGGCGATCTGCTGAGCCGATCCACGGATTTTCACGTCCGGGCCGTTGCTCTCGTAGTTGCGCGTCAGGGGATTTGGGCCCTTGCGGTTGTTGTTGTTGTTATTGTTGTTGCCACCGCCGCCGCCATTGTTGTTGCGACCGCGCATGCGCCTGTTCTGCTGTTGTGGCCTCATAAGACTCTCTTCATTTTGCAATTTTCGAAAAACGTTTCGCGAACGGAGGCGCTCATGCAGCCAGCCGTTTCGTTTCTTCACCGGCGTTCGCCCGCATCAATTGCGTTGGCGCCACGTGTCATCCTGTTCCGGTTACATCACTTGCCGGACGATTCCCGCACGAAGCTTGGGCGTCGTTTGCGCAAGAAGGCAGCTATTTCCAAGGAAAACCGAATCGCTAAGAGCACTGCCTGCTTCGTCTCATCCGGTTAGGGCGGACCCTAGCCGCATTCCCCGGCATTGCCAAGCGCTTTTTTGCACTGCGTCAAGGCTTTCCCTGTTCAAACATAAGAACCCTGTCGTTTCCGCCAAGATCGACAAATGCCCCGGCCAGCCTGTAGCCGGCTGCCGCGAATATGTCTTTGACCTCATTGCGCTGCGTGTGGCCGATCTCGACCGCTATCTTGCCTTCTGCTTCCAGAAACTTTGCCGCCTCGGCGGCGATGATCCTGTAGGGGCCAAGACCGTCCACACCGCCATCAAGGGCTCTGTGCGGATCGAAATCGCGGACCTCGTCCTGCAGATTTCCAACGTCTTTAGACGATATATAGGGAGGGTTTGCGGCAATTACATGGTATCGGCCCGAAACTTTTTCGAACCAGTCAGACTGCAGCCCCACGAACCGGCCGGCGAGTCCGAGTTGCTCGGCATTGCGTATCGCGGTTGCCAGCGCGTCTTGTGAAATATCGACCCCGGTGGCGGTCGCGGCCGGAACCGCGCTGAGCAGCGCCAGCGCAATCGCGCCGGTACCGGTGCCGAGATCGAGGATACGGCATTCCCCCAGCCTTTCGGCCGTCGCGCCGGCAAAAGGCAGGATCGCCTCGACCAGCGTTTCGGTGTCCGGCCGCGGCTCCAGCGTTTCCGGCGACAGCGACAGCCGCAGGCCGTAAAACTCGCGAAACCCGAGGATGCGGTGAACCGGTTCGCCGGTCATGCGGCGCTGCAGAGCAGCGCCGATTGCGGCAACCGCACCCGCATCGACCGTCCGTTGCGGGTCGGCGATCGCCTGCGTACGGTCCGTGCGGGAAAAATGCTCGACGATAAGCCTGGCATCCAGCGCCGGGTCGGAAAGGCCGGCCGCGGCAAGCCGCTCCCGCGCCACCCGCAACAACGGCCCGAGCGCGCCGGGCAACATGTCAGCCATCGAGGCCAATATCGGCGAGCAGCTTCGACTGATGGTCGGCGATCAGCGCATTGATGACCTCATCGAGCTCGCCCATCATCACCCGGTCGAGCTTGTAGAGCGTCAGGTTGATACGATGGTCGGTAAGGCGGCCCTGCGGGAAGTTGTAGGTGCGGATGCGCTCCGAACGGTCGCCCGAACCAACCTGCGATTTGCGTGACTCCGAGCGCTCCTCGTCCGCCTTGCTGCGCTCGAGGTCGTAAAGCCGCGCACGCAGAATCTGCATGGCTTTCGCCCGGTTCTGATGCTGCGACTTCTCCGCCTGCACCACCATGATGCCGGTCGGCAAATGGGTGATGCGCACCGCAGAATCGGTGGTGTTGACGTGCTGGCCGCCCGAACCCGAGGCGCGCATCGTGTCGATACGGATGTCTTCGGCGCGAATGTCGATGTCGACCTCTTCGGCCTCCGGCAGTACGGCAACCGTCGCCGCCGAAGTGTGGATGCGCCCGCTGGCCTCGGTCGCCGGCACGCGCTGCACGCGGTGCACGCCGGATTCAAATTTCAGATGGGCAAAGACTCCCCTACCGGAAATGGTGGCGATGATTTCCTTGAAGCCGCCGGCATCGCCGTCGCTGGCCGACACCGTCTCGAAGCGCCAGCCGCGTTCGGCGGCATAGCGCTCATACATGCGAAAAAGGTCGCCGGCAAACAATGCCGCCTCGTCGCCGCCGGTGCCGGCGCGGATTTCAAGGATGGCGTTCTTGTCGTCGGCCGCATCCTTGGGCAACAGCAGGATCTGGATGTCCTTCTGCAGCTCTTCGATACGCGCTTCGACGCCGGGCAGATCTGCCTCCGCCAGGGCCCGCATCTCGGCATCGGTGCCCTTGTCGGCAAGCATCGCCTCGAGGTCGGCTTGCTCGCGCTCGACTGAGCGCAGTTCCCTGACCTTGGCCACCATGTCCTGCAGCTCGGCATATTCCGAGGCCATCTTCACATAGGCGTCGGCCGCCGGGCCGGCCGACATCTGCGCTTCGAGCATCTCGAAACGCTTGACGACCTGATCCATACGCTCGCGGGGAAGATTGACCATGGCTAATGCTATAGCGGGATGGAGCGGTCGTCGGCGAAGGCCTGCAGCAGCGCCCGCATCGGCAGCCCTTGAGCTGGCGCCATCAGATTGTCGGCAAAGAAAGCCTCCAATTCCTCCAGTGGCAGTTCGGTCAACATCGCCTTGACCGGGCCGATCGAGGCTGGAGACATCGAGATCGAGCGGTAGCCAAGGCCGATCAGCGCCATGGCGGAAATGGGTTTTCCGGCAAGCTCGCCGCACAGCGTCACCGGCGTGTGGTTGCGAACCCCGGCGTCGGCGATCTGCTTCAGAACCCGCAGGAACGGCGTCGACAGCGTGTCGAAGCGGTCGGAGAGCTGCGTGTTCCCCCGATCGACCGCCATGACGAACTGGAACAGGTCGTTGGAGCCGACCGAGACGAAATCGACCGCCTTCATCAACTCGTCGAGCTGGAACAGCAGCGACGGCACTTCCAGCATGGCGCCCACCTTGAGGCTGGTCGGCAGATGGTGGGCAAAGCGGGAGAGATGCCGCACTTCGCGGTCGATGATCTCGCGCGCCTGGGCGATTTCGCCGAGCTCGGTCACCATCGGCAGCATCAGCTTCAGTTCGCGCCCGCCGCAGGCCTTCAGCAGAGCGCGGATCTGGGTCCTGAGCAGACCCGGCCGGTCGAGCGTCAGCCGGATCGCGCGCCAGCCGAGCGCAGGGTTTTCTTCCTGGATAGCGCCCTTGAAGTAGGGCAGCACCTTGTCGCCGCCGATGTCGATGGTGCGGAAGGTGACCGGCTTGCCGCGCGCCGCGTCCAGCACGTCGCGGTAGAGCCGCTCCTGCGCCTCGGCGCGCGGGAAGGTCGAGGCCACCATGAACTGCAATTCGGTGCGGAACAGGCCGATGCCGGCCGCACCCGCCTCGGCCAGCTGCGGCAGGTCGACGGCCAGGCCCGCATTCATCAGCAGGTCGACCTGGACGCCGTCCTTGGTCACCGACGGCTTCTTGCGCAGTTCCCGGTAGACTTCCTGCCGGCGCGCCCGGAAACGCACTTTTTCGGCATAGGCGGCTTCGAGGTCCGGCTGCGGCCGCAGATGGATGGTGCCTTCCTCGCCGTCGACGATGATGGCATCGCCGTTTTCCGCCATGGAAACGGCGCCCTTCATCTGGCCGGCGACCGGAATGCCCATGGCGCGCGCTACGATGACGACATGGCTGGTGGCAGCGCCGTCTTCCAGCACCACGCCGCGCAGCTTGTCCCTCGGATAATCAAGCAGTTCGGCCGCGCCCATCGAGCGCGCGACCAGGATGGCATCCTTCGGCAGTGACGCCGCGACGTCGTCAGGCCCGCGCCCCATCAGCTGGCGCAGCAGCCGGTTGGCGAGATCGTCGAAGTCGCTCATCCTCTCGCGCAAATAAGGATCGGTCATGTGCAGCATGCGGGCGCGCATGTCGCTCTGCACCTTTTCCACCGCCGCTTCCGCCGTCAGGCCGTTGCGGATCGCCTCTTCCAGCCGGCGCACCCAGCCGCGGTCGTTGGCAAACATGCGATACGCCTCGAGCACCTCGCGATGTTCTCCCTCGAAGGCGACATCGCGCCGCTCCAGCATGTCGTCGATGGAAAGCCTGAGCGAACCGAGCGACGTCTCCAGCCGGCGCACCTCTTCCTCACTGTCCTCGTTGAACAGATTGGTGACGACGATGCGTGGCTCATGCAGCACGACATGGCCGAGGCCGACACCCTCGTTGAAGGACAGGCCGGTAAAGCTGACGGGACGGCGCAGGTCGAGTTCGAGGCCGGGCCGGGTCAGGCGCGCGAGATCGCCGGTGGCGATCATCTCGGCGATCACCATGGCGGTCGTTTCCAGCGCCTCGACCTCGTCGTCGCGGTAGTGGCGCATGGTCTTGTTCTGCACCACCAGCACGCCCAGCGTGCGCCCTGCCCTGAGTACGGGCACGCCGAGGAAGGAATTGTAGATCTCTTCGCCCGTCTCCGGCAGGTAGGCGAAGGCCGGATGTTCCTGCGCATTTGAGAGGTTGAGCGGCCGCGCGCTCGCGGCAATGGTGCCGACGAGCCCCTGCCCCAGCCGCAGCTGCGCCAGATGGACGGCGTTCGGGTTCAGACCTTCGGTGGCATAGAGTTCGAGCACCGAATCGGCGCGCAGCACATAGAGCGAGCAGACCTCGGCGACCATGTTGGAGGCGATGTCGCGCACGATCCGGTCGAGCCGCTCCTGCGGCTCCAGCGGCTCCTGCATGAGCTCGCGGAGCCGTTTCAGCAGAACGCGCGGGCCGCTGGCCGTATCACGCATCGCGGCTTCTTCTCCAATGGGCATTTTGCCCGCCGCAGTTTCCACTGCGACCGGCGCACACGCAACAACTCAAATCGCTCTCGCTACTGCTTATCCAGACCGTACACGGAATGCAAAGTACGAACCGCGAGTTCCGTGTAGGGACCGTCAATCAGTATCGAAATCTTGATCTCGGAGGTAGTGATGGCGCGGATGTTGATCGCCTTGTCGGCCAGCGCCTTGAAAGCGGTGGCGGCCACACCGGCATGGCTGCGCATGCCGATGCCGATGACCGAAACCTTCGACATGCCGGCTTCCGACTGCACCACGTCATAGCCGATCGAAGCCTTCAGACGCTCCAGCACGGCCAACGCCTTGTCCACGTCGCCGGACGGCACGGTGAAGGTCATGTCGGTGAACTTGCCGTCCTCGGAGATGTTCTGGACAATCATGTCGACATTGATGTTGGCCTCGGCCAGCGGGCCGAAAATGCCGGCGGCAACGCCCGGGCGGTCGCCGACGCGGCGCAGAGAAATCTGCGCTTCGTCCTTGGCGTAGGCAATTCCGGTGACGACCTGCTGTTCCACGATCTCTTCCTCGTCGCAAATGAGCGTTCCCGGAGGATTGAGCAAATCCCCCATTCCGGGCGCATCGGGATCGTCGAAGGACGACCGCACGAACGTACGCACCCTGTGCACCATGGCAAGCTCGACCGAGCGCACCTGCAAGACCTTGGCGCCGAGCGAGGCCATTTCGAGCATTTCCTCGAACGAAATCTTGTTGAGCCGCCGCGCCTTCGGCTCGATGCGCGGATCGGTGGTGTAGACGCCGTCGACATCGGTGTAGATGTCGCAGCGGTCGGCCTTGACCGCCGCGGCAATGGCCACCGCGCTTGTGTCGGAGCCGCCGCGGCCGAGCGTGGCGATGCGGTTGTCCGGGCCGATGCCCTGGAAGCCGGCGACGACAGCCACCTGGCCCTCGCCGAAGCGCTTGATCAGGAACGCGCCGTCAATTTCGAGGATGCGCGCCGCGCCATGCGCGTTGTCGGTCTTGATCGGGATCTGCCAGCCCTGCCAGGAGCGGGCATGGACGCCCATATTCTGCAGTGTGATCGCCAGCAGGCCGGCAGTCACCTGCTCGCCCGAGGCGACCACGGCGTCATACTCGCGCGCGTCGTGCATGGGCGAGGCTTCGCGCGTCCAGCCAACCAGTTCATTGGTCTTGCCCGCCATCGCCGAAACCACGACAGCGACCTCATGGCCGGCATCGACCTCGCGTTTGACGTGACGCGCCACATTGCGGATGCGGGCGATGTCGGCGACGGAGGTTCCGCCGAATTTCATCACGATGCGCGCCATGGAAGCGAAATGCCTTTGACTGAAGCCGGCCCAGGACCGAAAGGGGAAGTAAGCGCTCGACAGAAGCCGGCCGCTGAATGCGCGCCTCCTTAGCCAAATGATCACGGTTTCGCAAGGCTGGCGGCGGATGCCGGCTTCAGGATCGCGGCATATTGCGTTCGGCCCCGCCGCCGCTTACCAAATGCTGCCCGCGGGAAACTCCTTTTGGTCCGGCATATCGAATGATTGTTCGCCTTCGACGCGCCATGCGGTGGCAATCGCTGCCGCTGTTCATCGGCTTCGCCGTGCTGGCGTTGATCGTCGGCACACGCGCCGTGCTGGTCGAGACCCAGAGAGCCAATCGTGAGGCCGCGCGCCAGGCGGTCGAGTATCAGGAATTGCTTTCCGGTTTGCTTACGATGGCTCAGGAGGCCGAGACCAGCCAGCGCGGCTATCTCCTGACCGGCGAGAAATCCTACCTCCAGCCTTATCGGCAGGCGGTCGACGCCATTCCGGGCCAGCTTGCCCGCATCGACGGCATGACCGCGCCCGACGACGAACTCGTGCAGCAGATCAACCACGTCAAGGACGCGCTTTCACAAAACCAGGCCGAATTGGCTGAGACGATTGCACTCTACGATCGCGGCGATGCGGCAAAAGCTCTGGAACTGGTCCGCAGCGGCCAGGGCAAGGCCGCCATGGACCAGATCCGGGCCAGCATGGACACGATCCGGCGCATTGGCGGCGCAGCCATCGCCGCGCGCGACGCTCATACCGACCTGGTCGAAAACTGGCTGCGAATCGGCTCGATAGCGGCGCTGCTGGCGATCTTCCTGCTTGGCGCCTACACGGTTCGCCTTTCGCGCCGCCGGTTCCGCGCAGTGGCGATCGCCCAGGAAGAGCTGATGCGCAAGAACATCGAGCTCGGCAACGAAATCCAGACGCGTGAAAAGGCCGAATCGCAGATCCGCCAGATGCAGAAGATGGAGGCTGTGGGCCAGCTGACCGGCGGTATCGCCCACGATTTCAACAACATGCTGGCGGTGATCATCAGCGCCATGAACCTCGCCCAGCGCAAGCTGACGCGGGGCGAGCACGACATCATGAAATTCATCGAAGCGGCGACCGATGCGGCGACCCGGGCCGCAAACTTGACGTCACGGCTGCTTGCCTTCTCGCGCCAGCAGCCGCTCGCGCCTCAGGTTGTAGACGCCAATCGTCTGGTCGCCGGCATGTCGGACCTGCTTCGGCGGGCGCTCGGCGAAACCATCCGCATCGAAACCGTGCTGGCTGGCGGCCTGTGGAAGACCCATGCCGATCCGAGCCAGCTCGAAAATGCCATTCTCAATCTGGCGGTCAATGCGCGCGACGCCATGGGCGAGGACGGCAAGATGACCATCGAGACCGCCAACAGCCACCTCGACGAGAGCTACGCCGCCACCCATGCCGAGGTCAAAGACGGCCAGTATGTGATGATCGCGGTCAGCGACACCGGCGCCGGCATGCCGGCGGACGTCATGGAGCGGGCTTTCGAGCCATTTTTCACCACCAAGCCGGTCGACAAGGGCACCGGCCTCGGGCTGAGCCAAGTGTTCGGCTTCGTCAAACAGTCCGGCGGACACGTCAAGATTTACTCGGAACCCGGCCAAGGCACCACGATCAGGATCTACCTGCCGCGCTTCTTCGGCCCGGAAGAGGCCGCCATATCTTCGGAACGAGCCGGAAATCCTGCCGTGCCGGTCACCGAAACCATCCTTGTCGTGGAGGACGATCCACGCGTGCGGGCTTCCACCGCCGATGCCATGCGCGAACTCGGCTACACCGTCATTCATGCCGCAAGCGGCCAGCAAGCGCTGGAAAAGCTGGGCGACAACCCTGGTGTGGCGCTCATGTTCACCGATATCGTCATGCCGGTGATGAATGGCCGCAAGCTCGCGGAGGAGGCGCTGGCGCGCATGCCGAAGCTGAAGGTGATCTTCACCACCGGCTTCACCAGGAACGCCGTCGTCCACAATGGCGTGCTCGACCATGACGTGCATTTCCTGGCCAAGCCCTTCACCATCGAGCAGCTGGCGGCGAAATTGCGCGACGTGCTGGACGCAAAATGACCGAGACCCTGGAAATCGTCACCTTTCGCCTCAAGCCTGGAGCGGAAGCGGGCTTTGCCGCCGCCAACAACCTGGTCGCCGACTGGCTGGCGCGGCAACCTGGTTTCGTAAACCGCGGCCTGGCGCGGCGGGACGATGGCAGCTGGGTCGATGTCGTGCGCTGGCGAAGTCGCGAGCAGGCTCTCGCCGCCGCGGGCCGCATCATGGCCGAGATCGGCGATTGCGAAGCGATGCGGGCCATCGATCCCGCGAGTGTTGAGATGGGACATGCGGCGATTGTGATCTCGAGGCCCTAGGTCGACTTGCCAGCAGTCGCATAAAACCGGCCTTGACTTTCTTGCCCCGGCACCCGACTTCCTAGCGTCCGAGGAGACCCGCCCCATGCCAGAGGCCCGACGATCGACAATCGATGCCGGAGAAGTGGAACGCTTTTCCGCGCTTGCCGCCGAATGGTGGAACCCGAACGGCAAATTCCGTCCGCTGCACAAATTCAACCCGGTCCGGCTGGCCTATATCCGGGACCAGGTGGCGGCGCGCTTCGGCCGCGATCCGCGGGCGGCGCGGCCGTTCGAAGGCCTGCGTTTCCTCGATATCGGCTGCGGTGGTGGATTGTTGTGCGAGCCGATGGCAAGGCTTGGAGCCGAAGTGGTCGGCGCCGACGCCTCGGCAACCAACATCGAGGTGGCGAAGCTGCACGCGGCCGAAGGCGGCGTGACGGTGGATTATCGCGCTACGACCGCTGAGGATTTGGCCGATTCCGGCGAGAAATTCGACGTCGTCCTCAACATGGAAGTCGTCGAGCATGTTGCCGATGTCGACCTGTTCATCGGCAAGTGCGGCGAGATGGTCAAGCCCGGCGGCATCATGTTCGTGGCCACCATCAACCGCACGCTGAAGGCACTGGGCCTAGCCATCATCGGCGCCGAATATGTGCTGCGCTGGCTGCCGCGCGGCACCCACCAGTTCGGCAAGCTGGTGCGGCCCGAAGAGCTTGAAAAGGCGCTCGGCAGCGCCGCCATGACCATCATCGACCGCACCGGCGTGACCTACAATCCTCTCGCCGACCGCTGGGCACGCTCCAAGGACATGGACGTCAACTATATGGTGCTGGCGGAAAAACGATCGGTCTGAACGAAGGGGCGGCCGTGGACACTATGAGGGCCCGAGAGCTGGCGCTCGATCTGCCCGAAACGGTCGAGCAATCGCATTTCGGCAAGGCTGACTTCCGCGTCCGCAACCGTATCTTCGTCTCGCTGCCCGAAGCCGACCGTGCTGTCGTCAAGCTCGACCGCGACCAGCAAGAGATGATGGCCGCGGCTGAGCCATCGGTTTTCAGGCCCGTGACAGGCGGCTGGGGCCAAAAGGGATGGACGTCGATTATGCTCGAAGCCTGCGACGAACAGACATTCCGCAGCGCAGTTCGGACGGCCTGGCGAAACGTCGCCCCGCCGGCGCTACGGAAGCGCCTCGACGCGAGCCAAATTTGAGCTTGAGCAGTTCGAGCAAAGTGTGAAGCGGTTTTCCCGGGAAAAGCGCATAGCGCTTTGCCTAGGGAATTGCGTAAACCAAAGACCCTATGCCTTCTGGCTCTGCGCCTTGGTGGTGATGATCACGCCGATGGTGATGATCACCGCGCCGGCCCAAGTCAGCAACTGGTAGTGCTCGCCGAGGAAGATGGTTCCGGCAAACAGGCCGACGGCCGCCGCCACATAGCCGATCTGGCTGAGATAGACCGGACCGCCCACGGCCTGCAGCCGGAAGAAGAAGGCAAACATCGCCGAGGCCGAAGCGACTTGCGCCACGACAACCAGCGGCACGGCCCTGAGCGGGGCGAAAGCGCCAACGCCGAACAGCGTGAGAATGCCGATCAGCAGCAGCGTCGCCGAGGCCAGGTGGCTGCCGACGGCCAGTTCGATCGGACCAGTGCCTTTGGGCCAGTCGACGGTGCGATAGATATTGCCGGCGGCAAGGCTGACCGGGATCAAAAGTCCGACCAGTACCCAGAAGAAATCGGCCGGCTGGCCGGCCTCGCCGCGCGTCACCGCCACCATGACGGCGCCGATGAAGCCGACGGCGATACCGATACTGCCGAGCATATTTGGCCGTCGAACGCCAAGCAGGATCGAAAACACCAGTGTGATGACCGGCGACAGCGTGAACATGATGCCGGTATAGCCGGCGCCGAGATGCGGGATTGCCGAAAACATCAGCAGATTGGGCACGGCGTAGGACACGGCGGCGGTGATGAAGAAATAGCGCAGTCTGTGCGAGGTGAGCCGCATGCGCTCGCCGTTCGCGAGCAACGCGCACAGCAGCACGCCCCCGGCGCCGAACGAGATGACGAAGGCCCAGACCATGGCCGGAACGCCGGCAGCCGTCGCCAGCTTGCCGAACGGCAGGGTCAGGCCGAGCAGGCCGCCGGTGACGACCAGCAGGCCAAGCGCCGATTCCCAGAGAAATTTCATCGGATGGTCCCGTCACTCACTTGCGGCACTGGGTCGAAACTGTATCTTGAGGTAGCATACCACAAAGATTCTTAACGTCAAGATACTTAGCGGTGAGACAGATGGATCGCGCGGCAAAGGCGGTGGAGCAATGGAAGCGGGAACGGCCGGACCTGGAGGTGTCGCCGATGCTGGTGCTTGGGCGGCTGAACGAAGCCTCTTCGCTAATCGCCCGCGAGCGCCTCGCCCCGCTGTTTGCCCGTTTCGGACTGCAGGCCGGCGAATTCGATGTGCTGGCGACGCTGCGCCGCTCCGGCCAGCCTTACGCGCTGACACCGACCGCTCTCTACGAGGCGACGATGGTGACCTCCGGCGCCATGACCAACCGGCTCGACCGGCTTGAGAAGGCCGGACTGATCCTGCGCGGCCCGCACCCCAACGACCGGCGTGGCATTGTCGTGCAACTGACCGAAAAAGGTCTGGCCTTGATCGACGAAGCCCTGACCGCCCACGTCGCCAACGAGCATGAAATCCTCGCCGGGCTCACCGGCACGGAGCGGGGGGCACTGGCTCAGTTGCTTGGCAAATTGATCGATAGCGCCAGCTGATCGCTCAATTGCGCTCCTCGGGAAAACTCGGGATCGGCATGAAATCGATGCCATCCTCGGCCAAGCTCTTGGCTTCGTCCAACGTCGCCTCGCCATAGATGCCGCGCGCATCGCTCTCGCCGAAATGGATCTTGCGCGCTTCTTCGGCAAACTTGTCGCCGACATAGTCGGCATTCTCGCGCACCTTCTCGGCCATCGCCTTCAGTTGCGCCAGCGCCTGCTTCTGGGTTTCGCCCATGGCCAGCGCAATTGTTTCCTGCTTCCGCGCGGTGGAGACGGCTGGCGCCATCAGCGCCTTTTGCACCTTGTGCGAGCCGCAGCTCGGGCAATCGACGAAGCCGCGCTTCTTCTGCGTGTCGAAATCGTCATTGCTGCGAAACCAGCCCTCGAATTCGTGCTCGTGCTCGCAGATCAGGGCAAAGCGGATCACGAAGCCGCGCCCCTGAGCCGCGGCGCTTCCACTGCGCCGGCATTGACGGCAAAATCACGCGCGTTCTTGAGATTGGGGATTTTCTTACGCGCGGCCGACGACTGCGCCGTGTCGATCTCGGCGATGATCACCTCCGGATCGTCATGGTCGGCCTCGGCGAGAATTCGACCCCATGGGTCGACGATCAGCGAATGGCCATAGGTTTCGCGGCCATCCTCATGCAGGCCACCTTGTGCTGCAGCAACCACATAGGCGCCGTTCTCGATGGCACGGGCTCGCAGCAGCACATGCCAGTGCGCCTCGCCGGTCTGGCGGGTGAAGGCGGCAGGCACCGACAAGAGGTCGGCGCCGGCCATCGCCTCGGCGCGGAACAGCTGTGGAAAGCGTAGATCGTAGCAGACGGCAAAGCCGAGACTAGCGCCGTCGATCTCGGTGACGACGGCCTCGGTGCCCGCCTCATAGGCGGCGGATTCGCGCCAGCTCTCGCCATTGTCGAGGTCGACATCGAACATGTGGATCTTGTCGTAGGTGGCAAGGGTGGCGCCGTCCGGCCCAAACAGCAGCGCCCGGTTGGCGAGCTTGCCGTCGGTGCGCAGGATGGCGGTCGAGCCGATGTGCAGGAAGACGCCGAGTTCGCTGGCGAGCTTGCGCGCGGCCGCCACGACGATGTCCTTTTCTTCCAAGGTGAAGGAAGCAGCCCTGGCTTCCTTGTCGCGGATCAGCGCACCGGTCATTTCCGGGGTCTGGATGTAGGTTGCACCGAGGCCTGCCGCTTCGCGCACCAGCCGTTCGAGATCGACCGCGTTGCGCTCGGGGCTCTCGCCCGAACGCATCTGGATCGCCGCCGCCTTGAAAATACCCATCGTCACGTCCTCTTTGAGCAATTCCAGGAAAAGTGTGTAACGGTTTTCCGTCCGGAATTGCGTAAAAACAAAGACATAGAGCGGCGCTACGAACCGCTCTTTGTCGTCGAGCCGTTGGCAAGCAGCCTATCCAGCTGCCCCCGTGCCTCCAACTCGTGGAGGTCGTCGGAGCCGCCGACATGCGTGTCGCCGATGAAAATCTGCGGAAAGGTCGAGCGGCCATGCGCCCGCGAAATCATTTCCTGGCGCAATTCCGGCGAAAACGAAGCGTCATGCTCGGTGTAGGCGACGCCCTTGCGGTCGAGCAACCGCTTGGCCGCTGCGCAATAGCCGCACATCATACGGGTGTAAATCGTCACATCGAGCATCGGTCCGTGCCTTTCTTTGACCTTATATAGTCGCGGACTCGTCGGCCCGAAAGTCCCCCGGCAGGACACGCGCAAAGGTCAGCACATCGACCGCTCCGGCGCCGCCCTTCTTCAGCGCCTTGGCGACCGAGCGCACGGTAGCGCCGGTGGTGTAGACATCGTCGACCAGAAGCACGCGGCGCCCAGTGATCTCGATTTCGGCTTCCGCAGGCACACGGAAGGCGGCGCGCACATTGTCCTCGCGCTCCTGCCGCTCCAGCCCGACCTGCTGGCGCGTGAGCTTGACGCGCCGGACCGCCGAGGGCGAGAAAGGCAGCCCGCTAAGCTGCGCAACCGCCCTTGCCAACTCCGCCGACTGGTTGAACTGCCGCCGAAAGAAGCGCCGCCAGTGCAGCGGCACCGGTACGACGACATCGGCGTCTGCAATTACCTCAGCGCCGGCGCGCAGCATCCAGCGCGCCATCCACGGCGCCAGATCGGTGCGATCCTGGTATTTCAGACCTTGCACCATCTGGCGGGCGACACCTGAATAGGCCACGGCCGCCCGCGCCCGCTCGAACGGCGGCGGATCGGCGATCGCCTCGGCCGACAGGAATCCCTCGCCCATATCGTGCGTGAATGGCGTGCCCATCACCGCGCACCATGGCCGCTCCAGCAGCCTGAGTTTCGGCCAGCAGGCACCGCACAAAACGCCGGGTTGCGAGACGTGCCTGCGACAGCCGGCACAGACCGGCGGGAACAGCATCCGCGCCGGCCAGTCCAACATGGCCAGTTTCAACATGGTTTGAGCGAGGCTCTTGATCTCCATCACCGGATCGGCCACGTGGTTTTGTCGTCCGCGCCAGGATATCACTAGACGGACAAACAGGGATGTCTACCGTTGCAGCCGATCATCGATACTGAACTTTGGCTGGTGCGCAAGCGCAGGGCGCTGGCCCACCCCGTAGCCGGCGCGGATTTTCTGATGCGGCGGGCGGCGGAAGACCTTGCCGACCGGCTCGGCGCGGTCGAGCGGAAATTCGGCAAGGCCGCGGTGCTGTTTTGCCAGACGCCGGACGCAACGGACGTGGTCGCTGCAAGCGGCAAGGCAGCGGAGATCGTGCGCGTCGAGGCAGATCCAGCGTTTCTGGACGGCCGGCCAGGGCTGATAGCACCGCTGGAAACAGTGCCGTTCCAGCCGGAAAGCCTCGACCTCGTCGTTTCACTTCTGTCGTTGCAGGCGATGAACGACATTCCCGGCATGCTGGTGCAGATCCGCCGCGCTCTGCGGCCCGACGGGCTTTTCCTCGGCGCCTTTGCCGGCGCCGGCACGCTTTCCGAATTGCGCGAAAGCCTGCTCGCCGCCGAGACCGAACTCTATGGCGGCGCCAGCCCGCGTGTCATCCCCTTCACCGATGTTCGCGACGCCGGCGCACTGCTGCAGCGCGCCGGACTGGCGCTGCCGGTGGCCGACGTCGAAACGGTGACCGTCCGCTACGATACCCTCTTCGACCTCATTGCCGATCTCAGGGCGATGGGCGAAACCAGCGCGCTGACTGATCGCAGCCGGCGACCGGGAGCGCGAAAGCTTTTTACCCGTGCCGCCGAAATCTATGCCGAACGCTTTTCGGACGCTGATGGCCGCATCAGGGCAAGCTTTTCCATCGTCTGGATGTCGGGCTGGGCGCCCGATGCCTCGCAGCAAAAGCCCTTGAAACCGGGTTCGGCGAAGGTCTCGCTGAAGACGATACTGGAAAACCCCGGCGGGCGGTGACGGCGCTCCGGATCAGTGCTCGGCGAAGGCGTTTGCGAGCCTGCTGTTGTTGTCGCTGAACAGAAACTGGATCGCATTGCTGGCCTTGCCGACACCCCCGACGATGGCAAGCGACAGCACCGCAACGATCAGGCCATATTCAATGGCCGTGGCGCCTGTTTCGTCCTGCAAAAATCGGCGCAGCAATGGCTTCATGATCGTCGATCCCTCTCATCCCCGACCATATCGCCGACCTGTTAAGAAAGGTTAACGGCACAAGCTTAACAGGCTGTGAAATGGGCCTGCGTTGAAGTTCTCACGCTGGTGTTGACCTTGTTGGTCAGCAGTCGCCGCTGCGTTGGCCGCCGGCGCGGATGATGCAGACTGAGCTCGGTGAGGGCTGCAGCACGCTTCTGCGCAGCGTATAGGTGGCCCGCGAGCCGATTGAACCCGTGCTCATCGGGTCGAGACCGCCTGCACGAGCATCGCGGCTGGATGATCGCGTCTGGTTGTCCAGCACGGGGACCGCGATCAGCGCCAGCGCCACTGCGGCCGAGCCGAACAACAGCGTGACGCGCAATAAGCCGACGCCGGCGGCGCGAAAGCTGCGATCTGGCCGGATCGAGTCCCATTCCCTGTCGAGGCTCATGCAATCGCTCCCCGCGAACCCGCTTTGCCGCAATTTTTCACGACGAGATAAATCTTCCATTAACGCTGGCTAGATCAGACCGCGAAATGGCTTTGTATCACAACAGGTCGATGAGGAACTGGATTAGCGGCGCGTCGGCCGGCGGCATGGGATAGTCGCGCATCTGCTTTGGCCGCACCCATTTCAACGCCTGCCCTTCCCTGGGCTGCGCGATGCCGCGGAAGCGGCGGCAGACGAACAGGGGCATCAGGAGATGGAAATCATCATAGGAATGGCTGGCGAAGGTGAGCGGCGCCAGGCAAGGAATGTCAGTCTCGATGCCGATTTCTTCCTGCAGTTCGCGGATCAGGCATTGTTCCGGCGTCTCGCCTGGCTCTACCTTGCCGCCGGGAAATTCCCACAGGCCGGCAAGCTGTTTGCCCTCGGGCCGCTGCGCCAGAAGCACCCGCCCATCGGTATCGACCAGCGCGCACGCGGCGACCAGCAGCAGGCGTTTGCCGGTGATCTCGCTCATGCGCCCGGCGGCCGGCGATAGTGGTAGCGATAGACTTCGTCGAAGCCCAGCGAGCGATAGAGCGCCAGCGCCGGCGCATTGCTGGCCTCGACCTGCAGCCAGGCTTCGCGAGCGCCACGCAGCCTCGCCCACTTCAGCGCCGACAGGATCAGGTTGCGGCCATGGCCCTGATTGCGCGCCGACTTGGCGGTGGCGATCTCAAACAGGCCGGCAAGATCGCCGTCATGGACGCAGATCAGCACCGCCAGAGGGTCGGCCCCTTCCTCCAGCGCAAACAGCCCGACTTCGGGTTGGATAGCGCCGATGATTTCCGAAAGACCGGGCCGCAGCGATGCATCCGAGCCGCTGACCTTGAGCGACGCGCCGAGAAAGCGGCTGATATCCTTCAGCGGAATCTGGTCCATGGCCGGCGCCAGTTGCGCGTCCGCCAGCGGCAGCCGCATCACCAGGGATTCGTCGAATGTGCTCCAGCCCTCATTGTCGAGATGCTTGGCTAGGTCCGGCCCCGACAGCGGCGAGATGCGGAAGGTCAGCGGCCTGCCATAGGCGTCGAAGCGCCGGCTGGCGCGGCCGATGCGCTCGGCAATGTGCTGGGTGTCGCCGGGATCGAGCGGGTTGACCGAGTTCAGCCGCTTGGCCGGATGGCCGGCTGTCAGCCGCACCACCCAGGTGCCGTCATAATGCACGGCCGCCGCCGGCCAGGCGCGAAACCCCGCAGCCTCGTAGCGGCGCACGATGGCGAGCATGCTTGCCGGATGCCTGGAAGCCAACTCCATCAGCTCCGGTAATCGCCATTGATGGCGACATATTCCTTGGTGAGGTCGCAGGTCCACACCGTCGCCTTGCCGCGGCCGATACCGATATCGGCGCGGATGCGAATGTCGTCGCGCTTCATATAGGCCGAGGTCGCTTCCTCGGAGTAGCCCGGGTCGCGTTCGCCCTCATGCGCCAGACGGTTGTCGCCGAACCAGATCGACAGCCGGTCGCGATCGGCCGGCTCGCCGGCCTTGCCGACGGCCATGACGACGCGGCCCCAATTGGCGTCCTCGCCGGCAACCGCCGTCTTGACCAGCGGCGAATTGGCGATGGACAGCGCGATGCGCTTGGCCGAGCGCGCCGATTTGGCGCCGGTAACGGTGACTTCGACCTGCTTGCGGGCGCCCTCGCCGTCGCGCACCACTTGCAGCGCCAGCGATTTGAGCACCTTGCCCAGCGCCCGGCGGAACGCGCCGAGACGCGCATCCTTGGGATCGCTGATGGCGGGCGCGCCGCGCTTGGCAGCGGCTCCGGTGGCGAACAACAGCAGCGTGTCGCTGGTCGAGGTGTCGCTGTCGACGGTGACGGCGTTGAAGGTCTTGGCCGTGCCGCGCGACAACAAGTCCTGCAGCACGGGGGCGGCGATCGGCGCATCGGTGGCGATGAAGGACAGCATAGTCGCCATATCGGGCGCGATCATGCCGGCGCCCTTGGAGATGCCATTGATGATGACGTCGGTGTCGCCGAGCTTGACCGTCGCTGTCGCCACTTTCGGATAGGTGTCGGTGGTCATGATGGCCTTTGCCGCCTCGATCCACAGATCCGGCTTGCCGTCCTTGACCAGTCCGGCCAGCAAATGGCTGAATTTGGTGGTGTCGAGCGGCTCGCCGATTACCCCGGTAGAAGCGAGGAACACTTCGCCTGGCGTGCAGCCTGCGGCCTTGGCCGCGGCCTCGCCGGTCAGTTGGGTGGAGGCGCGGCCCTTCTTGCCGGTGAAGGCGTTGGCGTTGCCGGAATTGACCACAAGCACCCGCGCCTTGCCGGCGCCAAGGTTCTCGCGGCAGAAGTCGACCGGCGCCGAGGGGCATTTCGACTTCGTGAACACGCCGGCAACCGCTGTGCCGGCATCGAAGACCATGGCCAAGAGGTCGGTACGGTTCTTGTACTTGATCCCGGCCTCTGCGGTGGCGATGCGCACGCCCTCAATGGCAGGCATTTTGGGATATTTCTTCGGCGCGAGCGGCGAAATCGTTGCGTACATTGGGGACCTCGGGCGACGGAAAAACACTAGGCGAAGGCCGGTTTGCCCGATAGCACGGCCCGGCGCAAGGGCGTTTTCTTGGCCGCCGCTGTGGGCAAGCCACCAGGGATTAAGCTTGCATTTCAAATCCGTTGGCGTCGGCGGGGCCTCTGGCGTTATGATATCGGCCATGGGCAGGCTGGTGATCTTGGCGGTGGCGTTTATGGGGCTTTTGCTCCTGAGCGCCGATGCGCAGCCGGAACGGCGCGTGGCGCTGGTCATCGGCAATGGCACCTATGCCGAAGCCGGCACGCTCACCAATCCGGTCAACGATGCGCTCGATATTGCCGGCAAGCTGCGCTCGATCGGCTTCGACGTCATCGAGGGCAACGATCTCGGCAAGCGCGAACTCGAGCGCAAGATCGGCGAATTTTCCGATGCGCTGGAAGGTGCGGGCGTCGGGCTTTTCTATTACGCCGGCCACGGCTTGCAGGTGGAAGGGCGCAACTACATCGTGCCGGTCGACGCCCGGCTCGACATGCCGGTCAAGCTGCAGCTCGAAGCCGTGCCGATCGACGAAGTCCTCGACATCATGGAGCAGCAGACCAAGGTCAGCCTGGTTTTCCTTGACGCCTGCCGCAACAATCCCTTTGCCCGCAGCCTGAGCCGCACCGCCACCACGCGCTCGGCAACGGCGCTTGCCGGTCTGGCGCAGTTCGATTCGACGCGCGGCTCCTTCATCGCCTTCTCGACGGCGCCAGGCGCTGTCGCCATGGACGGCACCGGGCGCAATTCGCCGTTCGCCGCCGCCCTGCTGCGACACATGGCCGAGCCCGGCCAGAGCATCAACGACATGATGATCGCGGTGCGCCGCGACGTGGTCTCCGAAACCCGCGAGGGACAGCGCCCATGGGAACAGGGTTCGCTGCTCGAACGGTTTGAGTTTGTGCCCGGCGGCGAAACGGTTGCACAGCCGAAGCCCGCCGTCCCCCCGGCGCCCGAAACAAAGGTTGCGGCACTCGAACGGTCTGTAGGCGACGACAAGACCGCAATCGAGAAATTCCTGCGCGACGACTATCTTGCGCCCGATGCCGCGGCGATCGGCGAGACCGTCAAGCGGCTCTATGCGCCTTCCGCCACCATCTTCGGCACGCGCTATGACAGCGACGCCGTCGTCAAGCTCAAGACGGACTGGTTCGCGCAATTTGCATCCTGGTCGTTCAGTCTCGAGCCCGGCAGCCTCGAGGTGACGCCGCAGGGCGAGAACCGCGCCGAAGCCGTGTTCGCGATGAGCTACGACTATGTGTCGAAAGACAAATCGGCGGCGCGCATGACCGGCAAGGCACGCGTCACGCTTGGGCTGGTGAAGAGCAACGGCCAGTGGCGGATCGCCTCGGAAACCTCGCAAGCGATGAACTGAAAATCCCCGCGAAGGGCGAATGTGAGACCTGCTTCTACAAGCGCTGGAAACGGGCCGTTTCGTTTGCCTGCCAGCTCACCTATATTGCCGGCGAGATTGTTGGCGAGGACAGACATGGGCGAGGATCCGGCGCGCAGATCGATCGGGGCGCGGCGCAACCCAGACAGCGCCGAGGCCATTCTCGAGGCCGCGGAGGCGGTGCTGGTCGAGGCCGGCTATGCCGGCTTCTCCATAGAGGCCGTGGCGCGGCGGGCGCGCGCCGGCAAACCCACGATCTATCGCTGGTGGCCGAGCAAGGCGGCCCTGCTGTTAGAGGTCTACAAGCGGCAAAAGCGTGTCGACGTCCCCGATACCGGCAGTCTCGAAGACGACCTCGTCGGTTTCCTGAGGAACCTCTTCGCGCATTGGCGCGACACATCCTCGGGCAGCGTATTCCGCTCGCTGATCGCCGAGGCCCAGTCGGACGAAGCGGCGGCCGCGGCCCTGACTGGCTATGCCGATGGGCGCGTGTCCCACACCGCTCGGATCATCGAGCGCGCCAAAGCGCGCGGCGAGGTTGCGGCCGATATCGACGCAGCGCTGGTCGCCGACCTCATCGCTTCCTATGCCTGGAAACACCTTTTGACCAACCGGCTGGACGAAGATGAGGCGACAATCCTTGCCACTGTCCGCTATGTGATGTCAGGCATCTCCCGCAATTGAAAAGGGCGCCGAACGGCGCCCTTTGCATGTTTTTTCGGTGCCGGCCTTACTTGCCGGCTTCCATCGTGTCGACGGCCTTCTTCAGATTGGCGTCGGGGATTTCGACCTTGGCGGCGCCGCGCAGCTGCTTGACCAGTGCGAAATACTTGTCGCGGATCACCGCCTGCTTGGCCTGGTCCTTGACGTCGTCGAAGGCCGGCGGCTGTTTGGTGCGCTTGTCCTCGAGCTTGATGACATGCCAGCCGAATTGCGTTTGCACCGGCTCCTTGGTGTATTTGCCGATTTCGAGCGCAACTGCCGCCTTGTCGAATTCCGGCACCATCTGCCCCGGGCCGAACCAGCCGAGATCGCCGCCATTGGTCTTGCCCGAGGGATCGCTGGTATGCTCGTTGGCGAGCTTCTGGAAGTCGGCACCGCCATCGAGCTGCTTGATAATCGCCTCGGCCTCTTCCTTCGTCTTCACGAGGATGTGACGGGCATGAATCTCATTGACCGGCGGCGTGCTGGCGATTTCCTGGTCGTAGCGGGCGCGCACCTCGGCATCGGTAACCTTGTCGACGACGCCCTTCTCGACCATCTCGCCATGCAGCGCGCGCTGCTGCAGAAACGCCATGCGGCGCTGGAATTCGGGATCCTTGTCGAGCCCGGTAGCGACCGCCTGGGCGGCCATGACGCGGATTTCGATGGCCGCCGAAAGGGCGGCGGCGCGGCGCTGCTCGGGTGGCAACTGCGAGAACTGCTGCGACAGCTCGCCCTCGGCAAGCCCAAGGTCCGCCTCGGTCAGCTTCTGGCCATTGACGGTAGCGATGACGGCGTTCGGATCGACGGGGGCTGCCGCCGGCGCTGCTGCGGCATTGGCCGGGGCGGGAGCGGCTTCCTGGGCCATCAGCGGAGACAGCGACAGGGCCGACAGGCCGAAAGCCAGGCCAAGGCTGGCGAGCGACGCACGGCGAAACAGTAAGGACATCAAGATTAACTCCAAGGGGGGATTGGTAGGGCTTGCAGATCAGCCGGATTGTGGCGGAATTTGGCGCTGCCCATAGGGCTAACGCGGCGTTGACATCAGTTGAGCCCCCTCTTATCTGTCCAACGACTTTGCGTCCAGAACCGTTTTCCGGGCGCTTTTTGTGTTTGTCCGCGTTTCACGCGGAATTGATGGGGCCGGCCGGCGCTCATCTCAAAATTGAGAATTCTATCGAAAGGACCATCGGATGGTCAGTCTCGGCGGTCTCGCCCGTAAGGTTTTCGGTTCCTCCAACGATCGCCGCGTAAAATCGACCCGGCCGCGTGTCGAGGCGATCAACGCCATGGAAAACGAGATGCGGGCGCTGTCCGACGCCGAACTTCAGGCCCGCACGGAAAAATTCCGCCAGGATATCGCCAACGGCGCTACGCTCGATGACCTGCTGGTGCCGGCCTTCGCCACCGTCCGCGAGGCATCCCGCCGCGTGCTCGGCATGCGCCCGTTCGATGTGCAGCTGATCGGCGGCATGGTGCTGCACAATGGCGGCATCGCCGAAATGCGCACCGGCGAGGGCAAGACCCTGGTCGCCACCCTGCCCGTTTATCTCAACGCGCTTGCCGGCAAGGGCGTCCATGTCGTCACCGTCAACGACTATCTCGCCACCCGCGACTCCGAATGGATGGGCCGCGTCTACAAATTCCTCGGCCTCTCGGTCGGCGTCATCGTCCATGGCCTGTCCGACGAGGAACGCCGCGTCGCCTACGCGTCCGATGTTACCTATGCCACCAACAACGAGCTCGGCTTCGACTATTTGCGCGACAACATGAAGTATGAGCGCGCGCAGATGGTGCAGCGCGGCCACAATTACGCGATCGTCGACGAAGTCGATTCCATCCTGGTCGACGAGGCGCGCACGCCGCTGATCATTTCCGGTCCGCTCGAGGACCGTTCGGAAATGTACAACACCATCGATGCCTTCATGCTGCAGCTCGGCCCAGCCGACTACGAGATCGACGAGAAGCAGAAGACCTCGATCTTCACTGAAGAAGGCACCGAGAAGCTGGAAAACCTGCTGCGCGCGGCCGGTTTGCTCAAGGGCGAGTCGCTCTATGACGTCGAGAACGTCGCCATCGTCCACCACGTCAACAACGCGCTGAAGGCGCACCGGCTGTTCCAGAAGGACAAGGACTACATCGTCCGCAATGACGAGATCGTCATCATCGACGAATTCACCGGCCGCATGATGCCGGGACGCCGCTATTCGGAAGGCCTGCACCAGGCGCTCGAAGCCAAGGAGCATGTGGCGATCCAGCCGGAAAACCAGACGCTGGCCTCCGTCACCTTTCAGAACTATTTCCGCCTCTACAAGAAGCTGTCCGGCATGACCGGCACGGCGCTGACCGAGGCCGAGGAGTTCGGCAACATTTACGGCCTCGAAGTCACCGAGATCCCGACCAATCTGCCGGTCATCCGCAAGGACGAGGACGACGAGGTCTACCGGACGGTCGAGGAGAAGTACAAGGCGATCGTTAAGGAGATCAAGGAAGCGCGCGCCAAGGGCCAGCCGACGCTGGTCGGCACCACCTCCATTGAAAAATCCGAGCAACTGGCCGAGCGCCTGCGCAAGGAAGGGTTCAAGGATTTCGAAGTGCTGAACGCCCGCCATCACGAGCGCGAAGCGGCCATCGTCGCCCAGGCCGGCAAGCCCGGCGCCATCACCATCGCCACCAACATGGCGGGACGCGGCACCGACATCAAGCTCGGCGGCAACGCCGAGATGCGCATCGAGGACGAACTGGGCGACATGCCTGCTGGTCCCGAGCGCGAGGCGCGCGAAAAGGAAATCATTGCCGATGTCGAGCGCCTGAAGGAAAAGGCGCTAGCCGCCGGCGGCCTCTACGTGCTCGCCACCGAGCGCCATGAATCGCGCCGCATCGACAACCAGCTCCGCGGCCGCTCCGGCCGCCAGGGCGACCCCGGCCGTTCGAAATTCTTCCTGTCGCTGCAGGACGATCTGATGCGCATCTTCGGCTCCGAGCGCATGGACGGCATGCTGCAGAAGCTTGGCCTCAAGGAAGACGAGGCCATCATCCATCCGTGGATCAACAAGGCGCTGGAAAAGGCGCAGAAGAAGGTCGAAGCGCGCAACTTCGACATCCGCAAGAACCTGTTGAAATACGACGACGTCTCGAACGACCAGCGCAAGGTGGTGTTCGAGCAGCGCATCGAATTGATGGACGGCGAAGGCCTGTCCGAGACGATCGCCGAGATGCGCGAAGGCGTCATCGAGGAGATCGTCACCAAGAACATCCCCGAAAACGCCTATGCCGAGCAGTGGAACGTCGCCGGCCTCAAGGCCGAGGTCGCCGAATTCCTCAATCTCGACCTGCCGGTCGAGGACTGGGTCAAGGAAGAAGGCATTGCCGAGGACGACATCCGCGAGCGCCTGACCAAGGCCGCCGACGCCGCCGCCAAGGAGCGCGCCGAGCGCTTCGGCCCAGACGTGATGAGCTATGTCGAACGCTCGGTGGTGTTGCAGACGCTCGATCATCTGTGGCGCGAGCACATCGTCAACCTCGACCATCTGCGTTCGGTCGTCGGCTTCCGCGGCTACGCCCAGCGTGACCCGCTGCAGGAATACAAGAGCGAGGCGTTCGAGCTGTTCCAGGCGCTGCTCGGCAATTTGCGCCAGGCCGTCACCGCGCAATTGATGCGCGTCGAACTGGTCCGCCAGGCCGCCGAAGCGCCGCCGCCCGAAGCGCCTGAAATGTTCGGCAGCCACATTGACGGCACCACGGGCGAGGACGATTTCGAGGGTGGCGAGACCGCACTTCTGGTCCGCCAGGAGAGCAACGCCATCGTCGCTCCCGAAGACCGCGATCCGAACAACCAGGCGACCTGGGGCAAGATCGGCCGCAACGAAGCCTGCCCCTGCGGCTCCGGCAAGAAATACAAGCACTGCCATGGCGCGTTTGCTTGATCATTAGGTCGGCGGGACAGCACCCCCCTCTGGCCTGCCGGCCATCTCCCCCTCAAGGGCATAGGCGCTAAGATAGGTATTGCCCTGCGGAATCGGGTGTGATTCTACACTGCGATGACACACGAATCGCTTGTTGATGACGGCTGGGCCGAGACGATTGAGCTTCTGGGCGGCGAAGAGTTGATCGCAG
>NZ_JAMYMJ010000018.1:0-96532 GCF_040318435.1 Mesorhizobium sp. M1143 | reverse complement strand
CTCCCTACTCCCTACTCCCTACTCCCTACTCCCTACTCCCTACTCCCAGTCTTTCCAAAGCATTGCCCGACCCGATCGAAGCCCCGCCCTGTACGACAGGAGTAAAAACCGGCTGGGCTCAGCAAGATCTGCCCCACGCTCCTGATGCCATGCTCCCGATCGAACCGGGCGGTGAAGTGCTCCCCCTGTGATGCCATACCCATGGTTGCGGCAGCAAAAATTTCACCGCAACGTGACTTCCCGTTGACTGTCGCTTCTGCCACAAATCTGGGCAACCAGAACAAGGCCGGCGTCACCGGCGGGAATCGGAACGATCATGGCACCTCGACAACCTCTGCGGCTTGCGGCTTTTGCGCTGGCCTTCTCGGCGCTTGCCGGGACCGGGTTCGCCGAGGAATCGGGAACGACCCAGACCGACAAACCGCAGATTGACAGGCCCTTGGGCGTGGTCGAGCTGTTCACCAGCCAGGGCTGCAATTCCTGCCCGCCGGCGGACGCTTTCTTTGCCGAGCTGGCGGCCAAGGACAACGTCGTCGCGCTCGCCTACCACGTCAATTACTGGGACTATCTCGGCTGGCAGGACACGCTGAGCAGCAAGGACAATACCGACCGGCAATATGACTATATGCGCGCCTTCGGCACCCGCTCCGTCTACACGCCGCAAGCCGTCATCAATGGTCGCAGCCATGTCAACGGCGCCAGCCGCAAGGAGGTCGACGGCGCGCTTGCCCGCATGGAGAAATCCGGTGAAGGCATGCGGGTCAGCGTCAAGGTCAGCCGCACCAGCGATCGCGTCATGATCGATGCCGGCGACGCCGGTAGCGGCCCGAGCGACGCCCATGTCGTCATCGTCTATTTCGAACCACCGCAGACGGTGACCATCGCCAAGGGCGAGAACACCGGCCGCAGCATGACCTACTGGAACGCCGTCACCGGCATCCAGACCGCCGGCATGTGGCACGGCAAGGCGCAGCGCTACGAATTGCCGATGACCGAGATCGCCAAGAAAGGCGGCTGCGCCGTGCTGCTGCAATCGGTTGGCAAGGACGGCCTGCCGGGGCCAATTCTGGGCGCGGCGTTTATTCACAAGCCTTAAGAGGCTGGTCCATACCTTTTGATATCGGCGGGACAGCACCCCCCTCTGGCCTGCCGGCCATCTCCCCCGCAAGGAGGGAGATTGGCAGCTTCGCCACATCCGCCATCCTGTCCCACGTTTGAGATTGGCGAAAGCAAACGCGAAATCTGATCTCCACCCTTGCGGGGAGATGTCCGGCAGGACAGAGGGGGGTGTGAAGGATCACGACGACAAGTGTCTGGCGCCGCCCAACAAAAAAACCGACGTCAGCTTGCTTCTGACGTCGGTCATTTAGGCTTTGGGATCGTCGCACCCGGTCTCTCCCTGAGGAAAGTCCGAGGTTGGTTCGATCCGACGCAGACCCGTGGGCGGGGGGCTTGGGGTTTACGAGCCGGTGCCGGACCGAACCGTCTCAGGCAACGCCGGTAAATTCGTCGGACATTGGGGCATGAGCGCGGATAAAAAAGGGCGGAAATGTGGCGAGGCATCACCAATTCAAACACCGCGTTTTATAAAAGTGACTGGACGTTGCGAAAACAGCGCGGTCCCGGGATGGTTAGCCGGGCCTTGCAATTCCACGGCGAACACGCCAACTTCTGCAAGCGAGATTCATTTTCAAAGGGATCGCGGGATGACCGATCGCAGCGGTGGGACGGAGGATGGGGACGCATCCGCAATATTGATCCCGCTGCACGAGGCGCGACGCGAACGCCTCGACCAGCCGGTCCGTTTCGACCGGCGTGAGCTCGATGAGATCCTGAGGCTGTACGGACGCATGGTCGCCGCCAACGAATGGCGCGACTATGCCATCGATCATCTGTCTGATCGGGCTGTGTTTTCAGTCTTCCGCCGGGCCAGCGAAGTGCCGCTGTTCCAGATCGTCAAGGATCCGAAACTGGCGCGCCGGCAAGGCGCCTTCGCCGTCATCGCCGCCGGCGGCCGAATCCTCAAGCGCGGCCAGGAACTCGGTCGCGTGCTCAACGTCTTCGATGCTAAGCTGAAGATTGTCCAGGCCTAATTGAGAATTGGGGAATTGAAGAATTGAAGAATTGAAGAATTGAAAAAAGAGGATGTAACGGTCGAAATACCGCCGGGTTTGTTGCTATTCAAATCCTCAATTCTTCAGTTCTTCAACTCCTCAATTCCCGCTCCTCAGGCTCTCACGAAACTTCCGCTCCGGCAGCGAATGCGGATCGGGCGGGACCGTTGCGCCGCCATTCAGCGACAGCTGCATGAACACCGTGTCAAGCCAGCGCCCATGCTTGTAGCCGGAGCCTTCCAGGCGACCGGAATGGCGAAAGCCGAGCTTTTCATGCAGCCGCACCGAGGCGCTGTCTGCATGGCCGTCACCGATCACCGCGACGATCTGGCGAAAGCCCGCCATACGGCAGGCTTCAATCAGCGCCTGCATCAGCAGCAGCCCGACGCCCTGGCCCTTCGCATCAGGCGCGACATAGACGGAATCCTCTACGATGAAGCGGTAGGCCGGGCGCGGCCGGAACGCGCCGGCATAGGCGTAGCCGAGCAGCGCGCCATCTCGTTCCGCCACCAGATAGGGAAAGCCCCCCGCCGTCAGGCTGTCGAAGCGCCCACCCATCTCAGTGCGGCTGGGCGGCTCGAGCTCATAGCTCGCGGTGCCATGCGTCACGGCATCGCCGTAGATCTCGGTGATTCGGCCGAGGTCGCCTTCCAAGGCCGCGCGGATGGAAATAGTGCTCATGATTTATGCAGACGATTCATCTGCCTCCATGACAGCAAAGGCCGGCACAAAAGAAAAGGGCGGCCGTTGGCCGCCCTCTTGATATCAGCTGGTCCAGTTGCCTGATGGGAAGACCGCCTAGCGGCGATCGCCCATGAACTGCAGCAGGAACATGAACAGGTTGATGAAGTCGAGATATAGCCTCAACGCGCCCATGATCGCCTTGCGGCCGGCAACGTCGGCCTGATCGCCTTCGTAGTACATTTCCTTGATGGTCTGCGTGTCGTAGGCGGTGAGGCCGGCGAAGATCAACACGCCGATCGCCGAGATAGCGAAGCCGAGCGCCGACGACTGCAGGAAGATGTTGATCAGCATGGCGATCACAAGGCCGACCACGCCCATGACCAGGAACGAGCCGAAGGCCGAAAGGTCGCGCTTGGTCGTGTAGCCGTAGAGCGACAGCGCGCCGAAGGCGGCCGCCGTGGCAAAGAAGGTCTGAGTGATCGAGGCGCCGGTGTAGACCAGGAAGATGGTCGACAGCGACAGGCCGACCAGGCCCGAATAGACCCAGAAGGTGGTTTGCGCCGCGGCCACGCTCATCGACTGGATCCTGAACGACAGGAAGAAGACGGCGGCGAGCGGAGCCAGGATGACCACCCAGCGGAAGGCGCTGGCATAGATCAGCGTGCCGAAAGCGGTCAGCTGTCCGTCGCCGGTGACGGCGAGCTGGAAAGCGCCCCAGGCGGCGACGCCGGTGATGAGGAGGCCAAGCCCCATCAAATTGTAGACCTTGAGCATGTAAGTGCGCAGGCCTTGGTCGATGTCGGCGCGCGCGCCCGGCACGGCCGAAGTCTGGTAGTTGCGAATGGGCTCAGCCATTGGAATCCTCTGTTGCTTCTGCCCCGTACGGTGTCAGGCCCTTTCGAACCTGGGCGCCGCTGGCGGGGCTCCAGCATGCCTGTGGCGAAATATGATGGTTCTTGACGTCAAGAACAAGACCGTAACGGGCTGCAACCCTTGGTGAATCGCCGGGAGCCGGTTTTCTTGGGCTTCCATGACTGCACATTACCAAGATTTAATCGGAAACGGCAGATTCGGCCAACCTTGCCGTTTGGGGCCTAGAGGTCGCGCAGCACCGGCGCCGCCTTGTGGCCGAGCACCCGCCAGGTGCCGGCAAGGCCGATACCGACCGTGATCACCAGCGCAAACACCAAGGTCGCCACCGCCACCTCCGGCATAAAATGCGACGGCAGTGTCATGATGCGGGCAACGATGTACCAGGCGGAGATGCCGCCGGCAGCCAACGCGAACACCGCGGTGGCCAGGCCGATCAGCATGTATTCCAGCGAAAACGCCGTGATCAGCGTTCGCCTCGTGGCGCCCAGCGTCTTCAGCACCACGGCATCGTGGATGCGGGCGCGATTTCCCGCGGCGAGCGCGCCGGCCAGCACCAGCACCGAAGCGATCAGCGCCACGCCGGCCGCGGCCCGGATCGCCGTGCCGAGCTGGCCGACCAGCCGATTGACGACATCGAGCGCGTCCTTGACCCGAACTGTCGTCACCGCCGGGAAGGCGCGGGTGACGGCGTTCAGCAGGCGGGCATCCTCTGCTGCCGTGGCATCCTTTTCGGTCAGCGTCGCCAGCCAGCCATGCGGGGCGCCGGCAAAAGTGTTGGGCGAGAACACCATGACGAAGTTGATGCCCATCGTCTCCCATTGCACCTCTCGGAAATTGGCGATCCTGGCCGTCACATTGCGTCCGAGCACATTGACGGTGACGGTATCGCCAAGCTTCAGGCCGAGCGCCTTGCCTTCATCGTTGGAGAACGAAACCAGCGGTTCGCCGCTGTAATTCTCCGACCACCAGATGCCTTCGGTCAGTGTCGCATTGGCCGGCTGTTTGGCGTCGTAGGTCAGGCCGCGATCGCCGCGCAGCACCCATGCGCCTTCCGATGGCACATTGGCCTTGTCGACACTAACGCCGTTCAGCGCCATCACCCGGCCGCGCAGCATCGGCACCTTGACCAGCGTTCCCTTCGGCGCCTCTTTGCCGATCAATGTCGAGAAGGCATCGACCTCGCTATTCTGGATGCCGACGAAGAAGAAATTCGGCGCCCGTTCCGGCAGACTGCCGGAGATCTGCTGCCTGAGATTGCCGTCGATCAGCGCCAGCGTCACCAAAAGCGTCAGCCCGAGCCCGAGCGACAGCACGACGGACGGCGTCAGCGCGCCGGGCCGGTGGATGTTGCCGATGGCGAGCCGAAGCGCGACCGAGCGCACACGCGGGCTTTTGCGCGCCACCCACTGCACCAGCGCACCGACCAGGCGCAACACCAGAAAGGCAAAGATCGTCGCGCCGACGAAGATCAAGGCGATGCGCCGGTCGCCGGAAAACAGGATGGCCAAAGCCGCCAAAGCGAGCGCGATGCCGACCGCCGTGGCAAGATAGGGCAGGCGTGGAAAGCCGCGGCCCTCAAAACCCATTTCGCGAAACAGCGCGGTCGCCGGCACATCGCGGGCGCGGCCGAGCGGCAACAGCGCGAAGGCAAGCGTCACCAGCAGCCCGAACAGCGCGGCAAGAGCCAGCGCACCGGGATAGAAGCCGCCTTTAGCCGGCACCGGAATGACCGACTGGAGCGCAGCGCTGGCTGCAAACGGCATGGCGGCGCCGAGGATGAGGCCAAGCGCGATGCCGAGGCCGGCGATTATCAGGATTTGCACGAGATAGACGGTGAAGACGAAGCCGCCCGAGGCGCCAAGGCTCTTGAAGGTGGCGATGACGCCGCGCTTGCCGTCGAGGTAGGCGCGCACCGCATTGGCAACGCCGACGCCGCCGACCACCAGCGCCGTCAGCCCGACCAGCGTCAGGAATTGCGAGAAGCGCTCGATGTTGGCCGACAGCGCCGGCGCCGCATTGGAACGCGTGCGGATCGACCAGCCGGCTTCAGGGAAATCGCTCGCCGCCCGATCCTGGATGGTCTTGAGATCGGCCTCGCTGGCGCCGGCCGGCAGCCGAACCTTGTAGGCATTCTCGACCAGGCTGCCCGGCTGGATCAGGCCGGACGCGGCAAGCCCCGCGGTCGAGACCATCAGCCGCGGCGCGAAGCCGAAACCGTCCGACACCGCATCCGGTTCGCTCACCAGCCTGGCCCGCAATTCGAATGTCGCGCTGCCGACCTTCAGCCGGTCACCGATCTTCACATTCAGCCGGTCGAACAACAGGCCGGGCGCGGCGGCGCCAAAGACGCCTGATTTCTCGTCGAACAAATCCTTTCTGCCAAGCTGCGGCGCGGTCTCGATCGCGCCATAGAGCGGATAGGCGTCGTCGACGGCCTTGGCCTCGACCAGCGCCTGGTCGGAGCCGTCTTCCAGCCGCGCCATCGAGCGCATATTGGCGCTGTGCGACACAGTGCCGAGGCGGTCGAGGAAGGTGCTTTCGGCTGGCGTCGCATCGCGCTGGTTGAGCTGGAAGCGCAAGTCGCCGCCAAGCAGCGTCTGGCCCTGGTCGGCAACGCCTGCGGTGATCGCCTGCGCCACCGAATTGACCCCGCCGATTGCAGCGACGCCGAGCGCGATGCAGGCAAGGAAGATCAGGAAACCCGACAACCCGCCGCGCATCTCGCGCAGCGAGAAGCGGAACGCGAGCTTCAGCGTCTGCGACAGTGGCATCAGGCCGGCACCTTGACCTGCGCTACCGGCGCATCCTCGATGCGGCCCGAGCGCATCGACACCTGGCGCGAGCAGCGCGCCGCAAGGGCCGGATCGTGCGTGACCAGCACCAAGGTCATGCCGCGCTCGGCCGCCTTGGCGAACAAAAGGTCGGCAACCTGCCGCCCCGTCGCCTGGTCGAGATTGCCGGTCGGCTCGTCGGCGATGAGAATGCGCGGCGACGGCGCCAGCGCGCGGGCGATCGCCCCGCGCTGCTGTTCGCCGCCGGACAGCTCGCCCGGATAGTGGGTGACGCGATCGCTCAAGCCGACGGCCGCCAACTCCCGCGCGGCGACGCCGAACGGATCGGCATGGCCGGCCAGTTCCAGCGGCACCGCGACATTTTCGAGCGCCGTCATGTTGGGAATGAGATGGAAGGACTGGAAGACGATGCCAATGTTTCGGCCCCGAAACGAGGCGAGCTGGTCCTCGCTTTTGCCGTTCAGCAATTCGCCGGCAATGCGCACCGTGCCCGAATCGACCCGCTCCAGCCCGGCCAGCACCATCAGCAAGGTCGACTTGCCGGAACCCGAAGGGCCGACAACGCCGGTCGCCTCGCCGCGCGTCACGTCAAGGCTGACGCCTTTCAGCACATGCACAGACGAAGCCCCTTGGCCCAGGGTCAGGGATATGTCTTTAAGCGCGATGACGGCTTCTGTCACAATTAAAGCGTCCTATATCAGGATGAAGGCTCTGCTTGCCGGAAGCCGTCGCCGGAAGAATTCCTCGGGTATATGGGGGCTGCCACATGTCTTTCAAACGCTTGAATGCCGCAGGGCTCGTCCTTTTCGTCACCCTTTGCGGCGCCATTTCGTCTGTGCGCGCCGAGACGTTCACCATCGTCGGCTTCGGCGACAGCCTGATGGCCGGTTTCGGCCTCGGGCCTGGCGATGGCTTTACCGACAAATTGCAAGCTGCGCTGCGCGCCAAAGGCCATGACGTCACCGTCGCCAACGCCGGCGTTTCAGGCGACACCTCGAGCGGCGGCTTGGCGCGGCTTGACTGGTCGGTGCCGGATGGGACAAGGCTGGTTATCCTCGAACTCGGCGCCAACGACATGCTGCGCGGCGTCTCGCCCAGCATTACGGAAAAGAACCTGGACGACATGCTGGCGAAGCTGAAAGCGCGCAAGATCGCGGTGCTTTTGGCCGGCATGCGCGCCGCTCCCAATCTCGGCGCCGACTACCAGAACGCCTTCGATGCGATCTACCCAAAGCTGGCCGCGAAATACGATGTGCCGCTCTATCCGTTTTTTCTCGATGGCGTCGCCGGGCAGTCCGGCCTGCAGTTGGAGGATGGCCTGCATCCCAATCCGAAGGGCATCGCAGCGATGGTCGAGCGCATCATGCCCGCCGTGGAGAAGGCGATTGCGGCAGTTGAGGGTGGCGGTTGAACGCCGGCCTGACGAGAATAACGCGGCGTTCGCCTCGCGCGAACTTTGAAACAAAAGACCGGGCTGCCGATGACCCGAGTCATCCATGCTGCGCTCGAAGAGCATATGCAGCATCTGGGTAATGCAAGCGCCGAAGCGGCACGGCAAGTGCTTATTCATCGCTTGGAGGCGCCTGTTCGTAAAAATGCCTGCAACCAACAAACCACTTGCCCCGTTTGACTATCGATGATTCGCTAGGGGCACAGTTCGATTCGAGGAAGGGAGGCTCACCATGCCGCGTCTTTTCACCGCCCTCGAAATACCCCGTGACGCCGCTCTTTCGCTGTCCCTGCTCAGGGGCGGCCTGCCCGGAGCCCGCTGGATCGATGTCGAAAACTACCATCTGACGCTGCGCTTCATCGGCGACGTCGAAGGCCATATCGCCGACGAAATCGCCAACGCGCTCGACCGGGTGCACCGCCCATCCTTCTCGCTCACCCTGTCCGGAGTTGGCGCTTTCGGCCAGAAGAAGCCGCACGCCGTCTGGGCCGGCGTCTTCGCCTCGCCCGACCTTTCGGCGCTGCAGAGCGAAATCGACCGCATCTGCCAGCGGCTCGGCCTGCCCGCCGACCCGCGCAAGTTCACCCCGCATGTTACGCTGGCACGCTTGCGCAATTCGAGCCCGCTCGACGTCGCGCAGTACCTGTCGGCGCGCGGCAATTTTTCGACGCTGCCGTTTCGCGTCGGCCGCTTCGTGCTGATGTCGTCGCGCGATTCGGTCGGCGGCGGTCCCTACATTGTCGAGGAGGCGTGGCCGCTCTCCGGCGTCGACGCCCGCGCCACCAATCTCGTCGCCAGCGCCTCCGACGCTTCGCGGATCATGCGGTAGACCGAAGCGAACGCTTCGGCCCCGTTATAATAGGGATCCGGCACGTCGCGGGTTTTGCCCTGCGCAAACTCTGCCAAGAGATGAATACGTTCGCGGGCACCGGCCGGCGCCAACGCCTTGAGGTCGCGGACATTTTGCCGATCCATGCCGAGGATCAGGTCGAAGCGCGAAAAATCCCCCGGCCTGACCTTGCGTGCCCGCTGCCCTGATATGTCGAGGCCGTGGCGGGCCGCAATCGCGATCGAGCGCGGGTCGGGCGCTTCGCCGAGGTTCCAGCCGCCGGTCGCCGCAGAGTCCAGCACGATGTCGTCCAGCACCATGTCGCGGCCGCGTTCCGCCAGCACGGCGCGAACACGCCTTCGGCCAGGGGTGAGCGGCAGATGTTGCCGAGGCAGACGAAGAGTATGGAATTTATCGGCTTTACGCTCATTCGATATGCGCCGTTCGTGCATTTGGAAGCCCAAAACGCAAAGGACTTTTGGGCGACTTGCATTATGGTGAGGGTCGATATCTGGGATAGCACGGGAAATCATCATGACGAGAGAGAAACTCAGCAAGGACGCCATCGCCGGCGCACTGGCCGAACTGGCCGGCTGGTCGCAGGCAGCCGATGGCGCCTCCATCAAGCGCAGCTTCGACTTCAAGAATTTTTCCGAAGCCTTCGCCTTCATGACCCGCGTCGCGCTGGCCGCCGAGAAGATGGACCATCATCCCGACTGGTCGAACGTCTACAAGACTGTCGACGTGACGCTCAACACCCATGATGCCGGTGGTGTCACTGCGCTCGACATCGCGCTGGCCAAGAAGATGAATGGGTATGCTGGCGGCTGAACGCTGGGGCGGCAACGCCAAATCGGCGCCATCCTCTTGCAGTGGACCGGGACTTTCACCACATTTTCCGTGGCGGCCGCGCGCAACGCGTAGCGCGACGGCCGGCAAGGAGAGGATTGATGGCGCAGCAGCCCGGTTTTGATTTCTTCGGCTTCGGCAGCAAGCTCGGCGACGAGAGTGAAGTGCGCGCCAAATTCTGGCGCACGGCCAAGAAGGCCGCCCGGCAGATTCCGTTCATGGAAGAGGTCGTCGCCGGCTATTATTGCGCGCTCGACAGGAAGACGCCTTTGCGTGCCAAGGGCATATTGCTGGCAGCGCTTGGCTATTTCGTGCTGCCGGTCGACGTCATACCCGATTTCGTCTTCGGCCTCGGCTTCACCGACGACATCGCCGTGCTGACCGCCGCGATCTCCACGGTAAGCGCCCATATCACCCCTGCGCACCGCAAGGCCGCCAAGGCGGCGATCGCCGACAAGAGCTGAATCGGCGTCGCGTTGGCAACTGGGTTCAGAAGAAATCCTCCGCTCAAACAGGACGATAGCGGCTTGGCTTCGGGTTCCGCTGCGGCCGTTGGAAAAGTCAAACTCTTGCCGCTTTCGTGGCCTCCAAGTCGCCGCAGGGACATTGCGAAAGCCGTTTTTTCAAGAAGCGGCGCGGAAATGGCGGTGGTTTCCATGGGTGAATGTCCTTTTCCGAGGGAAATTCACCGTTTGGTAACCCAGATTAAATCAAAATGAAGCGACGGGCAGGACGCCAAGCCGGCCTGCCACGCACCATTTGGAATACGGGAAAAGCGATGCGCGGATTGATTGCACTATTCTCGAGCCTGGTCCTGGTGGCTTTTGCCGCGCCGGCGCTGGCGCAGCAGGCGACCAAGATCGGCCAGCACAATGCCTGGGGCACCTACAGCTACCAGGCGCAGGGCGGCAAGGTCTGCTATGTGCTCACCGTGCCGACCGACAAGCAGCCGCCGACGCTCGATCACGGCGACATGTTCTTCTTCGTCAGCCAGCGGCCGGGCCAGCAAGTGTCCTACGAGCCGCAATTCATCGCCGGCTACACATTCCAGGAAGGCTCCAAGGCCACCGTCACCATCGACAAGAAGACGTTCTCGATGTTCACCCGCGGCAAGTCGGCCTGGGTCGAGAACGCCGCCGAAGAGCCGGTGCTGATCGCCGCCATGAAGACCGGCACCGACATGAAGGTCTCGGCGAAGTCTGGCCGCGGCAATCCGACGACCTATGTGTTTTCGCTGAAAGGCATCTCGGCCGCGCTGACGTCGATCGCCAAGTGCAAGTAGGCTAGCGCGGTTCCCGCCGCATGACTCTCGCCGCAACCTGTGCTATGCGCCGCGCTTCTTTTCGGCACGACGGATGAAATCGGCCGCAATTCGCTTATATTGGCGCTGATATGACCCTTTCCTTCGATCTCACCACTGAGGGCGCACGCGACGCGTTGCGCGCTCGCGCCACGCCCGAGAAGCCGTCGCTGATCGGCCTGACCCGGGCCGAGCTCGGTGAAGCCCTTGTCAGTGCCGGCATCGTGCCCGAGCGCCAGGCGAAAATGCGCGCCCAGCAGCTCTGGCACTGGATGTATGTGCGCGGCGTCTCCGATTTTGCCGGCATGTTCAACATCTCCAAGGATCTGCGCGCCGAACTCGACAAGCATTTTACCGTCGCCCGGCCCGAAATCGTCGAGGAGCAGATTTCCTCCGACGGCACGCGCAAGTGGCTGTTCCGCTTTCCGCCGCGCGGTGCCGGCCGTCCGGTCGAGATCGAGACCGTCTACATTCCCGAAGAAGGCCGCGGCACGCTCTGCATCTCCTCGCAGGTCGGCTGCACGCTGACCTGTTCGTTCTGCCACACCGGCACACAGAAGCTGGTGCGCAATTTGACGGCGGAAGAGATCCTGGCGCAATTGCTCACCGCCCGCGACCGGCTGGGTGACTTCCCCGACCGCGACACACCCGACGGCGCCATCGTCCCGGCCGAGGGCCGCAAAGTTTCCAACGTCGTCATGATGGGCATGGGCGAGCCGCTCTACAATTTTGAAGCCGTGAAGAAGGCGCTGCTGATCGCCTCCGACGGTGATGGGCTTTCGCTGTCGAAGCGCCGCATCACGCTGTCGACCTCCGGCGTCGTGCCCGAGATCTTCCGCGCCGGCGAGGAGATCGGCGTCATGCTGGCGATCTCGCTGCACGCCACCAATGACGATTTGCGCGACCTGCTTGTGCCGATCAACAAGAAGTATCCGCTGAAGGAACTAATCGAGGCCTGCCGCGCCTACCCGGGCCTGTCCAACGCCAGGCGCATCACCTTCGAATATGTGATGCTGAAGGACGTCAACGATTCCATCGAGGACGCCAAGGGGCTGATCAAGCTGCTGAAGGGCATTCCGGCCAAGATCAATCTGATCCCGTTCAACCCGTGGCCGGGCACCAACTACCAGTGCTCGGACTGGGAAACGATCGAGAAATTCGCCGACTACATCAACAATGCCGGCTATGCCTCGCCGATCCGCACGCCGCGCGGCCGCGACATCCTGGCCGCCTGCGGCCAGCTCAAATCCGAATCCGAACGCATGCGCAAGGTCGACCGCCTGGCGCTGGAAGCCATGATGATTGCGGGGCATGGCGAGGCGTGAGCCGCCTCTTCGCCTATATCCTCCGTTTCGCTGTCATCCTGTTCGGCTATGTCGTCGCCTCATTGGCGGCGAGCGCCTTTCTCAACGTGCTGTTCATGGCTTCCGTCGGTTATAAGCCGGACGATGCGCACCCGATGATGGCCACGGCGCTCTATTTTTCGATTCCGTTCGTGGCGCTGTTTGTCGCCTATTTCGCTTTCATACCGGCGGTGGTCGCAATCCTGATCTCCGAGGTCCTCAGCCGCCGCGACTGGCTGTTCTATGCACTCGCGGGCGGCGTCGTGGCCGCGGCCTTCCTCGGCTTCGTTCATCAGAACGTGGATTTCGACGTCACGAAACCGCACGCCATCGCCGCGGTGATCGGCTGCGGCATGGTCGGCGGCATCTTCTACTGGCTAAGCGCCGGCCGCTGGGCCGGAAGCTGGTGGCAGGCCGCTACTTCGCCTGAGCGGTCAGGATCTTGAGCGCGAAGGCCGAAAACACACCGGCAAAGAGATAGTCTACCACCCGCGTCACCCGCGGGCTGGCCTTCATCGCCGCCGAAAACCTTTCCGCGGCAAAAACCATCGGCGCCGTCACCGGGATCGACAGCACGATGAACATGAGGCCGAGGAAGAACAGTTTTCCCGGCGCGTTCGGATCGTGAGCCGAGACGAACTGCGGCAGAAACGTCATGAAGAACAGGATGATCTTCGGGTTGAGCAGGTTGACGCCGAGTCCGGCGGCCCAGCTGCGGAACAGCGAAATCTGTGGGCCATTCTTCTTCTGCGGTGAAAACGCCGAGCCCTTGGTGATCGCCTGCCAGGCCAGGAACACCAGATAGGCGGCGCCGAAGATTTTCAGCACCAGGAAGGCCATCGGCGAGGCGACGATCAGCGCCGAGATGCCGACCGCCACCAAAGTTGTATGGATCAGCGTGCCGAACAGAGCACCCGCCAGCGAGGCAAAGCCGGCGGCGCGGCCCTGGCTCAGTGTGCGCGAGACGAACAGCGTCATATCCGGTCCTGGCGTGATCGCCAGGATCATGGTGGCGATGGCGAACTGGATCAGCGTTGTGGTGTCGGGAATGAAGGACATCGGTGGCCCCTGGCGAATGATCGTCGGTCTATAACGCAGCCTCCCCGCTCACGCCAGCAACTGGCTGGCGTGGCATCTGGTCCAGTGGCTGCGGCAGCCGGAGCCGTTCATCCCTTGCGCTGGCCGGAAATGCCGTGATACCTCGCCCGCGAAACTCATCGCGCGGAACCGCCAAAATGTCCCCAGCAATGCCCAAGACAAAAGACGTCAAGAAGGTCGTGCTCGCCTATTCCGGCGGTCTCGACACCTCCATCATCCTGAAATGGCTGCAGACCGAGCTCGGCGCCGAAGTCGTCACCTTCACCGCCGATCTCGGCCAGGGCGGCGAGCTGGAGCCCGCGCGCAAGAAGGCCGAGATGATGGGCATCAAGGATATCCGCGTCGTCGATGTCCGCGAGGAATTCGTCGCCGACTTCGTCTTCCCGATGTTTCGCGCCAACGCCGTCTATGAAGGCACCTACCTGCTCGGCACCTCGATCGCCCGCCCGTTGATTTCCAAGCACCTGGTCGAGATCGCCCAGGAGGTCGGCGCCGATGCCATTGCGCACGGCGCCACCGGCAAGGGCAACGACCAGGTGCGTTTCGAGCTGTCGGCCTATGCGCTGAATCCCGACATCAAGGTCATCGCGCCGTGGCGCGACTGGTCGTTCAAGTCGCGCACCGACCTGATCAACTTCGCCGAGCAGCACCAGATCCCGGTGGCCAAGGACAAGCGGGGGGAGGCGCCGTTCTCGGTCGACGCCAACCTTCTGCACTCCTCTTCCGAGGGCAAGGTGCTGGAAGACCCGTGGAGCGAGCCGCCGGAATTCGTCCATCAGCGCACCGTCTCGCCGATGGAGGCGCCGGACAAGGTCACCGAGATCGAGATCGAATTTTTGAAGGGCGATCCGATTGCACTGAACGGCAAGAAGCTGTCGCCGGCCGCCATGCTGACGGCGCTTAACGATCTTGGCCGCGACAATGGCATCGGCCGGCTCGATCTGGTCGAGAACCGCTTCGTCGGCATGAAATCGCGCGGCGTCTACGAGACCCCCGGCGGCACCATCCTGATCGTCGCCCACCGCGCCATCGAATCGATCACGCTCGACCGCGGCGCCGGCCACCTCAAGGACGAGTTCATGCCGCGCTACGCCGAGCTGATCTACAACGGCTTCTGGTTCTCGCCCGAGCGGCTGATGCTCCAGGCGATGATCGACAAGAGCCAGGAAGACGTCGAAGGCACGGTGCGCCTGAAACTCTACAAGGGCAATGTCATGGTCACCGGCCGCAAATCCAAGAAGACGCTCTATTCCGACGCGCTGGTCACCTTCGAGGATGACCGCGGCGCCTACGACCAGAAGGACGCCGCCGGCTTCATCCGCCTCAATGCGCTGCGGCTGAGGACGCTGGCGGCAAGGAGCCGCAAGGGTGAACCAAACTAGTGTTCCAGGAAAACCCGGCGGTCACGCAGGGTTTTTATTTGGTACCTCTAATATAAGAGGCCAAGCTGGCTGACATGGTTTCCGTTTGACCTTTTAAAAGCCTCATCTAAATTCCTTGCGGGACGAGGGATTCTGATCGTGAAAAACGCCATTTTTCTCATGCTTGCGGCGGCCATCGTCTTTACCGGATGCCAGTCCTCGCAGGCGGCCGCGAAACGCGAGCAGGACGGGTGCATCTCCGCAGTCCATTTGTGGAGCATCACGTTCAAGCACGAAATCGCCTCTTTCATGGGCGTCTCGCAGGAGCGCATGCCGGCCCTGTTCTGCCAGCGTATCACCGAAGGCGTACGCAGCGGGCGGATCAGCTACTCCGATTTGAACAGAGTGCAGCTAGACCTGCCGACCGAGATATGGCTGGTCATCAAGGGCAAGTCAAAGGCGGCTGCCAGGGCCGCGCCGGTGCTGCGCAACTCCAAATTCCGGAGCTGCAAAGGTACTGAAGGCGCCTTCGAGGTTCCTATTTCCCAGAAGTGCCCGTTGAGCGGCTACGCACATTATTGAGAGCCCAGTCGCTCAGCCGGCATTTGCGCCAACGATCGAGCAATTCGAGAAAGAGCATGCCCGACTTCGTCCGTAACTGCGTAAAAACAAAGAAACAGAGCGGCGGCAAAGAACTCAGTTCTTTTCCTGCTTGATCTTTTCGGGCCCTTATCCAGCCTCCTCACAATCGATGGGGGCAGCTGACAATGAAGCCGTGGTTTGTGGCCCTGCCTGCAATGGTCGTCATGCTGGCCGGTTGCCAGACTGGGCAGGAGCAAGTGAAACAGGATCCCGAGGCGGCATTCGATCGCTGCATCACCAAGGTGGCCATATCGAATATATCGGCCAAACACGAGATCGCCGCTTTTATGGGCGTTTCCCTGGAGCGCATGCCGCCACTGCTGTGCCGCCGCCTTGCCGATGCCATGAAGAGCGGCCGGCTGACCTTCTCCGACATAAACCGCCTCCAGTTCGACCAGTCCACGGACATCTGGAAGGTCATAAAAGGCGGGTAGCCGCTTGGCTGCTGAACGGTTTGACCGCCAAAAGCTCCAGTCCTTGCAGAAAAGCCCGGCGCATGGCCGGGCTTTCCGTTCTTCGATCTGGATATTTCTGTCAGCCGCCGTCGATCGCGTCGGCGATCTGGGCGATGGCCTGCTGGTAGACGCTGGCGGAATTCCAGCCGGCGATGGCGCCCATATTCGCACTCGCGCTCGCACCCGCCCGCCAGCCATGAGCCTTGAGGAAGTTGGCCGTCGAAGCCAAGGCCGTTGCCTTGTCGCGCAGATTTCCGTTGCCGACGCCATACTTCAGGACATTGCCGGGCAGGAACTGCGTATGGCCGATCTCGCCATGCGCAGCGCCGACCGACGAGGCGCTGAGCGCGCCGCGATCGACCAGCTTCAGCGCCGCAATGGCGTGCGGGTAAAAGAACCCCGGGCGACGGCAATCATAGGCAAGCGTCAGAATTGCGGAGACGGTGTTCTGGTTGCCAAGGGAGGCTCCGAAGCCGGTTTCCATGCCCCAGATGGCCAGCAACACGCCCGGCGACACGCCGTAATTGCTCTCGATCCTGTCGAACATCGCCGCATTCGACTTCTTCAGCGCACGGCCCCTGGAAATGATCGCAGCTCCGCCACGGCGCTTCATGAAGGCGTCCACCGAACCGCTGAACGCCTTGTGGATGGCGCGGTCGACGGAGATTGTCTTTGTCGCGTAGCTGGCACCGGCCAGAGCAGCCAGACCCTTCCCACCAACACCTTCGGACCTGGCCTGCGCGGCAAAGTCCTGCTTCCACGCTTCGAAGCCCGCGCCGGTCTTGCCGCAGCTGGCCGCCGCCTGCGCGCCCGTCGCCAGCGCGAGTACCGCGACCACCGCGGCAGCAATAATCTTTCCCTTGGCAAGCAATGCCATGCTTTCTCTCCTGATTGCCTGAATCACGTCCCGGTTGCGAACTTGCCAGCGAAACGCGCCATTGTCACCGTACCCCCGGCGCTACCCTGGCCAATGCAGCGGAATTTGCTTACGATCAAGTGCTTATTGTGGCCGAAACGCCCGGTGCCGGGCAGGCGAATTCGCTGCTCGGGTAAAAAGAGGTGACGGGGGCATGGAACGGCGGCCCGTGGCGGGCGTTTGGGCGAGGCGCCGCTCCGCACCATATTCCTCCTCTGACGCCATACGCCAACGCCTGACGCATCGAGATCGACATGAAACTGTTCGACTGCCCGCATTGCGGCCATCGCCTCTACTTCGAGAATGCGCAGTGCCTGAATTGCGGGAGTCTCGTGCTTTACGATCCCGAGCATGCGCGCTTTGCCTTGTCTGACGTCGACGGCATCTTCCACTGCACCAATGCGGATGAATGCGCCTGCAACTGGATGGCCGAACCGGGTCATACCTACTGCCGCGCCTGCGTGCTGAACCAGCTGATCCCCGACCTCTCCGTCGACGGCAACCGCCGCCGCTGGATTCGCGTCGAGGCGGCCAAGAAGCGCGCCGTCTATTCGCTGCTCGCCTTCGGCCTTCCGGTCGTGCCCAAGCACAAGCACGGCGACGAAATCGGCCTCGCCTTCGACTTCATTGCCGATCCGATCGGCGGCGGTCCCGGCGGCGAACGCATCCTTACCGGCCACGACAACGGCCTGATCACGCTCAACGTCGCCGAGGCGGACTCGGCCGAGCGCGAGCGGCGTCGCGTCGAGATGGGCGAAAATTACCGCACGCTGCTCGGTCATTTCCGTCATGAGCTTGGCCATTACTACTGGGACCGGCTGATCCGCGACGAGCCGCAACGGCTCGATGCCTTCCGGGCGCTGTTCGGCGACGAACGCCCCGACTACGAGCAGGCGCTGAAGGCCTATTACGCCAATGGCGCTGCGCCCGACTGGCAGCAGAACCACATCTCCGCCTATGCGACGTCGCATCCATGGGAAGACTGGGCCGAGACCTGGGCGCACCACCTCCACATCACCGACACGCTGGAGATGGTGCACGCGCTGAATTTTCCACTCGGCCAGCTTGAGACGATGGAGACCAATGTGCTGCCGCAAGGCGACACCGGCGGCCGGTTGCAGGCGGCGCCCGCGGAACCTGACGCCGTGCCCGAGCCGTTCGAAAAGATTCTCGCCCGCTGGCTGGTACTCTCGGAAGCCTCCAACTCGATCAACCGCTGCATGGGCCTGCCCGACCTTTATCCCTTCGTCATTTCGGACGTGACGGCGCAGAAACTCAGCTTCGTGCATGAGCTTTTGACCGGTTTGCCGAAAGAAACCGGAACAAATCGTGAGCTGGCGTCGGTATTTTAGCCGGAACGCATGCGTTCTGGTTTCGTTTGGTGTCGCGAGGGACCATGAAAGGGAGAGAAACCATGAGACGCATATTGTTTCCGGCCGTCGCCGGGGCGCTTGTCGCGATGTCGGGTGCGGCACTCGCCGATACCGCCGTCTCGGCCGTCACCGATCTTAATGTGCGCGCCGGCCCCGGCCCGCAATATCCTGTGATCGGCGTGCTCGCCGCCGGCCAGTCGGCGACGCTCAATGGCTGCATCGAAAACAGCAAATGGTGCACCATTGCCGAAGCCGGAGGCCAGGGCTGGGTCTATTCCGACTATGTCACGGCCGATTTCGGCGGCAACCGGGTCGTTCTGACACGCCGCCCCGCCAACGCCGCCATCACCGTGGTTACACCGCCGCAGGATGATTATCCCGATACCTATACCGGTGCGATTCTGTCCGACGACGGCCCCGTCGACGCCATCGACAGGCCACCGGCGGAAGTCGGCACCTATGTCAGCACGCACCGGCTCGATCCTGTCTATCTCGAGGGCGAGGTGGTGACCGGTGCCACCTTGCCCGACACGGTCGAACTGCGCGAAATCCCCGACTACCGCTACCGCTACGTCTATGTGAATGGCCAGCAGGCGCTGGTCGACCCGCAGACACGGCGCATCATGTACGTCGTGCGCTGATTTTGCCTGGAAAGAATGACAAGTGAACTCGTGCCGCCCTCCTGCCGAGGCTGAGGGCGGCAAAAGGGTCGCTGAACAGCAGCAATTGCGCGAGAGCCGACGATCCCCTAGATCATGCGACCCGATGCGTTCGGCAGAGGAATTCGCGTGATATCAGATCCAGCCGCCTTCGAGCGCTATAGCAACACGGCCACCGAAAAGACGAACCTGCCGCGGCTGATAATTGGAACGGCAGTCGTCGTCCTGTTCTGGGTGGCGATCACCCTGGTTGTGGTGCTTGGCGGCACCTATGTCGCGATCGTCTGGCATGTATTGCCGGACGATCCGCGCGGGCCGCTTCAGGGCTTTCTGGCCTCGCCCATCGGCATACTCACCGCACTCACTTCGTTTACCGGCATCTGGCTCGGCCTCTGGCTTGCCATGCGTTTCGTCCATGGCGAGCCGCTCTCGGCGCTTTTCGGCGCCAGCCGCCGCGTGTCCTTGTCGGGCTTCCTCAAGGGCCTGGTCGCGGTGCTGATCACATCGGCGCTTTCCGAAATCCTGCTCTACTGGCTACAGCCCGAAATCGCCCGCGGCACGATCAACCTGTCGACCTGGCTGCTGTTCCTGCTCCCGATCGTGGCGCTGACCCTGCTGCAGACCTCGTCCGAGGAGATGCTGTTTCGCGGCTATCTGCTGCGCGGCCTGGCCAGGCGCTTCGAGAGCCCTTACGTGTGGGCGCTATTGCCCGCTTTGCTGTTCACCTCCTTGCATTGGAGCTCGGGCTCGACCCCCGCCATCAACGCCTGCGTGCTGGCCTCGATCGCCGCCTTCGCCTTGCTGTTGACGCTGGTGGTTTATGTCACCGGCAATCTCGGCGCCGCCTTCGGCGCCCATCTCGGCAACAATCTCACCGGCTTCCTGCTGATCTCGCATCAGGAGAACTACAATTCCTTCGCCCTGTTCAACGCCAAGCCGCTGGAAGGTCCGGACTGGACGACGACGGATGCCGTCATCATCGCCGCCATCGGTATCGTCTGCACCTTGCTGACGATCCTGCTGCTTCTGCACCCGCGCTCGCCGCTGAAGGTTACGGCCGACCCTCGGGATGCAGGGTGAACTAAACAGGGACCGATCCAGAGACCGGGAAGCCGCCCTTGTGTTGACTCTTCGGCCGATTTCCTGTCTACAGCCCCGAAATCCGCGACGAGTATCCCTCCGAGCAAGCCGACCAGGACGCCAAAACCTTTTGAGGTGGGTGCTGTAAACAGATCCTGGAGGCCAACACCCGGCAGCGCTGAGCGCCCCCGGGTGCTTTTTGGTTTTGAGCTTTGCTTGGATGAGCGGCGCGAACGCACTACCTCTCGGGCACCATCGGGGTGCCTGAGAAAAGGAAACGGAATGTTTGAATCGCTGCAGGAGCGCACAAGAGGCGTGGAGGGCCATCGGCCCGACAGGGATCACCATGAATCCAAGGCGCTCTCGCGCGGCGGGTTGACCAATGTTTGAATCACTTCAGGAGCGCCTTGGCTCCATCCTGAACGGCCTGACAGGCCGCGGCGCGCTGTCGGAGGCTGATGTCTCGGCGGCGTTGCGCGAGGTGCGCCGTGCGCTGCTCGAAGCCGACGTTGCGCTGGAAGTGGTGCGTTCCTTCACCGACAAGGTGCGCGAGAAGGCCGTCGGCGCCGCCGTCGTCAAGTCGATCAAGCCCGGACAGATGGTCGTCAAGATCGTCCATGACGAGTTGGTCGACATGCTCGGCGCCGAGGGCGTCGCCATCGACCTCAATGCGCCGGCGCCGGTCGTCATCATGATGGTCGGCCTGCAGGGCTCCGGCAAGACGACGACCTCCGCCAAGATCGCCAAGCGCCTGACCGAGCGCCAGAACAAGAAGGTTCTGATGGCCTCGCTCGACACGCGGCGGCCCGCGGCGCAAGAGCAGCTGCGCCAGCTCGGCGAGCAGGTCAAAGTCGCGACCCTGCCTGTCATTGCGGGCCAGAACCCGGTCGACATCGCCAGGCGCGCCGTCCAGGCAGCCAAGCTCGGCGGTCATGACGTCGTCATCCTCGACACCGCCGGCCGCACCCATATCGATGAGCCGCTGATGGTGGAGATGGCCGACATCAAGAAGATGTCGAGCCCGCACGAAATCCTGCTGGTCGCGGATTCGCTGACCGGCCAGGACGCCGTCAACCTTGCCAAAAGCTTCGACGAGCGCGTCGGCATCACCGGCCTGGTGCTGACCCGCATGGACGGCGATGGCCGTGGCGGTGCCGCGCTTTCGATGCGAGCCGTCACCGGCAAGCCGATCAAGCTGATCGGCACCGGCGAAAAGATGGACGGGCTGGAGGAATTCCACCCCAAGCGTATTGCAGACCGCATCCTCGGCATGGGCGACATCGTCTCGCTGGTCGAAAAGGCCGCCGAAAACATCGACGCCGAGCAGGCGGCGGCGATGGCCAAAAAGATGCAGTCGGGCAAGTTCGACCTGAACGACCTTGCCGGCCAGCTTCAGCAGATGTCGAAAATGGGCGGCATGGGCGGCATCATGGGCATGATGCCCGGCATGGGCAAAATGAAGGACCAGATGGCGGCCGCCGGCCTCGACGACAAGATGTTCGGCCGCCAACTCGCCATCATCTCGTCGATGACCAAGGCCGAGCGCGCCAATCCGGACATGCTGAAACATTCGCGCAAGAAGCGCATCGCCGCCGGCTCAGGCACGGATGCGGCCGAGATCAACAAGCTCTTGAAAATGCATCGCGGCATGGCCGACATGATGAAGGCGATGGGCGGCAAGGGCAAAGGCGGCGGCCTGATGCGCGGCATGATGGGCGGCCTTGCCTCCAAGATGGGCCTCGGCGGCATGATGCCGGGTGGCCCCGGCGGCATGATGGGTGGCGGCATGCCCGACCTCTCCAAGATGGATCCCAAGCAGCTCGAAGCCTTGCAGAAGCAGATGCCCGGTCTTGGCGGCATGAAGGGCCGGCCCGCCCCGAGCGGCGGTGGCCTGCCCGGTCTGCCCGGCGGCATGAAGCTTCCCGGCCTTGGCGGCGGTGGTCTGCCCGGCCTCGGAAAGAAGAAGTGAGGACGCTATGAACGAAGAAAAAGACATGGCCGACGCACGCACCATCCTGGCCGGCTATCGCGCCTCGATCGACAACATCGACGCCGCCCTCATTCATATGCTGGCCGAGCGCTTCCGCTGCACCAAGGCGGTCGGCGTGCTCAAGGCCGAGCATGGCCTGCCGCCCGCCGACCCGGCGCGCGAGCAGGAGCAGATCACCCGCCTTCGCCAGTTGGCGAAGGACGCCCATCTCGACCCCGATTTCGCGGAAAAATTCCTCAACTTCGTCGTCCGCGAAGTGATCCGCCATCACGAGCAGATCGCCGCGTCCAACGGCGCAAGCAAAACCGGCTAACAAAGTGCATGTCGCCCAAAAGTGCGCAGCGGTTTTGGGACAACGACCTGCACCAGACAAAGCCATTAACCCAACACTGAGATCAGAAATTTTAGGAGAAATGAAATGCCCTTGAAGATCAGACTGGCCCGTGCGGGCTCGAAGAAGCGCCCTTACTACCACGTCGTCATCGCCGACGCCCGTTCGCCGCGCGACGGCCGGTTCATCGAGTCGATCGGCTCGTGGAACCCGCTGCTGCCCAAGGACGGCGAGCGCGTCAAGGTCGACGCCGACCGCGTCAAGCATTGGCTGTCGCACGGCGCCCAGCCGACCGACCGCGTGCTGCGCTTCCTCGATGAGGCCGGCCTCCTCAAGCGCGAAGCCCGCTCCAACCCGAAGAAGGCCGAGCCCGGCAAGAAGGCGCAGGAACGCGCCTCTCTGCTGAAGAAGGCCCAGGAAGACGCTGCCGCCGCCGTTGCCGCCGCTGCTGCAGCCCCGGCCGAAGCGGAAGCCGCCACCGCAGAATAAGCATCGCGTCATCGCATCGACAAAACGGCGGGCCTGTGCCCGCCGTTTTGCTAATGTGCGGCGATGTCATATGCGTTCGAACGAAAGATGACTGAGCGGACCGTCACGGAAGAGACCCTTTTCGGCGGCGTAGCCGGAACGCTGTTGCGATGCGCCGGCGCCACGACAGGCGTCGTCGTGCTCAGCGGATCGAGCGGCCGCATCGACGTCACCCGCGCCCGGCTCTTTGCCAAGGAACGAGCATCCGCTCTCGCGCTGCAATGGTTTGGCGGCGAAGGTCAGGTGCCCGGCATTTGCGAGATCCCGCTCGAAACGTTTTTCGCGGCGACCGACTATCTTGTCCAGATGGGATGCCGGCGCATCGTCTATGTCGGGACCTCGAAAGGCGCCGAGGCCTCCCTGCTTGCGGCGGCTCACGATCCACGCATCGGCCTCGTGGTTGCGATCAGCCCGACATCGGTGGTCTGGGGCAATATCGGGCCGGGCCGCGACGGCGTCAGCTGGCCGGAACGATCGTCGTGGACGCTCGAGGGGATTCCTTTGCCGTTTGTCCCAAGCAGTCCCGCTTGGAACGCTGAGTATGTCGATGGTCTGGTGTCCTACCGGGGGCTCTTCCTACGTGCCTTGCAAACCTTCAAGGACGCAGCGGCCAAGGCTGCCATTCCCGCCGAAGCTATTTCAGCCGACATTGTTCTGGTTGCGGGCGGCGACGACGCGCTATGGCCATCGCTGGATTTTGCCCAGTCGATCGTTCGGCGTCGCCAGGACACAGCAATGACCACCTGCCTCGTCTCAGTGCCCGACGCCGGCCACCGCATTCTGCTGCCGGGCGAAAACACGCCGCGCTCGGGGCTGCACGCCCATGGCGGCAATGACGACGCCGACACACGCCTGGGCCGCCTGGCTTGGGAGCATATCCGGGGATTGCTGTAGCGCAGGCAGCCATGGTCCAGCTGCCTTGGGCAACAGCGAAACCGGCGATCTATAGCCGCCGGTTTCCGATGTTGGACCTGGCTGTGTTCAATAACCGTCGGGGCAGCTGGCGATGTAGGTGCGCCCGTTGCGGCCGCGGTAGCGACATTGACCGCTTTCGCTGGCACGGCCGATCAGCGCGCCGGCCACGGCGCCGACGGCGCCGCCGACGACGGCGCCCTGAACCGGATCATTTGCCACAGCTGCGCCAACCGCCGCGCCGCCGAGGCCGCCGACCGCGGCACCCTTTTCGGTTTGCGAGCACGCACCCAGTGCGGTCGCCAGTACCAGAATGATCATCGCTCTTTTCATTATCGTTCCTCTCTCACGCGGATCGCCGTCCTCGCCGCCACGGCTCTAACTCCCAGACGGCTGATTTGATCCCGATGACGTGAGAGATCGCGGTGTCCGCGCCGGTCACATTCGTGCCGACCGCCGCCGAGCTTGTTGAAAATCCAGGCTTTTCTACCTTTCGGCTGCCTTTTTCAGATTGGCGAGGCCAGCCTCGAAATCCTTGCCGATCAGCGTATCGAAACTCATGAACAGGCCCATCAGCTTGGCAATGAAGGGCCGGCTGCCGCGCATTGCCCAGGTGACTGCGGTGGTGTCGCCCGAGGGCTTCAGGGTGAAGTCGACGCTGTTGCTGGCCCGGAACGGCTTCTCGAAGTCGAGCTTCAGCGACACCAGCGAGGATGGCACGGAATTGACGATCTCCATGCGTCCCTTGCCGGCCTTGGCATTGCCTTCCCAGGCGTAGGCGGCGCCCTTGCCGGCATCAGCGCCCGACAGCGTGCGCTTCATCAGCGGGTCGAGCTTTTCGTAGGGTGACCATTCCGGCCAGTGCTTGAAATTGTTGATCAGCGGAAAGATCGCTTCCGGCGCGGCCTTGATGCTGGCGGTGCGGGCGGTGACGAAATCATTCGACCTCGTCGCCGCATAGATGAGCACGGCGGCGATGATGACGACCAGGAGGATGAGAATGGTGCTGAGCATGTTTTTCTCCTCGCTTAACGGCTGAACGGGATCAGGGCGCGCACGCTTGGGTCGCGCAGATAGAGACCGCCCCACAGGATGATGCCGAGATAGACGCTAAACAGCGTGTGCGAAAACAACGGGCTGCCGACGCGCATATTTGTGGCGATGGCGCCGCCGAGATAGCCGGTGAGCAGGATGGCGCCGAGCACCGAGGTGCGGGGCAGCGCATAGAGCGCGGTCGAGATCAGCCCGATAATGCCGAGCGTGCGCGCGACATTGACATCGGCCGGCCAGCCGAGCGGCACCATGGTCTGGGTGACGACATCGAGCGGCGGCAGCTTGATGACGCCGTCGAAGATCATAAACAGGATGATGAGGCCGCTGAGCACGCGGCCGGTCCACAGGGCGCCCGATGAGACGGGCATGGTTTGAGAAATACTCACGGGTGTTCCCTCCTAAGCGGTTCGAGCCGTTTGCTGGCTTCGGACCAAGGACGAGCGATGGGGCGGCGATCCTACAGGGTGCGGATTCTTTTTGGGTAGCAGCAAGCAAAAGCCGCTGCGTGGCGATCCTTCACACCCCCCTCTGGCCTGCCGGCCATCTCCCCCGCAAGGGGGGAGATTACACGCTCGACCGCTTCGGCAATGTTCCATGAATGAGCGGAGCATCGAAACCGCCGATCTCCCTGGTTGCGGGGGAGATGCCCGGCAGGGCAGAGGGGGGCGCTGTCCCTCCACCTTGACGGACTATCGACATCCACCAGTCACGGCTATTGATAGGGCTGGGCGAGAGACGAGCGAATGGCCGGCGAGACTGATCTGAAAAAGCTGCTGGCGGCGATGACGCCGGAACTGCTGCCGGACGTCTACGTGTTCGCTACGCTCACACCTGGAATCAGCCGGCAGGCAGGCCTCGATCCCGTGATGGTCTTTCGCGAGCGCGAGGGTGTGACACTGATCGTGACCGAGGACGCGGCACGGGCGGCCGGGCTGACCGCTTCGTTCCGCTGCCGCATGATCACCCTGAACGTCCACTCCTCGCTGGAAGCCGTCGGCTTCCTCGCCGCCATCACCGCCCGGCTTGCCGCCGCCGGCATGGGCGTCAATCCGGTCTCTGCTTTCTATCATGACCATCTGTTCGTGCCCGCTGAGCGGGCCGAGGAAGCGATGGAGTTATTGCGCCAACTGGCCAAGGATAACGCCGGCTGAATATCAAGCTCGACGCAGGTAGAGAATATCCGGCAGGCCTTCTTCGTTGGTGGTGCCCGCGCCGAACGCCTCGGGGCGAAAGCCATGGCGCTCGTAGAAGCGACGCGCGCCGGTGTTGGCCTGGAAGCAATGCAGTTTAACGATCCGTAGCGCGGCGGTCGCTTGCACCAGCAGCCGGCTGCCGATGCCTTGCCCCGTCCAGGCGGGGTCGAGATAGAGCTGTTCCACCCAATCGCCGCTCAGGGCAATGAAGCCGACAATGCCGGTGCCGGCCTCGGCGACCGTCACCTGCTGCCGGGACAGCACGATCTCGCGGATGAAGGCAAGATCCTCATCCGGCGTGTGGATGACCGGCATCCAGGAGAACGAGCCAAGTGCGGCCCGCATGACAATGGCGATGGTCGCGGCATCCAAAGCCGTGGCGGGGCGCAGCACGATTTTGGTGGGATCGTTCAAAGGCGTTTCTCAACAGAGGTCAGCGCTGCCCTCATCCCCCTGCCGGGACCTTCTCCCCGTGAACGGGGAGAAGGAAGGCTTCGGCCGAAGGCCGAGCCCGCGACTACGGGCCGCCGGCTTTCCGGCGCCCCGCGGAGGGCCAGCCGCGGCAGCGGCGATACGGCCCGTGAGCGATAAACGGAATCGGCCGAAGGCCGAACCCCGTGAGCGAAAACAAACCAGCCGTCAGGCCGCCTTCTTCTTCGGCTGGATCAGGCCGCGCTCGACCAGAAGCTCGGCGATCTGCACCGCGTTGAGCGCCGCGCCCTTGCGCAGATTGTCGGAGACGATCCACATCGACAGGCCGTTGTCGATGGTCGAATCCTCGCGGATGCGCGAGATGAAGGTGGCGTCCTCGCCGGCCGATTCCAGCGGCGTGATGTAGCCGCCATCCTCGCGCTTGTCCAAGACCTGGCAGCCCGGCGCTTCGCGCAGGATATCGCGCGCCTCGTCGGCGGTGATCGGCTTTTCGAACTCGATGTTGACGGCTTCGGAATGGCCGATGAACACCGGCACGCGCACACAGGTCGCCGTCAGCTTGATCTTGGGGTCGAGCATCTTCTTGGTCTCGGCGACCATCTTCCACTCTTCCTTGGTCGAGCCGTCGTCGAGGAAGACGTCGATGTGCGGAATGACGTTGAAGGCGATGCGCTTGGTGAACTTCTTGACCTCGACGCCATCGGCGACGAACACCGCGCGGGTCTGTGTAAAGAGTTCGTCCATGCCTTCCTTGCCGGCGCCCGATACCGATTGATAGGTGGCGACGACGACGCGCTTGATGGTGGCGACATCGTGCAGCGGCTTCAGCGCCACGACCAGCTGCGCCGTCGAGCAGTTCGGATTGGCGATGATGTTCTTGCGGGTGAACAGCGAGATCGCATCCGGGTTCACTTCCGGCACGATCAGCGGCACGTCCTGGTCGTAGCGGAAGGCCGACGAGTTATCGATGACGACGCAGCCCTGCTTGCCGATCTTCGGCGACCACTCCTTGGAGACGTTGCCGCCGGCCGACATGATGCAGATGTCGGTGTCGGAAAAATCATACTGGTCGAGCGTCTTGACCTTCAGCGAACGGTCGCCGAACGACACTTCGGTGCCCTGGCTGCGCCGCGAGGCCAGCGCCACGACTTCGCTTACCGGAAAGCCGCGCTCTTCCAGTATGTTGAGCATTTCGCGCCCCACATTGCCCGTGGCGCCGACTACCGCAACTTTGAAACTCATCAGAAATCTCCTGTCCCTCTCCGCTTGGTTTTTGGAGAAAACCCGCCGGCCAATGCGGGTTTTGTCCCCCGGGCCGGACCCGGGAGAGGGTGGTTAGGCCAAGGGAATCACACCGTTTTGGTGGTGGTTTTGGCCATAGTTTTGCTGGAACGGTAAGACGCGCCAACGCGCCCGGCCCCATGATTGTGGCCGGGGAAGTCGAATGCAAGAAGAGCCATCAGAAGGCCGCGCATCGAAAATGATCCCGTTCGATGCCGGCTTTTACGCGGTTTGCGTCAGGAGTCAATTGCGGCCAGGCACTCGCTTGCCCTGTACAATAGCGGCCGCAAGAAGTACGAACGCCCAAATAGTGTTTGGCTGGCGTGGCGCCAGCCCCGGCATGTGCTGCATGATGAGCCCATGCCCCGAATTCCGAAAGAGTGAGATGTCCAATTTCGAACGTATCGTTCCTGCGCTGGCAGAGGCGCTGGAAAAACGCGGCTATACCGAGCTGACGCCGGTGCAGAAGGCGGTGCTGGAACTCGGCGAGGCCGACGCTCTGGTGTCGGCGCAGACCGGCTCCGGCAAGACTGTCGCCTTCGGCCTGGCTTTGGCGCCGACCCTTCTTGGAAGCGCCGAGCGTTTTGACCAGGCTGGCGCACCGCTGGCGCTGGCCGTGGCGCCGACGCGCGAGCTCGCTCTGCAGGTGATGCGCGAATTGCAATGGCTCTACGCGCCGACCGGCGCCACCGTCGCGTCCTGCGTCGGCGGCATGGACATGCGTTCCGAACGGCGCGTGCTGGAGCGCGGCGCCCACATCGTCGTCGGCACGCCCGGCCGCCTGCGCGACCACATCACCCGCAACTCTCTCGACATGTCGGCGCTGAAAGCCGTGGTGCTGGACGAGGCCGACGAGATGCTCGACCTCGGCTTTCGCGAGGACCTCGAATTCATCCTCGATGCCGCACCGGCTCAGCGCCGCACGCTGATGTTTTCGGCCACCGTGCCGCGCTCGATCGCCACGCTGGCGCAAGGCTATCAGCGCGACGCCGTACGCATCTCGGCCGGCGGCGAGGAAAAGCAGCATCTCGATATCGAGTACCGGGCGCTGAATGTCGCCTATCCCGACCGCGAGAACGCCATCATCAACGTGCTGCGGTTTTACGAAGCGAAGAACGCGCTGGTGTTCTGCAACACCCGCGCCGCCGTCAATCATCTGACGGCGCGCTTCAACAACCGCAATTTTTCCGTCGTGGCGCTGTCGGGCGAGCTCAGCCAGAACGAACGCACCCACGCGCTGCAGGCGATGCGGGACGGCCGCGCCAAGGTCTGCATTGCCACGGATGTCGCGGCGCGCGGCATCGACCTGCCCAATCTCGAACTGGTCATCCACGCCGATCTGCCGACCAATCCCGAAACGCTGCTGCACCGCAGCGGCCGAACCGGCCGAGCCGGACGCAAGGGCGTCAGCGCGCTGATCGTGCCCAACGGCGCCCGCAAGCGCACCGAACGGCTGCTGCAGAATGCCGGGCTGAAGGCGACATGGGCGAGCCCGCCCTCCGCCGACGACGTCATCAAGCGCGACGACGAGCGCATCCTTGCCGATCCAGCCTTCGAAGAGCCGATTGCCGAGGACGAGCGCGGCTTCATCGACGCGCTTCTGGCCAAGCATGGCGCGGAACAGGTGGCCGCCGCCTTCGTGCGCCAATGCCGCGCCAGCCGCTCGGCGCCCGAGGAACTGACGGAGGTCGCGGCCTTCACGCCGTCGCGAGACAGACCGGCGGGCGAAAAATTCGAACGCCGCGACGAAGCGCCCAGCCGCCGCGACGATTTCGGCGACAGCGTCTGGTTCTCGCTGTCGATCGGGCGCAAGCAGAATGCCGAGCCGCGCTGGCTGATCCCGATGCTGTGCCGCACCGGCAACATCTCCAAGCGCGAGATCGGCTCCATCAAGATGCAGCAGGATGAGACCTACGTGCAGATCGCGGCCGACTGGGCCGATCGCTTCCTCGCCGCCGTCGGCCCCGACAAGAAATTGCAGGGCAACATTGCGGTGAAGCGCCTGGACGGCACGCCCGACCTGTCGCGGGCCGGCTACCAGGCGCCGAAGCCCGACAAGAAGCCGCATCGCGGCAAGCGCCCGTTCGAGGCGCCGCAAAGCGCACACAAGCCGAAATTCGAGAAGCGGGAACGGCCCCCCGGCGATGCAAAGCCTTGGGCCGGGAAACCGAAATTCGACAAGGCTGGACCGCCGAAGAACAAGAAACCGAAGAAGCGGCCGGTTTGAGGCTCTTATCGGCCAATTACAGATGTAGGCGCTGCCCCTCATTGCCCTGCCGGGCGTTTCTCCCCGTATAGTGACGGGGAGAAAGGGCTGACCGCAGCCTTGGCGCTCTTCTTGCAACGTTGGCGATTGGTGGAATCGTCGATAACAGCGACCCCTCTCCCCGCCACTATACGGGGAGAGGATGCCGGCAGGCAGGTGAGGGGCAGCGCCAACGCACCGGAAAATAAAGCAACTCATGCCTGAACCGTTCGCCCTCCATTTCGTCCACCCCCTTGCAGTCCGCCGCAACTTTGAACAGTCTGTGCCTGCACGGGGGCGAGGCTAAATGCGCGGCGAAGTTCTTCACTATGACGAGGCCCAGGGTTTCGGCTTCATCACCGGGGCGGACGGCAACCGCTACACCTTCGCGCGCGAGGATCTGCGCCGTGATACCGTGATCGCGAACGGCGCTGTGGTCGAGTTTCTGCCGGCAAGCGGTCAGGCGCGCGACGTTTTTTCAATCCGCGCCCAGCCCGCCAGTCCCGCCACCGCTGCGCCAGCGGCAAGCGCCGCGCCGCCCAAGGCGGCTGCCGCTTCAGCCGCCCCACAGCATTTCGGCCGCCTGGCGGAAGACGGCGCGGTTCGCGATAGCGGACTGCCGGGTTATTTCTGGCGAGGCGTGACGCGCAACTACATCAACTTCGCCGAACGCGCCCGCCGCAAGGAATTCTGGGGCTACTGCCTGTTCTGGACCGTCAGCTTCATCCTGGTCGGAATTGCCGGCGCCCTCGCCGACCAGGCCGTCGGCAATTTCGATGCCGGCAACTGGCCGATTGTGATGATCGGCGTCTGGGGGCTGTTTTGGCTAGCGACGTTCCTGCCCTGGGTCGGGCTCGTCGTGCGCCGCTTGCACGACATCGGCCTGACCGGCTGGCTGGCAATACCTTACTTCGCAATCACCTTCATGTTCGCTCCGGCTACGCTGATCCTCGCGCTGATACTCGGATTGATCCCGACCCAGGCCCACGAAAACCAGTGGGGGCCGGTGCCTGGAGGAGGCGGAGCCTAGACCCGCGCCAAGAAATGAGCAGCCGGCTGTTTGCGGACAGCCGTGCTATAACAATGGCTTAGGTCGCAGCCGGGAAGGCAGCTGCTGTTTTGACCGGACGAACGAAATATTTCTCTTGCCATTTAGTCTGTGCACAGACAATCTGTGCAATCATCAAATCGACGATCGAAAACGGATGATGGAGCCAAGACAAATGTGGACCAACGAGTACACCGCAATTTCCCCCCTTTCGGCGCAGGCCATCTGGAACGCGCTCAAGGCGCTGCACGAAGGCCGCCTCACCTACGAAGGCTCCGATACCTTCGTGCTGCACGGCCCGTTCGCCAAGGGCACCCGCGTCTCTGTAACGCCCGTCGGGCAGGACACCTTCGAATCGACGATCGTCGACCTCGTCGACGCTGTAACCTATGCCGACGAGACCTCTTCGGCGACACGAAACTGCTGTTCAGGCATACGCTGACGCCGGTCGAGGGTGGCACTCAAGTGACTCATCGCCTCGAGATTTCCGGCCCATCGGCCGCCGAGGTCGGACCAGAGCTCGGGCCGCAGATCAGCGGCGATTTCGACACTTCGATGGCTAAACTGTTCGAGCAGGCAATGGTGTTGGCGAACGGTGGCTGATCAAGGGGATCTGAACACGCGCTTCAGCGGACCATCCGAGAGCCCCGGCTTGCTGCTCTGGCGAACCACCATGCGCTGGCAGCGCGTCATGACGGCGGCGCTGGCCCCGCTTGACCTTACCCATGTCCAGTTCGTGCTGCTGGCTTCGGCGATGTGGCTCGGCCGCTATGGCGAGCCGCCCAACCAGGTCCAACTCGCCGCGCAGGCCGGCACCGAGGTGAAGATGACGTCGGACGTCGTCGCCCGGCTTGAGGCAAAGGGACTGATTGTGCGGGACACCGACCCGCGGGATTCCCGCGCCAAGGTGATCCGCGTCTCCACGACGGGGACGGCCGCAGTCCAGCGCGCTATCGTCGCCGTCGAAGCCGCCGACGCTGCTTTTTTCTCAACCGTGGATGAGGCGCAACTCGTCGGCCTGCTGAAACGGCTGGCCGGCGAGATCCGCTGAGTCGGCCGCTAAGCCAGGAACTTGGCGATGATGGCATCGCCCATTGCGACAGTGCCGACTTCGGTCATGCCCTCGGACAAAATATCCTTCGTCCGGAGCCCGTCGTCGAGCACGGCGGCTATTGCGCCTTCGAGCTTGTCGGCCTCATCGACCATGCCGAAGGAATATCGCATGCACATGGCAAACGACGCGATCATGGCGATCGGGTTGGCGATGCCCTGTCCGGCAATGTCGGGCGCCGAGCCATGCACCGGCTCGTACAGCGCCTTGCGCTTCCTGGTCTTCACATCGGGCGCGCCGAGCGAGGCCGACGGCAGCATGCCGATCGATCCGGTCAGCATGGCGGCGATGTCGGACAGCATGTCGCCGAACAGATTGTCGGTGACGATGACGTCGAACTGCTTTGGCCAGCGCACCAACTGCATGCCGCCGGCATCGGCCAGCATGTGGTCGAGCTTGACGTCGGCATAGCGAGTCTTCTGGGTCTGGGTGACGACCTCGTTCCACAGCACGCCGGATTTCATGACGTTGCGCTTTTCCATCGATGTCACGTGGTTCTTGCGCGTGCGCGCCAGCTCGAAGGCGACGCCCGAAATCCGCTCGATCTCGAACGTGTCGTAGACCTGCGTGTCGATCCCGCGCTTCTGGCCGTTGCCGAGATCGATGATCTGCTTCGGCTCGCCGAAATAGACGCCGCCGGTAAGCTCGCGCACGATCAATATGTCGAGGCCTTCGACCACCTCCTGCTTCAGCGAAGAGGACGCGGCCAGCGCCGGATAGCAGATGGCGGGCCGGAGATTGGCGAACAGCTCCATATCCTTGCGCAGCCGTAGCAACCCGGCCTCGGGACGCACCTCGTAAGGCACCTTGTCCCATTTCGGCCCGCCAACGGCGCCGAACAGAACCGCATCCGCAGCCATCGCCTTTGCCATGTCGGCGTCGGAAATCGCCGCGCCATGCGCGTCGTAAGCACAGCCGCCGACCAAGCCTTCATCAGTGGCAAAACCGCTGCCGAGCTTTGCGTTCATGGCCGCGATCAGCTTCTTCACCTCGGCCATCGCCTCGGGGCCGATGCCGTCGCCGGCGAGCAGGAGAAGATTTTTCGAAGCCATGGAGAACCGTCCCAATGCTGTTGGAGAAACCGCGGCCTTGCTAAACGCCAAGAGCTTGCAGCGCAAGGGGATGAAGAACGCTACGACGGCGCCCGCGTCTCAAGACCTGGGTTCCTCGCCGTGGCCAGAGGCGGGGGAGAGGAACAAATCACTTGTGCGACAAAATATTCACCAACCGGCCGAACGGATCGCGCACATAAAACCGCCGTACGCCCCAGGGTTCGTCGGCCGGACCATACTCGGCGGCAAAGCCGGCGGCCTTCATGCGTTGCAGCGCCGCATCGACATCGTCGACCTCGATGGAGAGGTCCGGCACCGGCGTGCCGGAGCCGCCCTGGGCCATGAAGCTGATCTGCACCTGCATCCGTGCGTCGGAGCCTAAGGTGACGATCCAGCCCTGATCCATCAGCACATCGAGGCCAAGCACGTCCTGATAGAAGCGTTTCGCCGCTGCCGCGTCTGGTGTCCCGATATTGGCCACGATGCGCCGGACCGTCATGGCTTTGCCTCCTCAAGCCGTACGCCGCAGCGCCGTGACTTCGATCTCGATCTTCATTTCCGGCTTGTTGAGCTGGCACACGATCATCGTCGCCGCCGGCCTGATCTCGCCGAAAGCCTCGCCGAGGATGGGGAAGACCACGTCCACGAAGGCCTGGTCGGTGATGTAGTAATGCGCCCGCACCACATCGGCCATGTCGAAGCCGCCATCCCTCAGCGCCTCGGCGATGGTCGCCAGACAATTGCGCGTCTGCGCCTCGACCGTCTCCGGCATGGTCATGGACGCGTAGTCGTAGCCGGTGGTTCCGGACACGAAACACCAATCGCCCTGCACCACCGCGCGCGAATAGCCGGCGGTCTTTTCGAAGGGGGAGCCGGTGGAGATGAGTGTGCGCATGGGGCCTCCTTGTGTTCGTAGGCGCCCGTCTAGCAGAGAAGGGCCGGGCGGGTCGTGGGCCAAACCGAGTGAATCGTTGTCACGAAGGCAAAGGCACAAACCTCGGGGATTAGCCGAATCCTCCGCGGCTTCGTCATCCTATGGCGAAGCAAGGAGCGAAGCGACGCGGCGCAGACCATAGGATCCATGCCGGGACGTCGGTGCGTCGCCACGGTGAAGAACTCTGATCCGCCGCGCGCCTCCGGCAACGGTCGCGGCATGGATCCTCGGGTCTGCGCTCCGCTACGCGTCGCTTCGCCCGTGGATGACGAAACCACGCAGGCGCAGCTGTGTCAGACCTAGTTCCCCTGCGCCTTGTCCATTGCTTCCTTCACATCGGCCGGCCAGGTCTTCACGTCAGGCCAGGCCTGCGGCTCACCGTCATCGCCGCGGCGGGCGAAGTAGAGCGTGTGCTTGGCCGGGTCGACCGCCATGAAACCGTCATTGCTGCCGCATGAGTGCGGCACGCAGCCGGTGGCGTAGAAGGCGCCCGACGCCGTCTTTTCGGTGCCGCCGCCGACCAGCAGGCTGGTCGCCATGTCGGGCATGGTGTCGCCGAGCAGCGTCTGCGCCGCCTTGTAGACGGCCTCATTGTGGAAGGCGTCGATGATGTTCTGGTATTTGGCCGGATCGACGTCCTTCCAGTCCGTACCCGGCTCCGGCGCGTAGGTCAGGTCGCCCGAGATCGTCAGCCCGTCGCTGGGTGACCATTGCAGCGCTTGCTTCGTATCGCCCGGCAACAGATACGGCACGAAATAGATGGCGTTGTCGGCCACCGCCGCCGGCGGCGCGCCGCATTCGTCCTGTTCGACCTTGAGGCTTTGTATCTCGCCGCCTTCCGGCTTCCAGACGATGACCTTGGCCGGGCCGCACTGGTTGCCGCCGTCGCCGACATCGACCAGCGCCACGTTGACGCCGCCGACCTTGACTGTTCTGTCGAAGAACACGTCGTAATTGCTGGCCAGCTGCTTGCCGTCATAGGCCAGCACCTTTTCGCCATCCTGCTCTGGCTTGGTAATGGTCAGCTGCCCGCCCTCGAACGGGACCGGCCCCTGGCTGTCATCGTCCGCCAGGGCCGCATTGCTCGACGCGCCCGGATCGGCGGACGGATCTTCTGCCGGCACGAGTATCTTGTCGGTCTGTGCTTGCGCGCCGGCCACCGGCATCAGCATCCACGCCAGCGCGCAGGCGCCGGCAAGAAGAAAACGTGTCATGACTGTCCCCTCCGTTCAGCCGCCACGAACCCGGCCTGCGACGGCCGGGTTATCGTCTTTGATCGTACTTGTCAGGCCCAGGGGCGCTCGGCGGCGTTCTTCTTCTCGAACGAGGCGATGGCGCCGGCCTTCTCCATGGTCAGGCCGATATCGTCGAGGCCGTTCAACAGGCAGTGGCGCTTGAAGTCGTCGAGGTCGAAGGTGACCACGCCGCCATCGGGTCCGCGGATTTCCTTGGCCTCGAGGTCGACCGACACCGTCGCATTGGAGCCGCGCGAAGCGTCGTCCATCAGCTTCTCCAGGTCTTCCGGGCTGACGGTGATCGGCAGAATGCCGTTCTTGAAGCAGTTGTTGTAAAAGATGTCGGCGAACGAGGTCGAGATGACGCAGCGAATGCCGAAATCGAGCAGCGCCCACGGCGCGTGTTCGCGGCTCGAACCGCAGCCGAAATTGTCGCCGGCGACCAGAATCTGCGCCTTGCGGTAGGCCGGCTTGTTGAGCACGAAGTCAGGGTTTTCCGAGCCGTCATCCAGGTAGCGCATTTCGGCGAACAGGCCGCTGCCGAGCCCGGTGCGCTTGATCGTCTTGAGATAATCCTTGGGGATGATCATGTCGGTGTCGACATTGACGATCGGCATCGGTGCGGCGACGCCGGTGAGCTTGGTGAATTTTTCCATGGCTTTTGCCCGTATTCTTGTTGCGGGGATTGCTGGCGCTCCGTTTACACAAAGCCGAGCGCAAATAAAAGGCAACTGTTCGTGCGCGATGCTGGCGGCGGACCCGCCCCGTCTCGACCGGGGGCCTCCAGCATACAACTGGCGCTCTTCCCCTGAGCTACGGGCCGCCGCGATGGCTGTATCATGCCACACGTCAAAACTGAACCTGGAAAAACGGCTTCGAAATCGCGTGGCCTTGGTGCAATCTGGCCATCATGACTAAGCGGTCCCGCATTCTTTACGCCAGCGAGCCAAAACTCGACGTCGCCGAATTCCGCCGCGTGCTGGTCGAATCCGCGCTCGGCGAAACACGCCCCGTCGATGACGACGCCCGGCTGCAGGGGATGCTTTCGGGCGCGAACCTGGTGCTCACCGCACGGCTCGACATCGAAGGCAGGCCGCTGATCGGCGTTATCAGGGCCATCACCGACTTTTCCTGGGTGTGCTACGTCTCAGAGCTCGCCGTATCGCAATCGGTGCAAGGCCTCGGCATTGGCAAGGGGTTGATGGACGCCGCGCGGCGCGAGCTCGGACCATCGGTCGCCATCAGCCTGATCTCGATGCCCGACGCCGTCGGCTTCTATGAACGCATCGGCATGACGCGCATGGCCGAGGCGTTCTGGTTTTCACGCAAGCACTGACAGCGCATCCGGCGCAATCGCCGATCGGGACCGGCAGTCAAGGCGGGCAAGGTTCTTGGGCGATGCGGAACGGTGTTCAGGGCCCTCCGGAGCAACGCCTCCTTGGCACCCTTGACCCGCGCTTGATCCGGTCCACATCCCCAGCATGGGAAACTGCCGATCTCTGATAGGCACCGCCGGCTGGGGAATTCCGGGGCGATACAAGGCTGACTTTCCGGAGTCCGGGTCGCATCTCGAACGCTACGCAAAACGCTTTTCGATCGTCGAAATCGACACCTCGTTCTACAAGCCGCACCGCCGCGTGACCTATGAGCGCTGGGCACGCTCGGTGCCCGAGCACTTCCGCTTCGCCGTCAAGACGCCTAGGAGCATGACCCATGAGCATCGCCTCGCCGATTGCGAGGCGCTGACTGAGGACTTTCTCGGGCAGGTCGAAGGTCTCGGCGAAAAGCTGAGCGTGCTTCTGGTGCAGCTGCCGCCAAGCCTGCCCTTCGAGCCGGAGGTCGCCGGCGGCTTTTTCGACATGCTGAGCAAGCGTAGCCAGGCAAGACTGGTATGCGAGCCGCGCCATCCCAGCTGGTTCAGTTGCGAGGCCGACGCACTCCTTGTCGACAACCGGATCACGCGCGTTGCCGCCGACCCGGCCCCGGTCCCTGAGGCGGCGATGCCAGGCGGCTGGACTGGCCTTGCCTATTTCCGCTGGCACGGCGCGCCTCGTGTCTACTATTCGGATTACGACGCCGAAAGCCTCCACCGGTTTGGTCGGCAAGTGGACGCAGCGGTCGCTTCCGTCGCCGAGGTCTGGGGGATTTTCGACAATACGGCCAGTGGGCATGCGCTGGGCAATGCGCTGGCTGTCGGTGCGATGGTGGAGTAGCGCTGCTTCTTCCTTCTCCCCTTGTGGGAGAAGGTGGATCGGCGCGATAGCGCCGAGACGGATGAGGGGTGTTCCAGCAGAGTGAGACGTTGGCTTTCCCTGGAACACCCCTCATCCGTCGCCTTCGGCGACACCTTCTCCCACAAGGGGAGAAGGGGAACCCAGCGCCCTTCAAATCACATTCAATTCCCGGAACGCCCTGCCCTCAGCCACGCGGCTGTACCCAAACGCCGAGCAATCCACCGTGCGATAACCGCCATGGACGATCAACTCCGCCAGCGCCTTGCCGACCGCCGGCGCCTGCTGCAGGCCATGCCCCGAAAACCCGTTGGCGAAGATGAAATTGTCGACCTCGGGATGCGGTCCGATCACCGCGTTCTGGTCGAGCGTGTTGTAGTCGTAGTGGCCGGCCCAGGCGCGTGTCGGCTTGATCGCCTCGAAGGCGGGGATGCGGGTTGCCAGCACCGGCCAGATCACCTCTTCGAACAACGGCCAGTCGACGTCGAAATCAGCTGGGTCGGCGGGACCGTCGCCCTCTTCCGGCTCGGCGCCACCGCTGAGATAGACCGAGCCTTCCGGCCTGACATAGATGCCGGAGGGATCGACCAGAAGCGGCATGTCGGCGTATTTTTCCCGCGCCTCGAAGACGAAGACGTTGCGCTTGCGCGGCTCGACCGGCAGCGCGAGCCCGGCAAGAGCGGCGACCTTGCCGGCATTCGGCCCGGCGGCGTTGACGACGATGCCGGCTTGCAGTCTTTCGCCATTGTCGAGGTCCACGCCGGTGACGCGGTTGCCCTGCCTCTCAATGCCGGTGACGTCGGCGGCGATGAAATCGATTTGTCTGTCGCGCAGCGCCTTGCGGAACAGCGTCAGCATCGCATGAGCGTCGAACCAGCCCTCGCCGCTGGCGCCGAAGGCGCCGGCGCTGATGCCTTCCGTCGACAGCCACGAAAAGCGCTTTGCCAGCTGGTCGGCGTCCTCGAGCAGAATGTCGGCGCCCTCGGCGACCTGCGCCTCGTGGTTGGCTTTCAGGATCGGCAACCCGGCCTCGCCGGCCAGGATGAGATAGCCGCCTTCGCGAAAACCGATATCGGCATCGGTGCCGAAGGTCTCCTTCAGTCGCCGGAACAGGTTTAGCGTGAACTGCGACAGCCGGATATTTTCCGGAATCGAGAATTGCTGACGGATCGAGGCCATGGACAGCGTCGTTGCCGCATGGGCGAATTGCGGGTCGCGTTCGATCAGCGCGATGGAGCCGGAAAAGCCTTCCTCGCGCAGATAATAGGCGACCGAGGAGCCGACGATGGCTCCGCCGATGATGACGGTGTCGTAGCGCACTTTGTTCTCCAATCCGGCCGCCGGCATCCTTCACGCCGCCGGCACAATGATCTCGAAGCGCGTGCCGCGCCCGGAGTCAACCAGCGCGATCGTGCCATCATGCGCTTTCAGGAGGGCCAGCACTATGCCGAGGCCCATGCCGGTCCCGCCGGACTCGCGCCGCGTGGTGAAGAACGGCTCGAAAATGCGTGCCCTGTTGCTCGGCGAGATGCCGGCGCCGTCGTCGCTGACTGCAATGGTCACCTTGCCCTCGGCGCTGCCAGCCGCCAGCAAAACCTGGGTCGCGCCGTGCCTGGCCGAATTGTCGATCAGGTTGGCAAGCAGGATCGCCGCATTCTCGGCCGAGATGCGCAGACCGATTTCGCCGCCCGTCTCGATGGTAACAGCCAGCCTGCCGTCCACCGGCAGCAATGCCAGCGCCGCATCAAGCGATGTGCTCTCGCCGCTCGGCGCCAGGTTTTCCGCGCGTGCCAGGTCGAGCAGGCGCCGTACCAGCAGATTGAGCCTTCCGGCATCGGTGACGATGTTGCCGGAAAACCGTTTGCGTTCGACGGCATCCATCGCCTCGCCGGAATCGCGCAACAGTTCCGCCGCGCCCTGGATCGCCGTCAGCGGCGATTTGAGCTCGTGCGAGACATGGGTGGCAAAGGTCTGGATCGAGTCGGAGCGCGCCTGCAGCTTTTCGGCCATGTCGAGAAAGGCCGCGGACAGCTCGGCCATTTCGCGCGTGCCGTGATGGTCGAGCGGCCGGATCGCGTCGCGGTCGCCGGCGGCGATGCGCCTCGTGCGCTCCATCAGCGCGTAGATCGGCCGGCTCACGGTGCGCAGGAACACCAGCGCGATCAGCAGCGTGCCAGAGAGCATGGCGATGGCCGCCAGCGTCACCTTGCCGCGTTCGCCATAGAGATGCTTGACGATGTTGTTCGGCGTTCGAGACAGGTAGATCACGCCGGCGACATGGCCGTCGACCGCGATCGGCATGGCGACAAAGACGCGAACTTTCGTGCCGCGGCTGACCGAATAGAGGGGCGGTGGCGGCTGGTCGGGAATTCTTTGTCTCAACACGCTGGCGTAGTGGCCGGCAAGGGCGGTGCGCACCTCTTCGACATTGGCCAGCGATAGTCCGACCTCGTCGCGCCCTGCAATGACAACGCCGCGCGGATCGAGCAGCCGGAAGCCGGCCAGCGTGGTTTTTTGCGTCGTGTCGAGAATGCCGGACAGGCTGGCGCCGATCGCCGCGAAGGCTGGATCGATGGCCGCGGCGATGCCGGCGGGTCGGGTCGGCAGCAGGTAGTCGGAAGCGAGATCGAGGCTCGGCTCGATCGGCTGGTAAGGCGAGTCGTCGCCGCGGCTGGCATCGCCGCTGTCAGCCTGCATCGGCACCCCTAGCTTCTCCGGGGCAATGGCGGCGTCACTGATATTCTGTGCATAGATGGCGGCGATGATGGCGCCTTGCGCGATCAACTCGCCCTCGGTCTGGCGGATCAGCTGGTTTTCATAAAGCCGGAAGAAGAACAGGCCGACCAGCGGCAGCGCCAGCACCATGATGAGGATGGCGAGAACCACCGTGGCCAGCCTTGGCCGCCATTTGGTGCCGATCCATTTGGCGTCGCTCAGGCGCCGCATCGGCCGAGCCGGAAACCGACACCATGCACGGTTTCAATGGCGTCGAGACAGCCCGCCGCCGCCAGCTTGGCGCGGATGTTGCGGATGTGGCTATCGACGGTACGGTCGGCGACGTGGATGTTGGCGGCATAGGCGCTGGCGACCACCAGGTCGCGGCCCAGCACATGCGCCGGCCGCGCCAGAAATCCCCTGAGGATCGAGAACTCGATCGCCGTCAGCGCCAGCGCCTTGCCGTCGAAACTGGCGCCGTGGCTGGCCGGCACCAGGCTGAGCTTGCCATGCGCAAAGTTCTTGTCACCGGCGGGGTCCGGGGCCACCGGGCGGGCGCGGCGCAGGATGACGTTGACGCGCGCCACCAGCTCGCGCGGGCTGAACGGCTTGGTCACATAGTCGTCGCCGCCCATTTCCAGCCCGAGGATGCGGTCGATCTCCTCGTCTCGCGCCGACAGGAACAGTACCGGCACATCGGAGCGCTGCCTCAGCCGCCGGCAGACTTCCAGCCCGTCCATCTCCGGCATGCCGATGTCGAGCACGACGAGATCGGGCACGCGGCGCTCGATCGCCTGCAGGGCCGCGGCGCCGTCGGACACGGCTTGCGTCTTCATCCCGGCCTTTTCCAGCGCAAAGCAGATGATCTCGCGTATGTGCGGATCGTCGTCGGCGACCAGGATCTGATGCGGCATGGATCTAACGGTCCGGCACTGAAGGTTGCGAGGGCTGGGTAGGTGGAGGAAGCACGAGCGGACCTCTCTTGTCGAGAACCTGCACGAGCCTCCAGCCGCGAAAGCTCCAGGCGCGCCACTGCCTCTGCTCGGCGATAGTGTCGTCGATCATCATTTGATCGGCCAGATAGGTGGTTTGGTTTCCGAATTGGTGCATGTAGAGGCGGTCCAGCGCCGGCATGGCGGCAGCGCCGAGCGAGCGCAGATATTCGGTATCGATAGGCGTGCCGTCGCCGGTCATTTCAAGGGAATGGTCGACATTGAAATTGGCGATCGTTGCGGCGAAGTTGATGAAGCAGCAGGCATAAAGCGTCGCCGATAACGTCGCAAGATTGGCGGAGAGCAGCCATTCGTTGGATTTTCCAAGCGCGATGCGGGCAATGATCAATGCAAGCCCTGACGCCACCAACCCCATCCAGACGAAGGCGGCGATGCGCCAGTAGGTCAGTGCATAGACGCCGATATAGAGATCGAGCCTGAGAATCGACGAGATGACCAGCACGATGTTCTGCGTCACCCAGGCATAGACCAGCCGGCGGATCAGCGGATCGCCTGAGGTTTCGCTGCCCGGCCGCAGCGCCGCCAGCACGAAGCCGGCGGCCAGCAGCGCCGTGGCGATCAGCGGATAGGCACCGCGATGCGCATAGGCGGCATAGCTCAACCCGTCCGGCAGGGCGACCCCACCCCAGAGATAGGCTGCGTCGAGCCCCGTCTGCAGCGCAAACAAGGCGTTGAAGACGATCAGCGCGCGCAGGATCGCGGCCTTGCCGAAGACGACGGCCTCGATCGTTGTGGATTTTTGCACGGCCGGCGCGGTCACGGCTGCAGACGGCGTCAAAGGTGGAAGGCGGCGCAGGAAACGCGGCAGGCGAGGCCGCAGGAAAGCCCAGACGCCGGCGAGCACGAGCAGCCAGAAGACGATCCGCGCCAGCTGGATGAGATCGAGCAGCTTCATCAGGTCGATCAGCGACAGCCAGTATTCGATAACCGGGTTGGCGGCGCCGAACAAAAGCAGGAACACCGCGCCCAGCGTCACCGGCATGACCCAGACGGTGATGGACGCCAGGCGGATGCGGCGGCCGCCAAGCCGGCGCACCGTGCGGCGCCATTGGAAATTCACGGATAAGGCGTAGCGGCGCCGCCAGCAGGAACAGCGCGACCTGGCCGGCAATGCGGGCGATGCCGTGCCGTAGCCGCCCGGACAGGGACAGCGCAAACACGATCAACGCCAAAAGCGCGATCGCGACCGACAGCACGCTGACATTTTCAGCCAGCGGCAGCAACGCGACGAACAGGGCTGCCGGCTTGAGCCACGGCCTCATGGAGTTCAGGGCGGACGGATGCACGACGACGACCGCGCCGGCGATCAGGATGGCAAACAGCAGCACCGTGATCCCGGCGGGCTGGCCGTAAAAGAAAAAATCCGCCAGCGCCACGAGCAGGACGGTGATGCCGAAGCGGCTGGAAAAGCTTGCAAACGATGTCATGCGCGGATTTTCCTGATGGGCTGGGTCCGCTCGGCCGGTGGGCGGATAAAAGGGAGCAGGCTTGCCTCCAGGCAAAGGCCGGCCTCCGTGCGAGGCGGATCGACCAGCCACCAGCTTTCGCTGCGCAGGCGATAGGGCAAGGACCAAAGGTGAGCGTTTCGCTGTTGCATGCCGCTGTTGTCACGGGCTCGCATGGAAACGGCGGGGCGGAGCGGAGGAGGTTTTCCGCAGGGATGTGCAGTTTTCGTGCAGGACCTGCGCTTACGGCCGGGGTGCTCCCCCCCAATCTTTCCGGACGTTGGCGCTGTCCCAGCCAGGCTCCTTTCCTCTCCCTCCGGAGGGGGGAGAGGTGGCTCGGCGAAGCCGAGACGGAGTGGGGGAACCACCTGGCAATCGCCGCGAACGGACACAGGAAGGGCATTCGGTGCAAACATCGCCTCGCCTTGCGCCCCAAGGGTCGACATCCACTCCGTCGATCCTCACTCCGTCGAGCTTCGCTCGACACCTCTCCCCCGATCGACGGGGGAGAGGAAAGGCCCCCCTTCCGCAACTGCTGCGGGACGGGCGGGGCAGCGCAAGCTTTCGCGGTTGGCTCGTCATCAGGTACCGGTCGGACGCTTGCCTCCCCCGCCCACACGCGGCATAGATCGGCCATGACAAGCGAACCTTACCGCCCGCGCCGCTCGGTGCTTTACGTCCCCGCCTCCAACGACAAGGCGCTGGCCAAAATCGCGACGCTGGCCTGCGATGCGGTGATCATCGACCTCGAGGACGCCGTTGCGCCCGCCGACAAGGTCGCCGCGCGGGACAAATTGGCCGGCATTTTCGCCAGCCGACCAGTTGCCAATCAGCATGGGCGCCGCTGCGAAATGATCGTGCGCGTCAACGCGCTGTCCAGCGAATGGGGCACTGAAGACCTGCTCGCCGCGGCAAAATTCGAGCCCGACGGCATCCTGTTGTCCAAGGTCGCCACGCCGCGCGATATCCTCGAAGTCGGCGACGTGCTCGACGATAATTTTGCCCCCGACAGCGTCAAGCTCTGGGCGATGATCGAGACGCCCAAGGCCATGCTCAACATCGGCGCCATTGCCGAACTCGGCCGCGACCCGGCCTCGCGCCTAGCTTGTTTCGTGGCCGGAACGAACGATCTGGTCAAGGAAACCGGCATTCTGGCGACGCCTGATCGGCGCTACCTCGTGCCTTGGCTGATGCAGATGGTGCTGGCGGCGCGGGCCGGCGGCATCGACATGCTCGACGGCGTCTCCAACGATTTTCGCGACCTCGACGCGTTTGCGCGCGAATGCACGGAAGACGCTGCCATGGGGTTCGATGGCAAGACGCTGATCCACCCCGCCCAGATCGAAACCGCCAACCGAGCCTTTGCTCCCGCGCCCGAAGCTCTGGCCGAGGCGCGCGCGGTGAAGGATGCCTTCGCCTTGCCAGAAAATGCCGGCAAGGGCGTGATTGCTTTGAACGGCAGGATGGTCGAGCGGCTGCACCTGGCGCAGGCCGAGAAATTGCTGGCGAAGGCCGCCGCCATCGGCGCATGATCCGCCCCGAAAAGACGAACTCACGACAGGATCTGACCCATGAGACTTTACCGCTTTTTGTCCGCCCCCGACGATTCAACCTTCTGCCACAAGGTGACCGCGGCGCTGAACAAGGGCTGGCACCTGTACGGCTCGCCGACCTACGCCTACGACAAGAAGACCAAATCGATGCGCTGCGGCCAGGCGGTGGTGAAGGATATCGACGGCCAGGAATACGGGCCGGATACGAAGCTGAGTGATTGGTAGGCGAGCTTTGCCAGCCTGTTGTCTAAGACAGCGCTAGGCTGCCTCGGCAATATCAAGACGCACTGTAAGTCCGGCCTGTGTGGCCAGATTGATCAAGGTGTCCAGACTAAAATTCGCGATCCTGCCCCGCAGAAGATCGCTAAGGCGTGGCTGGGTAATCCCGAGCCGGTTGGCTGCTTCGGCTTGGGTAACGTCCCAACTCCGCACCCGCTGTTCGATCGCGATCAGCAAATTGGAGCGCATAGTCATGTTGGCGGACTGAGCCGGGGTGTCTTCCAGCGCATCCCAGACATTTCCAAAGCTTTGACGTTCCATGAGCATGTCTCACTGAATTTGCCTGAACCGCGATGCGGCAAGAGCCAGGTCTCGTTTCGCCGTCTGTTGCGTCTTCTTCTGGAAGGCGTGCAAGACAAAGACGGCGTCACCTATGCTGGCGACGTAAAGCACCCGGATCGCGCCAGCATCGTCTCGGACACGGATTTCCCGTACGCCTAGGCCTATCGTCGTCATCGGCTTCCAATCGCTTGGCTCAAATCCGAGTTGAACCTTGTGCAGTTGAACGCCCGTTTCCTTGCGCACCGCCTCTGGAAAAGCCCGGAGCTTGGCAAGAGAATCTCCAAGAAACTCCAGTCGCTTGGTCGGCATACAGGCTTTATATCAAAACTTGTATAATTTCACAAGCAGGCTCGCCACCTGAATATCGCACAGCCTTACTCCGCCGCCTCTTCAAGCTTTTCCATATCGTCGTCCGACAGGCCGAAATGGTGACCGATCTCGTGGATCAGCACATGGGTGACGATGTCGCCCAGCGTCTCTTCGTTCTCGGCCCAGTAGTCGAGGATGGCGCGGCGGTAGAGGGTGATGCGGTTCGGGCCTTCGCCGGTCTGCGGGTTCCAGCGCTCGGCGATGCCGCGGCCCTCGAACAGGCCGAGCAGGTCGAACGGCGTCTCCAGCGACAGATCGTCCATGATCTCGTCGGTCGGGAATTCGGCGATCATGATGACGATCTCGCCGGTCAGCTTGCGAAAATCGTCCGGCAGATGTGCGTACGCCTCCAGCGCCAGAAACTCGATCTCCTCGATCGAAGGCGAGAGTTCATCGTGCCAGGTGCGGGTCTTGTAGATGCGGGCCATGCTTTGTCCTTTGATCCCGGCATATAGGCTTTCCCTCCGGACTCGGCAAATGGACGGGTCCCTGGCCAATGACTGTTTCTTTGCACCGAATGACTGCGACCAAAGTCCAAGGTTGGCCTCGCCACCTTTGATCAAGGAATAAATTCCTTCTGACTCCGCTTGACTCTTCCGGCACCCTCTGGAATCTATAGGAACATAACAGGAACAATTGTGAGAGAAATTGACCGTCATGGCGACATCAGCCGTGGCGCGGGAGACTGTTTTTGCCCTGCGCCGCCAGATCGCGAAGATCGAGGGAACGCTGCCCGAGCGCCTGGCTGCGCCGGCCAGCGAGCGGCCTCGTGCGCGTGCTGAGGGCTGTCTCCACGCCGCGCCTGAACCCGCTTCCGATGTCACCATCATCCGGCGCGGGCTTGCCGTGGCTTCGCCGGATGCTTTCCTGCCCACCGGCGTCGAACGCCTCGATGCGGCCCTCAGCGGCGGCCTGCCGAAAGCCGCCTTGAGCGAAATCCACGGCCTTGAGACCCGCAATGCCGGGGCCGTCGCCGGCTTTGTGCTGTCGCTGGTCAGCCTGATCCTCAAGGGCCAGCCCTTGCCCGTGCTGTGGATCGGCACGTCGGAGATTTTTCGCGAGGCCGGCTTTCCCTATGCCAGGGGAGTGCAGGGCATGTTCGGTATCGCACCGGAGCAGTTGCTGTTTTCCGAGGCGCCGAAACTCACCGATGCGCTGTGGGTAGCCGAGGAGGCCGCGAAGATGACGGCGCTCGCCGCAATCATCCTCGAAATCCGTGGCAGCCCGCAGCGGCTCGACCTCACCGCGACGCGCCGGCTGCACGCGCGCGCCCAAAACGCCGGCCGGCCGGTGTTCCTGCTGCGCCAGGCCGGCGAAGCCGAGCCGACCGCCGCCCCGGTGCGCCTCATCGTGTCGGCTGCACCAGCGGCGAGCCGCCGGACGATCGCCGGGTCGCTCGCCGGCTCGATCGGCCGGCCTGCCTTCACCGTCAGCATCGGCAAGAGCCGCACCGCTCTGCCTGGACAATTCACACTGGAGTGGAACCCCGATGAACACGCATTCGAAGAAAGAAAGCCCCGCGAAAAACGGGCAGAGAATTCTGTCGCTGTGGTTCCCGCATCTGGCGGCAGAACGGATCCTGCGCCAGCGCCTGGGACGGTCGTGGCGTTCCCGGCCTTCGGATCATCTGCCGCCATCTCACCCACCGCTCGTGATCAGCCATCGCGACCGCAACGCCCAGCGCATATCGGCCCTCGACGAGCGGGCTGAGGCGCTGCATCTGAAGCCTGGCATGGGCATTGCCGATGCGCGCGCCATGCATCCCTCGATCGACATCGTCGAGGCCGATCCGGACGCCGATCGCCGGCTGCTCGAAGGCCTCGCCGACTGGTGCGATCGCTATACGCCGCTGGTGGCGCTCGACGGTACTGATGGCCTTTATCTCGACGTCACCGGCTGCACGCATCTGTTCGGCGGCGAGCGCGCCATGCTGGACGACATCCTTGCGCGGTTTTTCCAGCAGGGTTTCGATGTCCGCGCCGGGTTGGCCGCGACGCCGGGTGCAGCCTGGGCGGCGGCGCGCTTCTGCGGCAACCGCATCGTTGTCTCCGGCGAGGAGGAAGCGCTGCTCACCCCCTTGCCGCTGGCGGCACTGCGCATCGAGGCCGATATCCGCGCCAGCTTGGAAAGCGTCGGCCTGCGGACCGCCGGCGCGGTCATGGCAGCGCCGCGCGCGCCGCTCGCCCGTCGCTTCGGCGCGACCTTGCTGTTGCGGCTCGACCAGGCGCTCGGCCGCCTCGACGAGGCGGTATCGCCGCGCCTGCCCGTGGCCCCGCTTTCGGTCGAACGCCACCTGGCCGAGCCGGTCGTGCTGACCGCCGAGATCGAACGGCTGGTGCTCTTGCTGGCGGTGACGCTGAAGGCCGATCTCGAACGCCGCGGCGAGGGCGCAAGGATGCTGGCGCTGCTTTTGTTTCGCGTCGACGGCGCTGTCAGCCGCATCGCTGTCGGTACCTCGCGACCGTTGCGCGAACCCAAGCTTATCCAGCGCCTGTTCCATGAGCGGCTGGCCGCGCTCGAACAGGACATCGATGCCGGCTACGGCTTCGACCTGGTGCGGCTTTCGGTGCTGGCGGCCGCCGGCTTCGACATGCAGCAGGCCGATTTGACCGGCGAGACCGAGGATGACGGCGCCGACATGGCACTCTTTGCCGACCGCATCCGCGCCAGGCTCGGCGACAGTGCGGTGCTGAAACCGGTCGCCCTCGAGAGCCATCTGCCGGAGCGCGCCATCGCCACCATCCCGTTCTCGGAAGCGCCACAACGCAAAACACCGCTCAGGAAGCCGGGCTCGAAAGACGCGCCGCGCGCAACCATCTTCCCGCCGGAACGGCCGATCCGGCTGTTCCGTTCGCCCGAGCCGATCGAGGTGCCGGCCACCGAAATGCCTGAGGGTCCGCCGATGAATTTCCGCTGGCGCCGCGCGCTCTACCGGGTCGCGCGCGCCGAGGGGCCGGAACGCATCGCGCCGGAATGGTGGCGTGAAACGTCAAGCGATCCGCTCACATCGACGCGTGACTATTTCCGGATCGAGGATGCCGACGGCCGCCGCTACTGGCTCTACCGGCAAGGCCTCTATGGCAACCCGCAGGTGCCGCCGCGCTGGTTCATGCATGGGGTCTTCGCATGAACGCGCTGACCGTCATCCCCTATGCGGAATTCGGCATCCAGTCGAACTTCTCCTTCCTGCGCGGCGCCTCCAAGCCGGAGGAGCTGGTGGTGGCGGCCAAATTCCTCGGCTTTTCCTCGATCGGACTGGCAGACCGCAACACGGTGGCCGGCGTCGTGCGCGCCTGGCAGCAGGCCAAGGTCGAGAAGCTCGCCTATCACCCCGGTTGCCGCCTGGTGTTCGGCGACGGCACGCCGAACATTCTCGCCTATCCGCAGAACCGCAAGGGCTGGGGCCATCTCTGCCGCATGCTGACGCAAGCCAATTTGCGCGATGAAAACGAGAAGGGCGCGACCCTTCTCCAGCGCAGCGACCTGCTCGAATGGGGCGACCTGCTGTCGCTGGCGGTGCTGCCGGATCTCTCGGCGAATGCCGACGATCCCCTGGCATTGGTCCGTCAACTGAAAGACCGTTTCGGCGCTAATTTGCGGCTAGGCATGGCGCCGGATTATCGCGGCAATGACCGTTTCCGCATCGAGCAGGCGGCGGGCATGGCGGACATCGCCGGCGTGCCGCTGATGGCGACCAACGACGTGCTTTATCACAGCGCCGAGCGCCGCTCGCTGCAAGATGTGCTCACCGCCATCCGCCTCAATTTGCCGGTCGCCGAGGTCGGGCTGGAGCTGACGGCCAACGCCGAGCGCCATCTGAAGCCGCCGCTGGAAATGGCCCGTCTCTTCCGCCGCCATCCACGGGCGCTGGCCGAGACGCTGCGCTTTGCCGGCGAACTGACCTTCTCGCTCAGCGACCTCCAGTACAATTATCCCGACGAGCCGACGCAATCAGGGCTTGGGCCGCAGGCCGAGCTAGAGCGTCTGGCCAGGGAGGGGGCCGCCACGCGCTATCCGGCGGGCGTCCCCGCTTCCGTCTTGCAGCGCATCAGTGAAGAGCTCGCTCTGATCGAGCGTCTGAATTATGCGCGCTATTTCCTGACCGTTTACGACATCGTCCAGTTCGCCCGCAATGAGGGCATTCTGTGCCAGGGCAGAGGCTCGGCCGCCAACTCGATCGTCTGCTACTGCATCGGCATCACCGAGGTCGGCCCCGAGCGCATCGACACGTTGTTCGAGCGCTTCATTTCCGAGGAGCGCAACGAGCCGCCCGACATCGACGTCGATTTCGAGCATGAGCGGCGTGAGGAGGTGATCCAGTATATCTACTCCAAATACAGCGCCAAGCGCACCGCGCTGGCTGCCGCCGTCATCAGCTATCGCGGCCGCTCGGCGCTGCGCGAGGTGGCCAAGGCCATGGGCCTGTCGGACGATGTCCGCATTGCGCTCTCCAGTTCGATCTGGGGCTGGTCGACCTCGGAGCTCGGCGAGAAGGAGGCGCATGCCGGCGGCCTCGACCGCAACGAGACCTCGACCCGTCACGTGATCGCCCACGCCAACGAGATCATGGGCTTTCCCCGGCATCTGTCGCAGCATGTCGGCGGCTTCGTCATTACCCGCGACCGGCTCGACGAGATCGTCCCCATCGTCAAGACGGCGATGGAGGCGCGCAAGATGGTCGAGTGGGATAAGGACGATCTCGACGCGGTGAAGATCCTGAAGGTGGATATTCTGGCGCTTGGCATGCTGACCTGCCTGAAGCGCGCCTTCACCTTGCTCACCGACCATTATCCGAAGACCCGGGATGATTACGGCCGACCCTATGTGCTGGCCACCCTGCCGCCGGAAGAGAACGACGTGTACGACATGATCTGCCGCGCCGACACGCTCGGCGTCTTCCAGATCGAATCGCGCGCGCAGATGTCGATGCTGCCGCGTCTACGCCCGCGCGAATTCTACGACCTGGTCATCGAGGTGGCGATCGTGCGGCCCGGCCCGATCCAGGGCGACATGGTGCACCCCTATCTGCGCCGTCGGCAGGGCAAGGAAGCGGCTGAATATCAAAAGCCAGAGCTGGAGGCTATTCTCAAGAAGACACTCGGCGTGCCGCTGTTTCAGGAACAGGCGATGAATATTGCAATCGTCGCCGGTGGTTTCAAACCCGGCGAAGCCGACGAACTACGCCGCGCCATGGCCACCTTCAAGCGCACCGGCACCATCGGCAATTACCGCCAGCGCATGATCGACGGCATGGTCGGCAAGGGATACACCAAGGACTTCGCCGAGCGCTGCTTCAAGCAGATCGAAGGCTTCGGCGAATACGGCTTTCCCGAAAGCCACGCCGCCTCCTTCGCTTTGCTCGTCTATGCCTCCTGCTGGTTCAAGACCTTTTATCCCGACGTGTTCTGCGCCGCGATCCTGAATTCGCAGCCGATGGGGTTTTACCAGCCGGCCCAGCTGGTGCGCGACGCGCGCGACCATGGCGTCGATATCCGCGACGTCGACGTCAATTTTTCCGACTGGGACTGCACCCTGGAGAAAGCCCAATTCGATCCGGGCCGCATCCTGGGGCGCCATGCCGAAATGCGCGGTGTCATCAAGACCCGGTACGCCGTCCGGCTTGGCTTCCGTCAGATCAAGGGCTTGGCCGAGAAGCGTATGGAAGCTTTCACCGCGCGGCGCGGCGCCGGCTATACAAGCGTCAGGGATGTCTGGCTGCGCTCGGGCCTCGATGTCGGCGAAATCGAAAGACTGGCGCAGGCTGACGCCTTCCGCTCACTCGGCCTCGATCGTCGTGAAGCCTTGTGGGCGGTGCGCGCGCTGGATGGCAAGAGCGCCGCCGAACGGCTGCCGCTGTTCGACCAGCCGGCGATCCGGCTGCGCGAACTCGAGCCCGAGACAAAACTGCCGACAATGCCGCTCGGCGAGCACGTCATCCACGACTACCGCGCGCTCGGCCTGTCGCTGAAGGCGCATCCGGTCGCCTTCCTGCGCGAGCGGCTCGACCGCGCCGGCGTCATTCCCAATGCCAATCTCGGCTCGGTGCGCGACGGCAGGCGGGTCTCGGTCGCCGGCCTGGTGCTGGTGCGGCAGCGGCCCGGCAAGGGCAATGCGATCTTCCTGACGCTGGAAGACGACAAGGCCGTCGCCAACGTCATTTTCTGGGAGCGGACCTTTACCCGTTTCCGGCCCATCGTCATGGGCGCGCGCTTCGTCAAGGTCACCGGCAAGCTGCAGTCGGAATCCGACGTCATCCACATCGTCGCCGAGAAGATCGAGGATTTGACGCCGTGGCTGACGGTGCTGCTGGAAGAGATGACGCCGGCTGCCCGGCCCGACATTGCCACCCTCTCGGACAAAGCTGAAAGGGTCATGCCCAAGGGGCGGAATTTTCAGTAGGCAAGTGCAGGGCGGTCGGGAGCCCATGACATTAATGCCGGCAAGGGCAGAGGGGGGCGCGAAGGATCGCCAACAGAATGGCTTCTTAGGCTGAGGTCCGTTTGAACCACCCCTGGTCCCTCAGCCCGGCCCACCCAATCGCGGCGGCGACAGCACGTCTTCCGCCGAAATCGTCCGCGCCTCCGAGGGCAGCATGATCGGGATGCCGTCGCGCACGGGATAAGCGAGCTTGGCAAGCCGCGAGATCAACTCGCCGCGCACCGGGTCCCAGGCCAGCGGCCCCTTGGTCAGCGGGCAGGCCAGCAGCTCCAGCAATTTTGGATCGACATTGACCGACTTGCCGTCACGCCCATCCGCAGCCATTGGATCCCCCTTCAGCCATCGGCTCAGCCCTTATTGCAGGCTGGAGCCAAAGTCCTCATTCTCGCGCGCCAGCGCCATTTCGGTGATCGCGATCAGCGTCTCCGCGCGGGCTTTCAGGTCGGGCGCCTCCAGCAGCGCCTGTTTCTCGGCCGGTCCGTAGGGCGCCATCATCGACAGCGCATTGACCAGCATGGTGTTCTCGGCGCGGCTGACGCTTTCCCAATCGGCTTCGAGATCGTTGGCCTGCAGATAGGCGCGAAACGCTTTCAACAGCGCCGGCCGGTCGACCTCGCTTGCCGCCTGGTCTTCGGCGAGATCGGTGAGGAACGGCGCCAGCTTGCATTGCCGGAACGGCGTCTTCACCGGCAATTCGCTGGTGATGCGGAAACGGCAGACGCCCTGCAGCGAAACCAGATAGCGGCCGTCGCCGCTCTCGGCCATCGAGATGATGCGCCCGGCGCAGCCGACATTGCACAGTTCCGGCTCGCCGTCGGCGCGCAACGCGCCATTGAGGCTGGGCTGGACGATGCCGATCAGCCGCGCGCCGGCGATCGCCTCATCCACCATCTGCAGATAGCGCGGCTCGAAGATGTTGAGCGGCATGCGCCCGCCCGGCAGCAGCAGCGCGCCGGCAAGCGGAAACACCGGAATGGTTGCCGGCAGATCCTTGCCGACCCGGTAAAATGCGTTTCCGACCTGCACCTTCACTCCTCCGACCCGCTTCGGGCGCGATGTTATCGGCCTAATCTGGCGCGGCGGCCGCCGACCGCAAGGCCCGACAGCCACGCCCCGGCAATTTGGCCGGCAAACGGCTCAGGAAAACAGCAGCGACGACAATTTGCGCCGTGCCGCCAGCGTCGCCTCGTCGGTCATGCCCCAGGCCTCGAACAGTTTCAGCAACTGCGCCCTGGCGCCGTCCTCGTTCCACGTCCGGTCGGCTTTTATAATCGCCAGAAGATTGTCGGCCGCCGCATGGCGCTCGCCCTTGGCGTTCTGGATCATGGCGAGGTCGAAACGCGCCTGGTGGTCGCCGGGATTGGCGGCCAGTCGCTGCTCGAATTCAGCTGGATTGCCAAGTGCTGCCGCTTCCGCAGCCAGCGTCATCTTGGCACGCAGCGCGGCAAGTGCCGGCGCATTCTTCTTGGCCTCCGGCGCCGTTGCCAGCAGCGCCTCGGCGCCGTCGCTGTCGCCGGCCTCGAACAGAAGCTCGCCCAGCCCGGCAATCGCCTCGATCGTCTCCGGCGCCTGCGCCAGGATGGCGTCGTAAATGTCGGCTGCGGTCTGCGCATCGCCCGCCGCATGCGCTTCCGCCGCCGCGGCCAGTGCTTCGGCGACGGGCGGCGCGCCATTGCCCTTGCCGCCGACCTTAGTGATGAACTCGGCGATCTGGCTCTCGGGGATGGCGCCCATGAAGCCGTCGACAGGCTGGCCGTCCTTGAAGGCGATGACCGCCGGGATCGATTGGATGCCGAGCTGGCCGGCGATCGAGGGATGATCGTCAATGTTCATCTTGACCAGCTTGACCTTGCCGCCGGCGGCCTTGATCGCCTTTTCCAGAAGCGGCGTGAGCTGCTTGCAGGGCCCGCACCACGGCGCCCAGAAATCGACCAGTACCGGCTGTTTGCGCGATTCCTGGATGACGTCGGCGGCGAAAGTGGCGGTCGTGGTGTCCTTGATCAGCTCGCCAGCGGCAGGTGCTGCGCCGGGTGTCGGGCCAAGTGCCGACTTGGCCGGCTCGGCGCCGCCATATTGCACGGACGTGGTGTACTGGCCAGAATTGCCGCCGAATTGGCCGCCAAACGGATTGTTGTTGTCGCTCATGTCGTCGCCCTTCCGGTCGCGCCCAGCGGAGCAGCGCGACGTCCTTAACTAGAGGTCAGTTTTCGCCATCCATGTGGCGATCAAGCCGAGACTTTCAAGATAGCAGCATCATGTCCGGTTGCCTCGACGAATCTGATGAGGTCGGCGGACGCGATCGACGTCGTCGCCTCATTGGTCAGCGGATGCGCGTTGACTGTCGCATGTGCCATCAAATCCTGGTCGAGCACCACCTTGACCCGTCTTTCGGTGTCGTTGATCAGCCCGAACACGGTGACCGCGCCCGGAATGACACCGAGCAGCTCCATCAGCATCTCCGGCTTGCCGAACGACACCCGGCCGGCGGCGCCGATCATCGTGTGGATCTGCTTCAGGTCGACGACCGCCTCCTCGCCGACGCTGACCAGGAAGAAATTGTCCTTCTTGTCCTTGAGAAACAGATTTTTCGTGTGCCCGCCCGGTATCTCGCCGCGCAGCGACTGCGAATCGGCCACCGTATAGAGCGGCGGATGGCGCACGGTCGACACTGATATGCCGAGATCGGCAAGAAAGGCGAAAAGCTCGGCTTCGGTCTTCGGCATTGGTGGTCTTCCCCTGTATCGGCGCGCGGCAAAGCCGTTTACGGCCAATGATGCCGCCGAGACAAGACCGTCATGCGGGAAGTCGATGAACCACCCGCGTGGCCGACAAGGTTCCGCCAAGCGATTTGGCGCGACCAAAAAGCCCGTCATTTCCCTGTTGCAATCGCCGCGCTCTTCAGCCATATAGGCCCGGCTTGCGGCCAAAGGGCCGTGTGAGCGGGTGTAGCTCAGGGGTAGAGCACAACCTTGCCAAGGTTGGGGTCGAGCGTTCGAATCGCTTCACCCGCTCCAGTTTCCTCTAGGGGAATCAAGCGATGAAGAGGCGCCTTTCGGGGCGCCTTTTGCTTTTTCCAGACCGGCGATGTAAGCGCGTTGCGGGACACTTGTTCTCCCTCAGAACCAGGCGCAGGTAAGACGGCGTGGCGCACAATCCCTCGGGTTCAATTTCGGCGAAAGGCGGCACCGCATCTGAAGCGCTTGCTTGGCTGGCGTTGCGGAACGCCGCGTCCGAATGCGGCTCAGGCTCGCGCTTGATCGACCCGCAGCCCCTGCGCGCACTCCCGGCGGGACGCAAGTGGGCGCATGAGATTGCCAAGGTAATCTTCGATGGCCTCATGGCAGGAAGCCTGTCGGTGCCGGCGCAATTGGCTGCCGGATGGGCGAGGTTCGGCAGCGCAACCACCGCGTTGATCATCGAACTCGGCAAGATCTGGGACAATCCCGCAGCGGCTCGCCGCGTCCAGTACCAGCTTGAGCAAATGCTTCTCGAACCCGACGATCTTGCCACGCCGCGCAGGCTGGCGCGAACGCTCGGAATTGGCGTCGACGCTCGCAATCCGACCGCGACCGAACTGCCGGAAGGCATCGATCAGATCTATGCCCATCTGATGCTGGATGGCCGGATCGAGGCTGTCGTGCAGTTCGGTGCACTCGGGACGGTGACGAGCGATCATTGGATTGAATTGATCCTGGATGTAGTGCCTGCTGAGCGGCTTGCGGGAGGATCGCCTGCACCGCAAAAGGGCGCCGGCGCGACCACGTCAAACACGCCTGCAGCCGAGGTATCGTTTGCCATGGCGGGAAGCGAGCCCGATCAGGACAGCCACTTCGGCAAACTCGCGCAATTGGCCGCACAGGCGCATGACCTGGTTCGGTCGAGCGCTGAACCGTCAGAGCCTGTTACGCCGCGCCGCGCACGGGTCGCGGACAAGCACGACAAGGATCGCACGGCGTTCTGGAACAGCTATTTCGCGACCGAGGATCCCTGGAACTACAGCTCGCTCTATGAGCAGGAAAAATATGAGCGGCAGATCGAGATCCTGCCTGCCGGTCCCATCGGCCGGGCGCTTGAGCTGGCCTGTGCGGAGGGCCATTTCACGCGGCAGCTGGCGCCGCGCGTGGGCCATCTGACCGCAACCGACATCTCCGCCATAGCCATCGAGCGAGCCCGCGCCCGATGCAACAATCAGGCGAATGTCGAGTTCGGCGTACTCGATTTCGCTGCCGACACGCTGCCGGGTGAGATGGATCTGATCTTCTGTTCGGAGGTGCTCTACTATCTGGACGATCTCGCCGAGTTGCGGCGCATCGCCAAGAAATTTGCCGAGGCGTTGGCGCCTGGCGGTAGTTTCATCAGCGCACACGCATTCGTGCTGCGTGACAATGTCGAAAAGACGGGCTTCGACTGGAACACATTCGGTGCCCAGGCGATCTCCGAGACGCTGGCAGCGACCGAAGGCCTGGTGCTCGAGCAATCGATCCAGACCGAGCTCTACCGCATAGACCGCTTCCGCCGCCTATCGCCGGGCGATGTGGCGACGGACCCGGTGATCGATCATGTGCCGATCCGCGCGCCCATCGAAATCGGCGTCGCGCGAAATATCGTCTGGGGTGGGGCGCGAGCCTTGCGCCGCGACGTCGCACGTAACGAGCAGCGCCAGCATATCCCTGTCCTCATGTATCACGGCGTTGCCGATGAAGGTCCGGCCGCGCTCGCTCGCTTTCGGCTCACGCCCGCCGCATTCGCCAGCCAGATGGGATGGCTGCGCGCCAATGGCTTTCACGCCATTGGCTCCGAGCAGCTGGAAGCATCCATCGCCAACCGTCAGCCTTTCGTCGGCCGCCCGGTGCTCATCACTTTCGATGACGGCTTCCAGAACTTCGCCGACCATGCCTGGCCGATCTTGCGCGCCAACGACCTGAACGCGGAAGTGTTCCTGGTGACGGACCTGGTGGGCGAAAGTGCAAAGTGGGACACCGACATCGGTCCGCCGACGCCGCTTATGGGCGCCGGGACGGTGCGACGCCTCGCTGCCGAAGGCGCCTTCTTCGGCAGCCACATGGCGACGCATCGCGCCATAGATGGTCTGTCGAGCGCTGACCTGGCCGCCGAGCTCCTGCGCTCTCGTCTGTTCATCGAACGCTGGACCGGCCGGCCAACCAGGGCGTTCGCGGCCCCCTTCTCCGTCACCGACCGACGGCTTGGCCGGCTGGCTAGGGAGTGCGGCTATCGAGTAGGCTTCGGCCGCAGGCACGGGCCGGCGGACCTCCATAGCGATCTCATCGACCTTCCGCGCATCGAGATTCGCGGCGACCGCTCGCTCGATGACTTTGTCGCCACTGTCGAGGCCGTGCTCGGATAAACGGTGAACTTGTCAGTTCATTATTGGGCGACTTGCGACACGGCTGACATCAGCTCCTTCGGGTTTGGGGCGCCAAACATGTATCGCCCACCCTCCGGGACCTCCGTGAAGCTCCAGCGGACGATCCCCTGCCGGTCCAGCAGGAACTGACCAACCAGTTGTCCGTGTCCCGTGGCCATCATCTGCTCGTCGGCTTCGGTCAGTTCGTAGTGGTCCTTCTTGTCGAGGATTGCGGCGGCTGTCATCGGATCCATGGGACCGGGCAATTCGCCAGGTATGTCGACCCGCATGTCCTGTGCCGCTGCCATCGCGACCTTGTACGGCCAGTTCGTCTCGTTCTCGGTGAATTCGAGATTGGGCAGTCCAAAAGCACGATGTGAAGCGCGTTCCGGGTCCGACGCCGCAAGCAGGTTCGGCATTGGATGGTAGCGGAAATAGAGCCGCGCCCGTTCGATCGGCGTGTTGACCACCGTCAGGCTCTCCACGCCCTTTTCGCGCAGCTCCGGATCGAGACGCGCCTGAGCGGCGATGTGGCGCCGGCAAAACGCACAATGCAGACCTCGAAACAGGCCGACCAGCACCGGTTTTTGCCCGCGAAAGTCGTCAAGCGCAATCTTGCCTTCCTGGGTAATGGCGTCGAGTATCAGGTTCGGCGCCCGGTCGCCCGGTTGAAGCGGTATCAATCCACTAGGCGCGGACATGTCCAACCCCCTATCCCGGCTAGTCGAGAAAAGGCAGCACCACAAGCGCTTCCGGGTCGAGCCCGTGCTGGGCGCATATACCCTGCGCCAGGGAAAAGTAGCGTTCGGCCTCGGCCAGATTGTCGAGGTCGAGATTAAGCGTTGCGAGTCCATCATAGCACGGAAACAGCAGTTGGGGCTCGCCCGTTTCGCGGGCTACCTCCAGTGCTTCGTGGAACAAGCCGATCGCCAGTTCCGGATGGCCGTTGCACTGGTGGATCTGCCCAAGCACGATCAACGGCACTGGCAGGTGCTCGCGCTGGTCGAGCGCCCGGTCAATCTCGATGGCCTTCTCGGCAGCAGGCACGCCCTCCGTTGGACAGCGATCCGTGAAAGTACAACAAGCTACCGCCAGATTGGCGAGGAGGCGCGCCTGGAAACCCAAATCGCCAATACGTCGCGCCACTTCAAGACCGCGCCGACAGACCTCCATCGCCTTCGCCGGATCGATGGTCGTGTAGAGCACCCCGAGATTGGTGTAGCCGCGGCAGGCCGCGCCCAGCAGACCGGCGGCTTCGGCCAATTCAATGCTGCGCTCAACCTCACGCACGGCTTCATGGTTTCGCCCAAGGCGAGCCAGCGCAACAGCCTTGGTATTAAGTGCCTCGGCGGTCACGAGGGTGGCATCATCGGAGACATGTTCCGTTGTCAGAGAGCGTACGCAATCCAGCGCCGCGTCTGCCCATTTTGCCGCGAGAGTGTGATCTCCGCTGCGGAACGCCTGTCGGCCACGTTCTTGCCAGAGATGCGCCTGCTCGATCGGGGCATCCGCTCCATCGAGGAGCGCTGCCGCTTCAGCGTAGCGCGATTCCGCGTCGTCCCGCTTGCCCACGTCCCAAAACAGCCGACCGATCTTGCGCAAAACGCGCGCCGCCGCGACACGATCGGCTGACTCGCGATAGGCCTGCAGCACCGCCTCGTAGTGGCGGTGTGCAATCTCGCGGCGGCCTGCCGGGCCGCTCAAATCGGCAATGCGCTCTGCAATTGCCAGTTTGAGCGGTGTTTGCCCGATCGCGCCCAACGCAGTCAGTGCTCGCTCGTAGAAACGAAGGGCGTCGTCATTGGCGTATATCATGCGAGCGCGATCTCCCGCCGCCTGCAGGTAATGCGCGCCCCTCTCCCGCTCGGCGCTCTGAGCGAAATGATGACCGAGCACGGCCAGATCCTCGAACCGTTCCGGCTTGTCGCCGCACAGTTGCTCCAGGGCGGCACCTACCCGGCGGTGGATGTCGGTCCGGCGTTGCAGGAGCAGATTCTGGTAGATCACGTCCTGCAGCAATGTTTGCGTAAAGCGGTAGCTTTGCGACGAGACCGAGCCTGATCCGGCAACTTCCTCGATGATTTCCGCATCGCAAAGCAGTTCGCAGCCCGCTTCCAGTCGGCCGGGGTCGGCTGCCACGGCTTTCAGAAGCGTGGCATCGAAGCGCGGGCCGATTACCGCGGCTTCCTGGGCCAACCGGCGCACCTCTTGCGGCAGCCGGTCGACGCGAGCAAGCAACATTGCCTGGATCGTGGCGGGGATGCCGGTTGCGACTTCGCCTGCCACGGTCCGCCATTGCTGGCCCTCGCGCACCAATACACCGCGATCGATAAGGCCGCGAACGATCTCCTCCAAGAAAAGCGGGTTGCCGCCCGCGCGCTCGAGGATCTGGTCGAGAAGCCCTCCTGCGGCGTTTACCCAGCTCTCGCCGAAAAGCGCCGCCACCAGGCGGCGTCCGTCATCGCTGTCGAGCGGCGAAAGCCTGAGCGCTGTGTGGCTGACCCGACTTGAGTCGAGTTGGTCGTTGTCCGACGCCGGACGATGCGTGACCAGCAACATCAGCCGCGTGCGTTCCAGTCTGTCCATCACGAAACGCAGTGCCTCGAGCGAGACGGAGTCGGCCCAGTGCAGGTCTTCGACGACAATCAACAGCGGCGACAACGCAAGCCGCCGTTCCATGATTGTGCGGACCGCGTAGAGAATTTGCCGCCGCAGCTGCTCGGGCTCGACATGCTGCAAGGTGGCATCGGGGTCGCCGAGGCCAAGCACATGGTAGAGCAAAGGCATCAGCCGCTTCGCCTCCTCGCCCTGCAGGCCGAGATCGGCAAGCAAGGCTGCGAGCTTGCCCCGCATTTCGTCCCCATTGTCGTTTTGCATCATCCCGGCAGCGCTGCGCACCACTGCACCCAGGGCGCCAAATGATTGTTCACCCAGCGGTGAGCACGTGGCCTGCCGCACGGCGACGTTGCGAAAACGATCCTCGTCGCCGAGGCGGGCGACGAACTCCTTCACCAACCGCGACTTCCCGATACCGGCTTCGCCGACGAGGCGGACAAGCTGGGCCGAGCCGCCGCACGCCAAGTCAAGGCTCGCCAGCATTCTGTTGAGCTCCGCATCACGACCTATTATGGGCGCACTGAGGCCGAGCGCCTCGAGCCCGCGCGCTGCACGCGGCGCCGCAAGCGGTGCATCCAGTCGGTGGACGAGCACACTGCCAGCCTTGCCGCGAAAGACGACATCGCCCAGCGACTCGTACGAGAAGGCATGCCGGGTCAGCCTGTGCGTGAGTTCGCCCACCAGCACCTCACCCGGTGCAGCCAGCGATTGCAGGCGTTGCGCCGTATTCACCGTGTCGCCGGTCACCGAATAGGATTTGGCGGTGCCGATGCCCAATCCGCCAGTAACGACCGGACCCGTGTTTATGCCTATGTGGAGCAGCAGCGGCGAGCCGGAGTGGCGGGTGCTTTCACCGAGCCGCGCCGTCCGGGCGATCATGTCGAGAGCGGCTCGAAGCGCACGTTCCGGATCGTCCTCATGCGCGACCGGCGCACCGAATAAGGCGAGCAGAGCGTCGCCGATGAATTTGTCGACGACACCACCAAAGCCTTGCACGGCCGCCGTCAATTCCTTGAACAGTTCGTTCTGCAGCGCCTGCATGACCTCGGGGTCGAGCTGCTCGCTGAGTGTCGTGAAGCCGCAGAGATCGGCGAACAGCACCGTTACCGTTCGTCGATCGGCGTCGGAGACGGAATGCGGCCCCTCTTCGCTTTCGATGTTCGGCGATGGAGCTCGAGAGGGCTGCGCAATGGTGCGGCTTGGTGTCGGAGCAGGCCGTTCGGCTGCTTTTGCGGACGCACCGACGCTTGCCCCACATTTAGGACAGAACTCGAAATCAGGTGCGCAGGCGTAGCCGCAACTGGCGCATGGCACGGGCTGGCGGCGGCCACACTTCGGACAGAAGGCGTAACCGCCCTCGATCTCGAAACCGCAGCCCGAGCAGTTCATGGACACCTCACCAGAGCATGATGCCGAAGAGTGTGAAGCGGTTTTCGGACGACATCATGCTCTATCTCTTTGACCTTGGGCCATGACGCGTGATCTCGCCACGCTCGTCACGGCCGGGGTATTCACAAGGATGAACCGATAGTCGTCAACCGGCAAGCGGCAGCGCAAATGGGCATCGGTCTGGGTTCGGCGGTGGAGCACTGCCGATACGGGCGGCTGCGTGGCCGTGATTTGCGAAAATTTCCTCGTCCCGCCGTCTTCCTGCTATGATGGAGATGAGGAGGCGACCCATGAGCGAGAACCGTAAGCTGGCCGCAATCCTGGCTGCAGATGTGGTCGGATACAGCCGGCTCGCGAGCGCGGACGAAGATCGTACCTTGGCGCGGTTGCGGGCACTGCGCAGCGACCTGATCGATCCGATCATTGCAGTGCACCACGGGCGGGTTATCAAGCGTACCGGAGATGGGGCACTGGTTGAGTTTCGCAGTGTGGTCGATGCCGTGCGCTGCGCCGTTGAGATTCAAAACGGTATGGTTGAGCGCAATGCCGGCGTACCGCAGGAGCGCCGCATCGAGTTCAGGATAGGCATCCATCTGGGCGACGTGGTCGAAGAGAGCGATGGCGACCTGATGGGTGACGGCGTCAACATCGCCTCGCGTCTGGAGGGCGTTGCGGCGCCCGGCGCCATCTGCCTGTCCGAGGATGCCTATCGCCACGTCAAGGCCAGGCTTGACCTCTCGGTCAGCGATCTCGGCAGCACACAGCTCAAGAACATCGCCGAGCCGATCCGGGTGTATTCGCTGCAGGTCGGCGCCGGGGCCAAGGTGGCCGTGACCTCGCAAACCCCGACGAGCCCTCCGGCTGCGGCAGCGCCGCCGAAACTGTCGATCGCCGTGCTGCCGTTCGCCAATATGAGCGGTGATGCCGAACAGGACTACTTCGCCGACGGCATCTCCGAAGACATCATCACGGCGCTGTCCAAACTGTCACAGCTCTTCGTCATCGCTCGCAATTCGTCGTTCATCTTCAAGGGCCAGAACGTCCATGTGCAGGATGTCGGCACGAAGCTCGGCGTGCGCTATGTCCTTGAAGGCAGCGTACGCAAGTCGGGGAACAAGGTACGCATCACCGCGCAGCTCATCGATGCAATCTCAGGCGGCCATCTTTGGGCGGAGCGGTTCGATCGCGATCTGACTGACATATTCGCCGTGCAGGATGACGTGACGCAGCACATCGTCGGTGCGCTGGCGCTCAATCTGACCGAGGATGACCGTCTGCGGCTGGCGCCCGAACACCAGCGCAACCCGGAGGCGTATGACTGTTTCCTGCGGGGCCGGGAGCTGTGGCACCGGCTGACGAAGGACACGAACGTCGCGGCCCGCGAGCTCTTGCAGCGGGCCATCGAACTGGACCCGAAATTTGCCTCTGCCCACGCTTTCCTAGCCCTCACGTACGGGCTCGATTACCTCAACAGGTGGGGTGCGTCGGACTCGATGGCGCAAGCGGAAGAGGCAGCAACGCGAGCGGTAACGCTGGATGACAGCGATCCCTGGGCGCACTGGGCGCTGGCATCGGCCAAGCTTTACACACGGCGGCACGATGAAGCCATCGGCGAGGTCGAGCGCGCGATAGCCCTCAATCCGAACTTCGCCGAAGCGCACGTCGCCCGCGGCGAGGCGCTGTATTATTCGGGTAGACCCGCGGAGGCGCTAGAGAGTTTCGCCCGGGGAAAGACCTTGAATCCATACTTTCCGGATGTGCTTCTGCACTTCCAGGCTTTGACATCGTTTCAACTGGGAAGGTACGAAGAGGCCGTCGACCTCTTGCTGCAACGGCTGGCTCGCAACGCTGTCACCGACGTCTCGCGTGCGCTTCTGGCCGCATGCTACGGCCATCTGGGCCGTTTGGAGGAGGCCCATACGGCATGGCAGGACCTGCTTCGCGTCAATCCCGCCTATTCGCTGGAACACCGTCGCAAGGTCTTGCCTTACAAGAACCCTGCCGATTTCGAACTGATGGTAGAGGGGCTCCGCAAGGCCGGCGTGGTGCAATGACGGGCTAAAGCCCGGCCGGATCAGAGGCCCGAGGCCCGGCCGATCTTGCGCCATCGGGCGTTTTCGCGAACCGGTTTCAGGTCATCGGTCGTCTCGGCAAATGTCCGCAACCGGTATTGCCGCAGCAGGTCCGGGAACAGCGCCCCTTCCGGCAGTCCGGCAAGCTGCTCGCGGACCGAGATCTTTTCATCGATGACCCGCATGCCCCAGGCATTTTCCCGAACCTGCAGCTCGGCGGCCAGATCGCGCTCTTCTGGCGCGTTTTCATCAAGCGCAGCCAGCAGGATCGAGTGGAAAAGCGCGACATAGCCAATCTGTCTCAGGCCGCCCACAACCCGCACGCGCGGCAATATGGCAAGGGCAAGGAACATCAGGAACAAGTCCGGCAAAAGCAGGCCGTCCAGCAGTGCCTGCTGGAGATGCGGCCGCTCGAACGGGATGGAAAGACCATGCGGCCTGTCAGGCTCGATCAGCCGCCCGTTCTCGAGGACGAGCTTGCGCACGCGCTGCTCGCGGATGCCCCAGAAATAGTCCGTGGCATTGGGCAGGAACCTGCCAAATGGGCCCGATGCGGCTTCTTGCAAGGCATGGTCGAGACGCCGGCGCCTTGCGGGCTCGAGGAGCAGCCTGGAAAGAAGGCTGCCTTCATCTTCCAGATGCCGCGACACGACAGTCGCGGCCAGCCTATCATCGATGAAAACCGGCCGAGCCATGCCGGAACGATCCCAATCGGCGACCAGATCCTCGTTGAGTTCTGTCAGCGCATCGGCGGCGGTTGCAAACACCTTGTCCTGGCTGGCAAGCAGCGTGCCCAGCCAGCTTCTGGCATCCGTCTCATTGCCCACCGTTTCGAGCGCGCGCCCGTTGAGGGCGACGGGACCGGCCGCGCAGGCGCTTTTGCGGCACAGTTTGTGGCGCCCCATGCCAAACAAATTGACCTTGTCGTCGCCGACATCGAGCCATCCCGGCCCCTCCCGGCCGGTTGTCTCCATGGTCATGGTCGTTCCCATGAAGCCGAAAAAAGCCGACAGCCTGTTTTCGACCGCGCCGAGCCAGGCAAGCAGCAGGGCATCGAAGGTGATGCGATCCATCAGAAGCAGGCAGTGCAGGCCGGACTGGATAACCGGTCTGTGGTCGAATTCGTTGAGGGCCTTGCCGATCGCTTCAGGCTGCATGATCGCACCGAGGCGCTGCTGCAGGACGTCGCGCAGGATCGAGCGGGCAGCAATCGACGGGGCCGATCCAGGCCTTGCCACCGGCCGCCACAGATGGCGGGCATAATCGGAAACCGGTGCATTCCAGTTCTGCTCGATGTCACGCACGACCTCCGGGCAGAGCAGCGACAGCACGGCCAAAATGTCCACCGGAGGGGCAAGGGCAGGGACGGTGGTCATCAGAACCGCAGCCGGGCCATGCTCAGGAGGTCGTGGTACTGCCCGTCGGTAAAACCGGCCTTCACATGCCGGCCTTCGACCTCGAAGCCGTGGCTTGTGTAGAGACGGATGGCCGGTTCGTTGTCGGCATAGACGCTCAATTCGACCCGCTTCAGGGCGCGCCAATTGTCGGCCACGTCGAGCAGCTCGCCAAGGATGGCAGAGCCGATGCCTCTGCCGACAAAGCCATCGTCGAGGCCGATATTGATCTCGCCGATATGCGAGCGGCGCGGCGAACCCTGCGCGACCAGGCTGCCGTGGCCGACAACCTTGCCGTCCAACTCGGCAACGATCCAGGTGGTTTCCGGGCCGGACTTGGCGATGCGCCGCTCCACCTGCTCCACCATCTCGAACGGCATCCTGAGCGTGCCCCAGCGGAAGCCCGGCATATTGAAGATAGCGCAAAGCGCCTCGGCATCGCTTGGCCGGACGGCCCGGAGCTGCGGCTGGATTTTCTCTAGGGGTGGCGTGCTGGTCATGGCTTTTCCGGCTACAGCAATTCCAGGAAAAGTGTGAGCGGTTTTCCGTCCGGAATTGCGTCAGAACAAAGGACAGAGGCAATATGCCCGGAACGATGCACCGGACGTCACCTGAAAATCCAGCCGTCTCTGCGACCTATGCCGATTGCGCGGCAAAATGCCGGGGGGCGGCGTAGAGTTTGAGGATACCGCTGACGCCGATCCAGCCGAAAAGGGCGAGCCAGCACAATGTCCCGGCCGCCGTCCAGTCGATCCGGTGCACGGCGGCGTCGGTGATGACGAGGCCAAGGACGGCAAGCAGGCCAACCAGAAACTGCGCCAGGCCGAGCACCAGCAATTCCTCACGCGGCGCACTTCTCCAGACGAGATAGGTGCCGCCTGCACCCGCGAGGAAGATGGCGCTGTAGACCTGGGCGTGAAAAGCATCGATCGGCCATGGCCAGAAGCCACCGAATGTCAGGGGAAACAGCAAAAGGCCGACGCCGTAGGCCCCGAGGATCGTCATTTCCACCGGTAGGTAGGCGCGCCATGCGGGGTTCAAGATCACGCCTTTTGCAGAAGGGCGGGCCCTTGCCCGCCACAGGAACAGCCCGGATACCGCGGCTGACGCAAGATAGACCAGAAACCAGAGGCAGGGGGCTTTGCGCTCGAAGTTGAAATAACCGAGATTGATGAACGAAGCCGCCGACACGATGACGGTGAAGATGAAGGCCATGACCAGCACGAGCCTGCCGGGCGACCAGCGATTCCAGACCAGCAGCGCCGCCATCACTGCCATTTCGGCGGTGTAGAAGCCGCCGAGGAAGCGGGCATTGAACGGCGTGACGGCCCAGGGCCAGCGCGGCTTGACCAGCGCAGGCGCGAAAAACAGGCCGGCCCCGACGATCAGGACGATGATGACCCCCGCCGAGAAAAGGCGCAGGGCCGCCGGAAATGGCGGGTTGTCGCGTGTCGGCATGGAGAAAACCCCAGAGATGAATGCCCCATGGGCTATCATAGTTTGGAATTCAACAAATGGAAATTGACCTGTCACCAGGCTTGTCCATTCGAATGGCCGTCCGGTCCGTTTAGCAGTATGATGGAGCGTTCGGGTCGAAGATCGGTCCGGCCAACACGCCTAGAGCCGGATGATTTCAGGTCTGTCCGACCTGAAATCTGAATCCGCCTCTGAATCAGGAAGAGCATGATGTCGTCCGAAAACCGCTTCACACCTTTCGGCATCATGCTCTAGCGGCGCAATTTCCGGAGCCTGCACGATGACCGAAGCTCAGGATCTGTTCTCGCTTCTGCGGCAATCGACCGATGTCGATCCGCAGGCAATCGACGCAATCCGGCAAACCATCGCCGAGGGCAAGGACCGCGAACTTTGCCGCATCAATGCGCTGGCCTTCGCCAGCAAGCATGGCCTCGACGAGGAACGCACCATAAGCGCCTTTCTCCATGCAGCGCGGGTGGGCATCTTCGACATTTCCTGGAATGTTCTGTGCCCCGGCTGTGGCGGCGTGCTCGACACCAACGCCACGCTGAAAACCATGCAGAAGGACGAATACACCTGCGCGCTGTGCTCCCAGGGCTATTCGCCGACCCTCGACGAGATGGTCGAGGTGACATTCACCGTCAGTCCCCGCGTGCGCAGGATTGCCGCCCACAATCCACACGAACTGCCGTTGGTGGAATATTACCGCCAGATCTACTGGGCGTCCGGGGCCGATCTGCCGGACGAGGATCTGGCGGAAAAGATGGAAGCGTTCTCGCTGGAAGATATCGAGCTTGCGCCCGGTGAAAAGGCGGTTCTGCACATCCAGCTTCCGCCCCAATTCATCATCATCTTCGAGCCGGTCACGCATTCGGCCCAGTTCATCGACGCGAAGGGCGAACCGGCAAAAGAGCGGCGAAACCTCTCTCTGGCCTTCGACCGCGACCATGTCCAGAGCCAGACGCTGGAGATGCAACCCGGCCCATTGCGCATTTCGCTGGAAAACAGGACCGACACGCGCGTGCTGCCGACGGTCTTCATCGCCTGCCCGGTATTGCATGATTTCCTGGGCAAGCGCCGGCCCTTCGTGACCGCCAAGCGCCTGCTCACCAACCAGACGTTCCGGGATCTCTATCGCACGGATACGCTCGATATCAACCAGCGCCTGAAGATCACCAGCCTGACCTTCCTGTTCACCGATCTGCGCGGATCGACCGAGCTTTACGAGCGGGTGGGCGATCTTTCAGCCTTCGATCTCGTGCGCGAGCATTTCCAGGTTCTGCACGAGATCGTCGCGGCGGAGGCAGGCGCGGTTGTGAAGACGATCGGCGATGCGGTGATGGCGACCTTCGCGACGCCTGACCGTGCGATTGCCGCGGCGCTGCGGATGCGCGACGCCATGCGGGCGCTCAATGACAAAAGCGGGCGCGAGGACCTTCTGCTCAAGATCGGTGTTCATGCCGGCCCCTGCATAGCCGTGTCCATGAACGAGCGGCAGGATTATTTCGGCCAGACGGTCAACATTGCTTCGCGGGTCCAGAACCTCGCCAACGCACAGGCGATCTTCGCCACGCGTGCGGTGGTCGACGATAATCTCACCGCCGATCTGTTGCACAGGAACGCGCTGACGCCCGTGCCGCACGAGGTCTCGCTGCGCGGCATCGAGCGGGAGATTGCGGTTTATACGATCCCCTGAAGAGTTCTCTACCGCTCACACGCGCTTGCAGAGGAAATAACGGTCGGCGGGCTCCGAAGTGGGCGCCGGGAGGTGTTGCAGCAGCGGGTGATCGAGCGGCGTGCCACTGACCGCGAAGCCGCCGACGCGAAGCAGGCTCGCAATCAGATCGGGAAGCCAGGTAGCGGTCACTGCATCGCGATCGTCATAGCCGGTGCCAATGTCGGCATGAACAAGGGCGGCTTCGATGCCAATGAACTTGCGGCCCGTCTCGCGTATTTCGCCGAGCACGAGGTTTTCAGCTTCGGGAATTGAGCTAGTGTGCGCGCCAACTTCGCGGTCGAACACCACGATCCGGCGCCCGGGCAGAAGCTCGCGCAGATGGTGGAATGTCCGGCCATTGCCGAGGCCGAGCTCAAGCACAAGCCCCTCCATCTTCGCCACCTCGGGGCAGATTCGATTGAGAATGTCGCGCTGCGCGGTCATCCTGCTGATGAAATTATCGAGGCGACTCATATGCGATTGTGTGTCCTGAACCAGCAGCCCCGATCGAGGCTTGCTGCATATAAAGGCGAACGACGAACCCTGCAATAACGCAACCGGCCGCCGACAAGCGTCATACCGGGTGGAGTGTTCGGCAGGCCGCGCGGTGGAACAGCGATATCACTTGTAGGGGTCTGCGGCGTCCCGCAAGCCGTCGCCGAGGAAGTTGAACGCCATGATAACGAGGATGACCGGCAGCATCGGCAAAAGCAGCCATGGATAGAACGCGATCACGCTGACGCTGCGCGCCTCGGTGAGCAGGATGCCCCAGCTGGTTATCGGCGCCCTCAGGCCGAGCCCGAGGAAGCTCAGCGCCGTTTCGCCCAGGATCATGCCAGGGATGGAGAGCGTCGCCGTCGCGATCAGATGCGACATGAAGCCGGGAATGAGATGCCGCCTGATGATGCGGCTGCTTCCGGCGCCCATCAACTGCGCCGCCAGAACGTAATCCTCCTCGCGCAAGGCCAGAAGCTTTGAACGCACGGCCCGCGCCAGTCCGGTCCAGTCGAGCAGCCCGAGGATGACGGTGATGCCGAAATAGATCAGGATCGGACTCCAGGTTATCGGCATGATCGCCGCCAGGGCCAGCCATAGCGGAATGCTGGGAATCGATTGCAGGACTTCGATTATCCGTTGGACGATCAGGTCGAAGATACCGCCGTGATAGCCGGCCAGCCCGCCGATGACGATGCCGAGCAGGAAGCTGAAACTGATGCCGACGAGGCCGATAGTCAGTGAAATGCGTGCGCCATAGATCATGCGTGAGAGCACGTCGCGCCCCAGCCTGTCGGTGCCGGCCAGAAAGAGTTGGCCGTTCTCGGCAGGACAGACAAAATGCCTGTCACCTGCGATCAGGCCCCAGAACCGATAAGTGTCGCCCTGGCAGAAGAAACGGAGCCGCTGAACGTCGTCGTGGTTCTCGATGTAGTTCCGCTTGAGCGTGTCCATATCCAGCGTCATCTGGCGGCCATAGACGAACGGCCCGACGAACTCGCCATTGTGGAACAGGTGCACGTGCTGCGGCGGCGCATAGATGTAGTCCATGTTGCGCGAGTGCAGATTATAGGGCGCCAGGAACTCGCAGATAAGTATCCCGGAATACAGCACTGCCAGGAATATGCCGGATATAAGCGCAAGCCGGTGTTTGCGGAATTTCCACCACATCAGCCGCAACTGCGATGCCTGAAAGACCTTCGATTGCTCCGGCGTCATCGCCTCGACCGACTGCAGGTCGAAGGGCGCGCCGGAAATGTAGTGTTGCAGTGGAGCACCCGGAGCGGGCAGCGGCGAGTCCTGCTTCATTTGGTGCTGCCACCCTGCAAACGAATTCGTGGATCAAGCAGTGCCAGCGCCAGGTCGGAAATCAGCACGCCGATAACCGTCAGGAAGGCGAGGAACATCAGGAATGACCCTGCCAGATACATATCCTGGCTTTGCAGCGCCTTGATCAGCATCGGCCCGGTCGTTTCCAAAGACAAAACGATAGCCGTGATCTCAGCGCCGGAGATGATGGCCGGCAGGATCGAGCCGATGTCGGAAATGAAGAAATTGAGCGCCATGCGCAGCGGATATTTGACCAGCGCCTTGAACGGATGCAGGCCCTTGGCGCGCGCCGTAACGACATATTGCTTGTGCAGTTCGTCGAGCAGATTGGCGCGCAGCCGCCGGATCATGCTCGCCGTGCCGCCGGTGCCGATGATCAGGACCGGGATCCAGAGATGGGCGAGGATCGACTTCGCCTTGGCCCAGCTCATCGGCTCGCCGAGATATTGCTGGTCCATGAGGTGGCCGATGGACGTGCCGAACCAGATGTTGGCGAAATACATCAGGATCAGCGCCAGCATGAAATTCGGAATGGCAAGGCCGAGAAGGCCGAAGAAAGTCAGGCCGTAGTCGCCCCAGCTGTATTGATGCGTGGCGGAGTACATGCCGATCGGAAAGGCGATGAGCCAGGTGAAGATGATCGTGACGAAGGAAACCAGCACGGTCAGCCACATTCGGTCGCCGACGACGTCGCGAACCGGCAGCTCATATTCGAAGGAATAGCCGAAATCGCCGTGCAGCATCCCGCCCACCCAGTAGAAGTAGCGAATGACCGGCGGCTGGTCGAAACCATATTCCTTGCGCATTATCTGGATGCGGTCGGAATCCACCGCTTCGCCCTGGGCCCGAAGCTCGGCGACATAGCTGTCGAAATAGTCGCCCGGTGGAAGTTCGATGATGGTGAACACCAGCGCCGATATGACCAGCAGCGTTGGAACCATCACGGCGATGCGCCAGACAAGATATCGAAGCACGCTCAGGAGCCTCCAAGCCAGAATGTGTCCAGCAAATAGACACCGAAATAGGAGGTCGGGTCGTAGCCGTAGAGTGCTTTGTCAGGCAGGTTGCGCAGCCGCGACGATACCAGAATTGGCTGAAGTGTTTCGTTCACCGTACCGATAGAGAACACCTGATCGGTGTAGATCGACAGCATCGAGTTCCAGATTTCGGCGCGCTCGCTGGATTGGGTCGATCCGTTCCAGCGCTTGAGCAAAGCCATCAACTCGACCACTTCAGGAACATCGGGCGCCTCACCCATCTTGCCATGCGACAGATAGTAAGCGCCCCAGAGCGGCCATTGCAGCTGGTCGTCGATGGTGGGGGCCAGCTGGTATGGATTCATGTCGGCGGTCGGCACGCCATTGTCGATGCCCGACGACATCGACATCAGGATCTGGCCGCCAAGCGCACGGCTGCGGAAGATGTCGCGCTGCGAAGTCCGGATGAACAAAGCGATGCCGATCTTGCGCCAGTGATCGGTGATGAGTTCGAGCGCATCGGTTTCCAGCGTGCTTTCGCCGGCCGTTTCCACGATGATCTGCGCCGGGCGTCCATCGGGAAGTAGCCGCAGGCCGTCATCGTCACGGGCCTGAAGCCCGACCTCGTCAAGCAGTGCATTGGCCTGGTCGGGATCGTGGGCGACCCAGGCTTTCGCGAATTCCGGCCGGTAGAGCGGGCTCTCCGGCAAGACCGTATCGGCGCTTTCCTGCGCCAATCCGTAGAAGACGGCCATGTTGATCTCGCGCCGGTCCACAGCGAGCGAAAGGGCGCGGCGCACGCGCACGTCACGCAAAAGGCCACGCCACACCGGGTCGGCACAATTCAGATTGGGCATGAGCGCCAGCCGCGAACCCTGTGTGCGTTTCCACAGATGCATCTTCACCGGGTAGCGCTTCTCCGCGTCCTTCAGGAAGGAGTAATCGCTGAAGTCGATTCCCATGCATTGCAGGTCGCTCTCGCCCGCACCGGTCTTGGCGGAGATGATCGCCGACGAGCTGACATTCATGATGATCCGGTCGACATAGGGCAGTTGCCGGCCGTTCTCGTCTGTTCGATGAAAGAACGGGTTGCGCTCGAAGATGAACTGGTCGGCCGGCGGCTTGGTCCGGTTCTGCCAGGGGTCGAGCGTCGGCAGATCCGGGTTCTCCGGGCGATACTGCCGCGACATGCGGATATGCAGGAGCGTCCATTTCGCGGTCCGGTTCTCCTTCATCAGGCCGGCGAGCCGGAATGGATCCTGATATTTCTTGTGGAACTGCTTGAGATAGGCGGCCGGCAACACAAGCGGTGTCGGCGAAGCAGCGGCAAGCTTGGGCAGGAAGTCGGGATTGGGCGCGTCCCAACTGTAGCGGACCGTCAACGGATCGACGATCTCGAAACGTGGCGGCTTGCCGTCCGCCAGCAGGGCAGGGGCGAGCCCCCCTTGCGAAAGCTCATCGTTCAGCCAGACATCTTCCCAGCAATAACGAAAATCCTCCGGCGTCAGCAGGCTGCCGTCTGACCATTTATGGCCTTCACGAATCTTGAACGTGAAGACGCGATCGTCCTTTACGTCGAAACTTTCGAGAATGTCGGCTTGAAAGTTAAGCTTCTCGTCATAGCCGACCAGCCGGGAATACCCGTAGATCGTCATCATCCGGATATCTTTCTGGCTGCCGATGATCGTACGCAGCGTGCCGCCATACTGGCCGGGCTGCCGGCCCATCGCCGCGAGGTTCAACGCGCGCGGGCTCTTGGGCAGGCGCTCCGCGAGCGGCGGCAGAGCCCTGGCTTTCAGCTGCGGCTGAAGAAAATCCGGCTCCAGATCGCCGGCGCGCGCCGTGCCCGGCAGAAATGCCGAAGCCATGAGACCAAGGACAATGCGGCGGCTGATCAATGGCGTAACTCGCTGACATCGGCCGAACGTCGGGCCAGCACGAGATGGCCGCCGCCGAGATCGAGCGGCGACAGCATATCCTCTTCGCCCTCGTCGCGGAATTGCGGGCCCCATGCGCTGGTGTCGGAAGCGCCGCCGAGCTTCAGCGTCTTGAAATCCATGGGCCGGTCGAGATCGGGGAAAGGGACTGCGGCGAGCAGCGAGCGCGTGTAGGGGTGGATCGGTTTCCTGAGCAGAATTTCGCGCGGTGCAAGCTCGACGATACGCCCGCCGCACATCACCGCGATGCGGTCCGCCATGTAGTCCACCACCGCCAGATTGTGGGATATGAACAGGTATGTCAGGCCCAGTTCCTTCTGCAGGTCCTTCAGAAGGTTCAGGATCTGCGCCTGCACGGAGACATCGAGCGCCGAAACCGGCTCGTCGCAGATCAGCAGTTCAGGCCCCAGCGCCAAGGCGCGCGCAATGCCGATACGCTGACGCTGCCCGCCGGAGAAGCTGTGGGGATAACGCTGGATGAAGCGCGGATCGAGCCCGATTGCCTGCATCAGGCTCTTGACTGTGGCTAGCCGGGACGCGGCATTGCCACGTTGATGGATTTCCAGCGGCTCGCTCAAGATGTTTTCCACGGTCATGCGAGGCGAAAGCGACGAGACCGGATCCTGGAAAACCATCTGGAGTTTCGCCCGCAGCAAGCGCAGGGCGTCTCCCTCGGCTTCCAGGACGTCGATCGGTCCGTCGCGGCCGTTGAAGATCACGGAGCCGCCGGTAGGGGTGACGGCCCGCATCAGGATCTTGCTGACGGTGGTTTTGCCGCAGCCGCTTTCGCCAACCAGGCCCAGGCACTCACCTCGCCTGATGTCGAAGCTGACGCCGTCCACGGCGCGAACAGAGGTCTGATGGCTCCCGCTGAACCATCCGGAGTTGCGGATGGTGTAGACCTTTTTCAGATCCCTGACCGACAGCAGAATGTCGTCCGGCCCCTTCGCTTCCGGCGCCGTCTGCTTGCCCAGCAGGGTCCCGACATTCACCGGCACCTCGCGGAGCGCCTTCAGCCTTTCGCCAGGCTTCAGGTCGAAATGCGGGACGGCTGCCATGAGGCCCTTCAGGTAAGGGTGGCCTGGCCGGCGGAATATTGCCTCCACAGGGCCCGCTTCCATGATCTCGCCATGGTACATGACCACCACCTCGTCGGCGACATTGGCAACCACCCCGAGGTCGTGCGTGATCAGCAGCATTGCCATGTTGAGCTTGGTCTGAAGCCCGCGCAGCAATTGCAGGATTTGCGCCTGGATGGTGACGTCCAACGCCGTCGTCGGCTCATCGGCGATCAACAGAGCGGGCCGGCAGATAAGCGCCATGGCGATCATGGCGCGTTGCCGCAATCCTCCCGAAAGTTCGAACGGATACATGTCGTAGGCGCGCTTGGGATTGGGGAACCCGACGAGGCCGAGCATTTCCTCGGTCCGTGCCTTGCGCTCCGTCCGATCCATGTGCGTATGAATCTGCAGGGATTCGCTGACCTGGTTGCCGATCGTGTGCAGCGGCGACAGCGATGTCATCGGCTCCTGAAAGATCTTGCCGATGCGGCTGCCTCTCAACGCCCGGATTTCGGGTCCGTCGCGCGGCATCTGCAGGATATCCTGCGTCGTGCCGGGCTTTTTGGGATCGGAAAACAGGATACGGCCGCGAACATGGGCCGTGTTCGGCAAGATGCCCATCACGGCCTGGCTGAGAACCGATTTTCCGGAACCGGACTCACCGACAAGTGCGGTGACCTTGCCGGGCAGGACGCGAAGATTTGCCCGCCTGACGGCATGCAACGGTCCCCCGACAATGGCAAAAGAGATGCCAACATCCTCGATCCGCAGCAGATCAACGCCTGCATCCATTCCCACACCAGCCCCAATCTGGCGCCTCCCGACCGGCCCCAAAAAAGCAAGACTAGCGCATTGTCAGCGCAGAGCAACTTGGATTCGAAACGAATTCCCCGGCGACCGGCGGCCGGACAGCATACCAGGGCGTCCAGATCGGATGGTGGTGACTACTGGAGCTTCCTCCGGTCGCCCGCCGACAGCCGCGCGGCATCGCGATGAAGCAGCATGACCTGCTCGGCGTCCGATATCCGATCGTGAAACGGCTGCAGCGCAGCGTCTTCATCGAGTGCGAGAGCACCCGACAGATCGGGTGAAAGCACCGTCAGCTTCTGCTTGCTGCCCGCCAGTTCCTCCTCGCCGAGCGTCAGCCAACTGTTGGCCCCGCAATAGCCGGCGAAGTCCTTGCTGGCGAGAACGCTGTGCGGATATTTCTTGGTCAGGGTCTGGAGACGCTGGACCTCGTTTACAGCCGAGCCGAAGACCGAGAATGTGAGTCGGTCGGTAAGCCCGACATTGCCGAACATCACATTGCCGACATGCAGGCCGATACCAAATTTTATGTCGCCCAGTCCTTGCTCTTTTCTGCGCAGATTGAGCTCCATCATGCGCATGCTGGCCTTGTGCGCAGCCGCAAGAGCAGCCTGGCAGGCGATCTCTGACTGCGCGCGGTGCCTTTCGCAGGGGTAGACGGCAATGAATCCATCCCCCAGGAAACTCATGATCTGCCCGCCTTTGCGATTGAATGGTGCTGCGATGGCATCGAAAAACTGGTTCAGCGTATCGATATAGACTTCGCGGCCGGAGGTTTCGGCGAGCCTTGTCGACCCGCGCATATCGCCCATCACCAGCGCGGCCCGGATTGTGTCGCCCTCGCCGCGCTTGATCTGGCCGTCCAGCACGCGCCTGCCGGCGTCACCGCCGAGATACGTGGTCATCATGTTGTCGGCAAGCTTGGTGAGCACCGCCATCTTGCTTGCTATGGCGAGATGGTTCTGGATCCGCAGCAGCGCCGAAATCATGCTGTCGCTGAAGCCTGAAGCACTGTCGGTGGACCAGGACCCCAACATGCCCTGACTTGTATCGCCGTTGAAGGGATGGACGAAAGCCATGTAATCGGTGACGCCCATAAGCCTGAGCTCATCGAAAACAGGAAACTCCGACCGCACCGACGGGTCGAGCCGGCGCCGCAGATGGTCGAGCTTGTTGCTGAGCAGATGGTAGTATGGGCTGGTTAGGAATCTGTCGGAATGGACGCCGTTCTCACTCCGGAAGCCTTCCACTTCCAGGCCTTGGCCGCGAATCCAGGTGAAACCGAGCGCGTCATAAAGCGGATGCAGCATCGAAAAGCTCAAATGCACCCGCTTCAGCGGCAGGCCGGCAGCAGCCAGCCGTTCACAAAAACCCTTGACCAATGTTTCCAGGTCGTCGCCCGCCAGCGCCGATTGGGTCAGCCAATCGGCAACCTTATCCATGAGAATGTTGGAAATTTCTGCTTGCGCTGTGCTCATGCTATCTCGAAACCCGTCGAAGACGAGCCATCTCCTTTGATCCGCAAAATTCTCGAAGTCAATGAAGCCGGCTTCGGGGGCAGAAGCCGGCGAAGAATATCCCGAATGACTGTCCTTGCAGGAAGCAAGCAGACGTCGACCGCACAAATCACCTGCAACACTATGTGGCGAGGCTGCCGGCGAAGTGCAATCCCGATCCTGACATCGCGCAAATAATTGGTCGGCTCAGGCACCGTTGGGCTCGCCGGGTCCCAAGAACCATGGCCGCGGCGCATTGCGGAAAATCGATTCCCCAAGCCGTCATCAGACCGGCGCCTTCGCCTTCAGGCTTGCGGCAGCCATTGCATAGCCGCCGGCGGCGCCATCGATGAAGTGAACATGATCGCGCTGCAGCGGCGAGATGACGAGGCATGTCATCAAGGCCGACTTCTGGCGGTGCAGGCCATAGTTGCAGATGCCGGCCTCTTCCGCTTTTTTCAGCCGGTTCTCGATCCGCTGCAACACATCCGCGTCGACGTCGATGGTCATCTTCAAGCCGTCGTCGAACTTGCGGAAATCCGAATTGCTGGCCACCTCGCGCTTGTAGACCTTCGGATCGAAACCGCCGATCGTCCAGCCCAATTTGTCGGTGACGGCCGTAAGCGTCATCAGGAAGATCACCCACAGCTTGGCCAGCCACCGCCGCCCCGGCGGCGCCGTGGCCCGTGCCTCGACATCGAGACCGGCGGGCAAGAGACTGTAGGCCGGACCGTCCACCGGCACCGGGTGGCCATCGCGCTCCTGCCTGCCGGCAAGGGTGATGATGTCGGAAGCCAGAAACTGGAAACCACGCAAGTCGCGCGATGCCCCGGGCACGGCTATGATCGAGACAATTTCGCCATGCCGGGCTTCGATCGGGTTCCAGCGGCAGGAGAGGCCGGTCAGATCCGGCCGCGCGCCGGCCGGGGCGGGGTCGACGCGGTAGCGCCCGGCTTTCATTTCGGCTTCCGCCCAACTGCCGCCGCCGCCGGCGAACATGGCATAGAAGGCTGCTTCAGAGGCCTGGAACCTCGCCACGCGAACGTCGAGGCCTTGCGCTCTTATGTCCTTTATCGGCACGATTGCGGCACGCAAGGTCAGGTCCAGTTCGTCCGCCACCCATCTCTGGACAGAAGCCAGCGCGTTACGGGCGATCTCCAGCGCCGAGCCGGGAAACGCCACGAGCGCGCCGTCGCCGCCGAAGACGAAGGGAAGATCTTGCCGGCCCAGTGCATTGAGCAGCGCCGAAATGACGCTGGCGCCGGCCATATTGACGGTTTTGTAGCGCCCGGCTTCGATCGCCTTGGTCGAGCCGACGATGTCGGCGGTGGCCAGCGCCCAGCCATCGGGGAGAGGCCGATAGTTGTCGATATCGGCAACGCTTTCGAACTTTGCGAAGACCGGCAAAGAAGCGACGAACGGGTCGGACGCGACAGCTGTTTCCATAAGCATCAGATAGCACATTCCAACGCTTGAAGGTGAAGTCGATCATGCCTCGAAATTGACTTGGGCAGGCTTTGCGATGATAGGATCGCGCGATGCGAATTGCCTTCTACGCCCCGCTGAAGTCGCCCAATCATCCCGTTGTCTCCGGCGACCGCCAGATGGCACGGATGCTGGTCCAGGCGCTGCAGCATGGCGGGCATAGCGTCGAACTGGCATCGGAGTTGCGCTTCTATCTACGCCAGCCGGAACCGAAAAGTTTCGATGCGCTCATGATCGAGGCCCGGGACGAAGCCGCGCGACTGACAAGGCTTTGGGACCGCGACGGCAAGCCCGATCTCTGGTTCTCCTATCATCCCTACTACAAGGCGCCCGACCTGATCGGGCCCGAGCTGGCGTTGGCCTTTGCCGTCCCCTATGTGACGGCCGAAGCCTCCTATTCCGAACGGCGCAACGCCGGTTCGTGGGCCGATAGCCAGGCATTGGTGGCGCGAGCCATAGAGCAGGCGGCGCTGAACATCTGCTTCACGCAAAGGGATCGCCAGGGGCTGGCGGATGCTGTTCCCCACGCCGCTCTCGGTATGCTTTCACCCTTCATCGACACATCGGCATTCTACGAAATGCCGGTACTGGATTATCCGACGCGCCTCGTGACCGTCGCCATGATGCGCCCGGGCGACAAGGTCTTGAGCTATCGCATGCTGGCGCAGGCGCTCGGGTTGATCGGCCACCTCCCCTGGACGCTGTCGGTCGTCGGGGACGGACCTGCCCGTGACGAGGTAAAGGCGCAATTCGCCGGCTTGCCCGCCGACCGTATCGAATGGCTTGGCGCGATTGAGCCGGTCGCCGTGCCGGATGTCCTCTATCGCGGGGGAATCTACGTCTGGCCGGGTTACGGCGAGGCCTATGGCATTGCCTATCTTGAAGCACAGGCCGCCGGCCTTCCGGTGGTGGCTCAGGACGTTGCCGGCGTGCCGGAGGTCGTGCGGCATGGCCAGACCGGGTTTCTCACCCCGCCAGGCGATGTAGCGGCGTTCGCTTCCGCAATTGCAAGGCTTCTGGCCAACAATGACGAAAGAACCATCATGGCTGCAGAGGCCAGACGTTTCGTTCTCGAAGAACGCTCTCTCGGTGCTGCAAAGGCCCGTCTGGCGGAACTTCTCAAGATGATCCCGTTGTCATGACATCCGACCCGATTTGGCAGCCCCTGGTGGACGAGCTGGCGCACCGGCAACGGGCGGGCCGCAAGGCAGAGTTCTGGCTGCGCGACGATGACGCCGTGGATCCTACGCCGGCGCTCGATCGGTTGCTCGACCTCACCGGTGACTTCGCGGTTCCGGTCACTCTGGCCGTCATTCCGGCCCAGACCGACGGGAAGCTTGTCGTCCGGCTTGACGCCGCGCCGCATGCCACGGTCGCCATTCATGGCTGGGCGCACCGAAATCATGCGCCCGAGGGTCAAAAAAAGCAGGAGCTCGGCGCGCATCGGCCACGCGAGGTGGTGCTGGATGAGCTGGCCGGCGGGCTGTCGCGTGTAACCGGCCTGCACGGCGCACGTGCGGTTCCGATGCTGGTGCCGCCCTGGAACCGGATCGACGCCGGCCTGGTACCCGACCTCGGATCGATAGGATTTGCGGCATTGTCGGTGTTCGGGCCGCCAAGGCCGGCTTCCTTGGCGGTCATCAACAGCAATGTCGACATCATGGATTGGCATGGCACGCGCGGCTGCCGCGATCATGGTCTGTTGGTTCAGGCCATCGTCGCGCAATTGCAGCGTGCATTCGACGGCGGCGAACCGGTCGGCCTGCTCACCCACCATCTCGTCCATGATGAATCGGCATGGCTTTTCCTCGAACGGCTGTTCACGATCACCGCGCGGACCGAAGCCTGCGCATGGCTTCCGATCAGCACATTGACCGAACGCAGCGCCGGAAAATAGCTCAGCGCTTTTTGTGCAAGACTGGAAATGTGAGCGTCTGGCCATCCCGCGCCGCAAAAGCGCCGGCAAACCTGTCCTTGGCCAGTTTCTCCATCTCGTCCAGCTCATCGTCGGTGCGTGCCGGATCGTGGTGAAACAGCGCAAGCCCGCGCGCGCCGGCCGCCTCGCAGAGCTTGACGCCCTGTTGCCATGTCGAGTGCCCGTTGCCGCGGTAGCGCTCCATTTCCTCCTCGGTGTAGGTGCAGTCGTAAATGACGAGGTCGGCATCTCTGATCAGGCCGAGCACCGCCTGGTCGAGTTTGCCCGGCTCGTGCTCGGTGTCTGTGATGACCGCCACGACGCGGCCCCCCCATTCGACCCGGTAGCCGATGCAGCCGCCCGGATGGGTAAGACTACCGGTTCGTACAACAACTCCTTCGCGTGGCCGAAGCAGGTCTCCGGATGCGAAATCGCGGCAGTCGAGGCTCGCCTTGCAGACACCGAGTGTCACCGGAAACCATGGCGGCCGAATGAATTCATCGACCATCTGCCGCGTCGTCATGCGTCCAGCGAGATGCCCGGACCAAAGCGTAACTTTGATGCCTCGTTCATAAATAGGCTTGAAAGCCGGCAGCCCGATGATGTGATCGTAATGGCAATGGGTAAAAAACAGGTCGAAATCGGTGACGCCCGACGCTCGAAGCGTCCTGCCGGCAGGCCGCAGGCCGGAGCCCGCGTCGAACAGAAGCGTATGATTGCCGCATTGCATCTCGATGCAGATCGTGTTGCCGCCATAGCGAGCAAATTCTGGCCCCGACACCGCAATGCTGCCGCGCACGCCCCAAAACCTGACAAGGAAGAAATCGTCGTCCATGCACCCTTTCGCCCATCGTAGCCAACCAACTGCTGCCAGAGTCGTTCCAGGAAAGGTGTGACACGGTTCCGGAAACTGCATCCAAACAAAGAAACAGAGCGGCTCGCCGCTTCAGTGCAACTGTGAATCGCTCTCGGCCGTTCGTGCGTCGATCAGGTCCGCGGTCGTACTGCTTAGCCTATCGGCAAGAACCCGCAATATCTCGATGGTCATTTCGGGAAACTCCTTCATAAGCCTCAGGAAATGGTCCTTGCGGATTCTCAAGGCCTCCAGCTCACTTGCCGCTTTGACGGTGGCAGTACGGGAGCTGTTGCACAATATGGCAATCTCGCCAACGATCGAATTTGGCAGCAATTCGGCAACTTTGATCGGCCCATTGTCGGAATCGACCAGAATATCCGCGCTGCCAGAAAGGATGACATAGGCGGCGTCTGCCTCGTCGCCCTGCCGGAAAAGAATCTGGCCGGCACTGTAGTTCACGCGATCGGACGTGAACGCGAGCAGCTTGAGCTTTGTCGGCTCGATGCCAGAGAACAAGGGAACGCGTTGCAGCATTCCAACTTCATCCTTGAGCAGCATTGTCGCAAACCTTCCTGAATTCGCGTTTGCCAGACTATGACACAAGTTCCTTGAAGATACCGTTTCCCGCCAAGAGTGTCTCGTGTGTTCCGTCTTCCACCAATTGGCCTGAGTCAAAGACCACAACCCGGTCGAACATCGTCGCCATTGCCGGATTCGTCACCACCCACACAATTGCCGGCGAATGGCCGTCGCGTCTGGCTTCGTCGAGCACATTCCGCAACACTTTGTCCTGCACGCGCTGGTCGAGCGCCGACAGCGGCCGATTGAGAATGAGGAAATCGGGACGCTTGAGCAAGGCGCGGGCAACATCGAGCTTCTGTCGCTGTCCGCCGGTCAGCCGCCTGCCGGCGGCGCCGACGTTGAAGTCCAGGCCGACATCCAGAAGCTCGGCATAAAGCCCCAGTTCGTCAAGAATATCATAGACGATGGAGCGAATGCGGTCCGGCGCGTCGGGATGGTTGTTGCCGACACGCCCGAACAGGACGTTGTCCATGACGGTGGCCGCGGCGATGTATTTGGCAGGGTCAAACCGTTCGACAGCTTTCTCCAGCTCGGCCGGCAGGTTTTCATAGAACTGGTTGCGTGCAGCGATGATCTTGCTCATCAGCTCGTCGGTCAAGAGGCCGAAGCGATGCCGGGGCTCGATATAGGCAAAGCTCAACGTGACCATCATGGCGCGGTCGTTCTCCGAAACCGCATCGTAGGGGCGATTCTTGAGCCGTTGCAGCAAGGTTTCGTAGGCGGGTATCTCCTCGGCGCTCATGAAGGCGAGCTGCTGGAAGAACTGGTGTTCGGGCGGCAGGTCGGCAAACAGCTCGATCGCCTGTTCGGCGATCTCCATGCCCATTTCGTAGAGCGTGCGGTCGAGGCCGGCTTGCTTCAGCACGGAAGCAAAATAGGGATTGGACGCCAGTGCCTTGTGAGCCAGTTCGGGGCCGGCCGCAGCGCCGAAGAGCAGGTTCTGGCCGATCGTCGCTTCCTTGTTGTAGGCGCCCGGTTCAAAAGGAACCACCAGCGCGCTCAGGCCTTCTTCCTCCAACCGGGTTCGCAGCGCCGCACGCAATTCGACGATCCGCCCGGCAAGCTTCGTGTGGCGCTTGAGGTCGGCCGAAGAGCGCAAGCCTAGATCCAGAATGTCGCGCGACAGAAGAACCGCGTCGAGCACCCGGCGCACGGCTTCGAAGAGGTCGTGCGGGCCGGTGGCGCCGGCGGAGGCATAGTTGATCCAATCGCTGCGGATATCGAGATCCGGATTGCCCGACCGGCGCGCCTCGTCGATATTCCAACGGTGCTGGTCCGCCGCGGCGCCGTCATATGTCACCGATGTCAGCGGCGCATGCTTCAACCCGTAGAGCAAATTGTCGCGCAGGCTTGCCTGGAACAGGAAAACATCCGACGAAGCGTAGGACATGCGCCGGCCGGTCACGGCTTCGGGGAGATCGAGCAAGTCATCGGAGCCCGAAACGATCCTTCCGCTGTCCGGCCAGGTCAGCCGCGCAAAGGCTTCCGCAAGCGCCTCCGCTCCCCCTGTTGCGGTGCTGACCAGCGCCACCGTCTCACCCGGCTTGACCTCGAGCGAGATGCGATTGAGGAGCATTGCGCCGCCATCGTCTGCTATCGACAGGCTGACCGCCGACAGCGGCTTGGTCATCGGATCGGGATCGTCGACCGTCAGTGCTCCGATTTCCGGCGCGATGATATTCTCGACGGTGAACTGTTCGACGACCTGCTGATATTTGACCTGGACATCCTGCCGGTCCTGATCCCAGTCGATCAGTTCCTTCATCGGTCCGGGCAAGTCCTTGTAAGCGCCGATCACGGCCACGAGCTGGCCGACATCCAACCGCCCCTGGATGACCAGATAGCCACCGATCATGTAAAACAGAAAGGGCGTGAGCTGCGCGAGAAAATTGTTGAGGAACTTTACCATGAATTTCCATTGGTAAAGATCGAAGCGGATTTTGAAGATGAGCCCGAGCCGGGCTGCTATGTCGGCGCGCTCGTAGTTCGACGTATCGTGGACGTGAACCGCGCCGATGCCGTCGACGATTTCGCCAACCCGGCCTGAAAGCGCGCGCGCCGTCAACTGCCGCTGGCGCCCGAGCACGAGCAGCCGCCGCCGCATTCGCGGGATAAGCACGATCTGGATCGCCACGATCACGACCGCTATCATTCCGAGCCAGACGTTCTGGACCATGATGAACAGCATGGCCGTCAGCGCCTGGCCGCCGAGCAGCACCGGCTGCAGGAAGGCATCGCCAATGAAGCCGCCCAGCGGCTCCACCTCGTCCTTCACCATGGTCGCCACTTCGGCGGATTTCACCCGCTTGAAGTAAACCGGCGGAAACCGCAGCACACGATCGACCAGATCGAAACGAATACGCCGCAGCATGCGTTCGCCGAGCCGGCCCTTGTAAGTGTTGATGTAGAGCTTGAACAAGCCGTTGATGACGACCAGCAAGAGGAACACAAGGCTGAGCGCAAGCAGGGTCGAGGTGCGGTCCAGTTGAAAACCGGAGAAGAACTGGACCTCGCCGATGAACGGCAGGTTATAGTGCAACCGCATGAATGGCAGGGTCGCGCCCGGTTGCTCGAACCCCTTGCCCTGGATCGGGCCGTTGACGATCAGCTTCGGCAGGTCGAACGACATGAAATACGGGACCATCGAAAGCACGACGATCATCAATATCCAGAGCTGCTGCTTCCTGGTGTGCGTCCAGATATAGCGGGCTAGGCTGGTTTCCATATGCGATTGTCAGTTTGAAGGATGCGGAATGTAAAGGCACCTGCTGGCAAATGGTGTATCGGCCATGTCTTCGCCGCCAACGACGAGCTCAAAGCGGCAGCTGCGCGCCAGGCGGATGGGCGCCGATGGTCCGGACAAATTCAATCGGCCTCCTCCGGGCAATGGCGAAACGGCTTGCGGCACAGTCGCGTCCGCAAGTCGAACAGGCAAGAGGCAAGATTGCGTTGTGTCGCCGGAAATCCCAACATAGAAGACGAATATGATGGATGTCACGCAACCACGCAATGCCGGCATGGGTGGGCATGAGCAAGCCCTGGACCTCACGCGGGGAATTGCCGCCTACGTCGACCACCCTCTCGTGGCCGGGCTGGCGCGCGTCATCGCCAAGCATCCGCAGGCCGATATCGCCAATGCCTTCAACCACAAGCAGGTCGCCTGCAAGATGTGGGCGCTCGACAGGCTGTTCGAAAGCGACGGCGGCCGGTTCGAACGCATATGGGTTCTGGGTGGATGGTACGGCGTATTGCCGGCGATGCTTTTCAACGACGCCCGCTTCGACATCGCGGCGATCGACAGCATCGACATCGATCCCGAAGTCGGCGCGGTCGCCCGGACACTCAACCGGCAAGCCGGCGAGCGGTTTCAAGCGCTGACGGCAGATATGTACACACTCGACTATGCCGCCGGCGGGCCTGACCTGGTGGTCAATACGAGCTGCGAACACATAGCCGATCTCAGCGCCTGGCTTGCCCTGCTTCCGCGGGGTACGAACGTGCTGCTGCAGTCGAACGATTATTTCAGCGAGCCGACGCACATCAACTGCGTGGCGTCACTTGCGGCCTTCGAAGCCATGGCGGCGCTGCGGCAGATCAGGTTCTCCGGCGAATTGCCGACAAAAAATTATACACGCTTCATGCTGATCGGAACTGTTTGAAGCGCTCGCGCAGGATTTGCGCCGAGCGCCGCGCCCCTTCCAGATCGAGGCGATGCGCGGCTGGCGGCGGTCCCGCAAGCGCCTGCTCGATCGCTTGCGCCAGACCTTCAGGCGTCAGGTCCTGTTCCGTCAGCACCGTTGCAAGACCGAGCTCTTCAAGCATCAGGGCGCGACGCGTCTGCTCGGTTTCCCCGCCGGCTGCAAATGGAACGAGCAGCGAGCGACACCCCGCGCGCATGACATCGCAGACCGTGTTGTAACCCGCCTGCGAGACCGACAGGCGGGCGCCGGTCAGCAGGCTGGCGAAATCCTCGCGGAACCGGAAGATGGACAGGCGTGGGGAGGCATCGCGTGCAATCGCGTCAAACTCGTCCTTCGGCAGGTTTGGGCCGGTGATCAAACACCATGTCCAGGCGTTATCGGCACTTCGCGCCGCCGCGACGGTGGATCTGACAAGGCTCTTTCCGGCCGCCCCGCCGCCAACCGACACCAGAACGTCGAAGCGCTCTGAGGCCGCTTGCGCCGGCGGCGCGGCAACGAGCCCTGTGTAGGCGACCTCGGCCCTGATCGCCCCAGCCAGCGGAAATGTCTTGTCGATGGTTGCGAAAGCCGGATCGCCATGGACCATGACAAGATCGAAATGCCTGTTGACGATATCGACCGTTTCTTCGTTTCGGCTCGGCTTCACGCGCTCCTGAAGGATGTCGCGGACGGACGCCGCCAGCAGCGGTCTGGGCGATGTCGCTTCGATGGCCTCGATCAGTGGCAAGAGTTCGAAACGCATCTGCCGGCGTCCAAAGGGAAACGCCTCGATAATGACGATGTCGGGCCTGTAATCCCGGAAAGCCTGCAGCAGCATCTCCGAGCGCCGCGTCTTGAAATCATCGTCGATGGCTTTGCCCTGCAGGTCGACAAGTCCGGAAAATCCTTCGTCACCGGAGGTGACAGGCGGCAGGGTCACGGATTTTACACCCGATCCCGGAAATCCCGCGATCGGCGCTCCGCCGGTCACGACGGTGACGTCGAACCCGTCATCGACCAGAGCCGCCGCAATGCGGCTGGCGCGCGCGAGATGGCCGATGCCGAGCAGGTGCTGAACATAGAAGAAAGCGCGCAGCCGCTTCATTCGGCGGCCCGCCACTCCCGCTCGAACAGTTCCTTGAGCTGTCCAATGCCTGCCACATGGTCGAAATTGCTTCGCACGCGCCGCTCCGCGGCGTCGCCGAGGCGGGCGCGCAGGACGGGATCGCGGATCAGGCGCTCCAGCGCCTGTGCCAGGGCAGTCGGGTTTTCCGAGGGAATCAGCAGCCCGGTTTCATCCGACGATAAAAGCTCCGGCACGCCGGAAATATCGGTCGACACGCAGGCAAGCCGCTGGCTGGCCGCCTCCACCAGAACATTCGGCAGGCCGTCCCGGTCGCCATCCGCGGTGATCCTGCAGGCCAAAGCGAAGATGTCGGCGCTGCGGTAGTGCTCAAGCACCTCCTCCTGCGCCAGCGCGCCTTTCCAGGAGACGCGCCCCTCCAGTCCGAGCCTTTGCGCCAGCGCCTTCAGCCGTTTCAGTTCCTCGCCGCCACCGATATGCTCGAAACACCACGCCAGATCGCCAGGCAAGAGGGCAAGAGCCTCCAGCAACGTATCATAGCCTTTCTTTTCAACGGCGCGTCCGACACTCAGGATGATGACAGGTTCGGCCGGCGCCGAGCCGTCACGCTGTTTTCGCGCCTCGCCGAAACTGCCGAAGCGGTCAAGGTCGAGCCCATGATAGCTCAGATGCACGGACGAACTGCCGTTGGCGAGTTTTTTCAGATGGTCGAAGCCGGTTTTCGTGCACGTGACCGTCCAGCGCGCCGAGGAAAGCTTGCCGGCCAGATCCCAGTCCGCCGACGTCCAGATGTCCTTGGCATGGGCTGAGCAGCTCCAGGGCAAGCCACGAAGCTGGCTGGCATAGCGCGTCACCGATGCCGGCGTGTGCGCGAAATGGGCATGCAGCCATCCGGCATCTTGCGGCCATTCGGCCGCCAGCACCAGCGCTTGCCCGAAGCGCCGCGCGCGATTGCGGGTAAAGTCGCGGCGGATATCGGCAGCGAGCGATTTGAGCGCGCGCCAGAAGCCAGGCCGCGGCAGACAGGCAAACAGCGACCGAAGCACGCGCAGCGGCTCTCTGTGCAGATATTCCGGCAGATAATGGACGGGGGCCTTGATCTCGTCATGCACGGGATGACGTTTTGCGTCGGTCGGCCGCCTGAGCGCGAAAAGTATCAGGTCGAACCCCGCACGCTCCAGACCGAGCAGCTCCTGCGCGATGAAGGTTTCCGACAGCCGCGGGTAGCCCTTCAGAACCACGACGATCTTGCGGTGTTGCAACTCAGTTCATGCCTTCAATGACCGAAAGGTGATGGCCGGCCCGCCGGTCGAGCAGTTCCGCGACGATTTCGGAAATATGAGGCAGCCCTTCCAGCGTCAGATGCGCATTGCTCTGCGATGGGCGCGGCCGGCCCGGCAAAACCTGCAGCGCATCGGCAAACCGCTGGGCATCCTCGGCCTCCTCGGGCAAAAGCATCTCGATGAGGCCGAGTTCGGCTGCGCGCCGTGCCCGGATCAGCTGTTCCTCGCGCGGCGTGACGCGCGGCACGATCAGCGCCGGCTTGTCGAAAGACAGTATCTCGCAATAGGTGTTGTAACCGCCCATCGCCACCACCGCCTTGGCGCCGGCAATCAGCTCTTCCATCCGGTTGTCGAATTCGATGATCTTGACATAGGGGATCTTGGCCCCCTTCCGGACCAGCTTGTTGCGCTTGCGCGCCGGCATGTAGGGCCCAAGCACGATCAGCGCCCGGTGCTGCAATCGCGGATCCTGCTGATAGGCCTCGATGACGTTGTGGATCAGGTCGGCGCCGTCACCGCCGCCACCGGTGGTAACCAGGATATAGTCGCCCTCGGGCCGGTGGCCGGGCAACTGGTTCTGCTGCAGGCTCCGTTGCAGGAAACCGACGAACTTCATCTTTGCCCTGACCGCCGGCGGCACGTCCAGGCCGGTCAACGGATCGTAGAAATCCGGCGGGCCATAGACCCAGACCTTGTCGTAGAACAGGCCAATCTTACGCATCACATCCCTGCGTGCCCACTCCGCTTCGAGCAAATGCGGCGCGTCCATCACCTCGCGCAGGCCAAGCACGAGCGTGGTGCCCCGCGTCTTGAGGTAGGACAGCGTATCCTCGATCTCACCGCGCAGCCCCAGCGGTTCCTTGTCAACGATGAAGATATCCGGCCGGAAGCTCTCGGCCGTGTGGCGGATAATCGACTGCCGCATCCTTAGCGTCTCGTGCAGATCGATGTCCTTTTCCAGCGAGGTGTATTCGCCGTTGCGCAGCTTGATGACGCTGGGAATCTTCACGAAGTCGACGCGGGCGCGGTAGTCGAAGGCGCCGGCGATGGTGGCGCCCGAAATGATTAGCACCTGAAGTCCGCGGAAATCCCCGACCAGCGAATGAGCGATCGTTCGGCAACGCTGCAAATGGCCGAGCCCGAACGTGTCGTGGCTGTACATGAGAATTCGTGCGTCTTTTGCGTGCTGTGTCATTGTGAACGTCTTTTAGAATTCTCGCCGGACCGTGGGCAACCCCGCAGGCTTCGAAACCATTCTCGCGGGTCTATCGACCTGTTTTGAAACATGGGGGCGAGAGGTACGCAACGGCATTCTTCACCTGGTCACGAATGCCAGGGGGCGCTGATTGTGGCGCCATGCCTTGTCTTCGCCGACGATAGACGGCCCGAGCACAAATCTCTGTCATGAGGCTTGACCCCGTGGAATTAAATGCCCTGCGGCCTGAGGCAGGCAAAGCGCACATTGCGAAAAATCAAGGGCGACCAAGGCGAAACGAGGCTGCCGCACATTGTGAGGAGAACCCGCACCTTGGGAAAATGCTTCATAATCCATCGAAACACAACGGCCGCCAGAGGCCGCACGTTGCGGCCTTTTATCCTGCCATCAGCCTTGGCCTGTGGCAAGCGTCCGGTCCTTGCACCGTTCAAGCTGGTGCAATCTCGCGTCATCCGGCTTGCTCCGTCATGTGGAGGATAGCTGCGGCCCCAATGAGATTCGTCAGCCAGGCGACCCATTCGCCAGATCCGTCACAAAGCTTTGCGTGAACACGCCGGCCGGAAGGACGGCTACGCCAACCTTGCCCTTGTCGTCCTCGGCGTTGCCAGCAGCAGACTTGTCTCGCTGCCGGTTATCCCCGGGATGAGCCGTATCCGCCTAAGCACCGCGTCGAAATCGGTGAGCGACGCCGTTCCGAGTTCGACCACCAGGTCCCAGCGGCCATTGGTGGTGTGAATGGTCGAAACCTCGGCGAGGCCGCCGAGCGCCCGGACCACGCGGTCGGCGGCATGGCCCTCGATCTCGATCATCATCACGCCGCGTATCCGCTGGTCGACCGCGTCGGCGCGCAGCACCACCGTGTAGCCGATGATCTCACCCGTTTTTTCCAGCCGCTCCATGCGCGCCCTGACCGTGGCGCGCGACACCCCGAGATCGACCGCGAGATCGGAGATGCTGCGCCGGGCATCATGCCTGAGCAGCGTGACCAGCCTTTCATCGAGCAAGTCCATGATTCCATCCACTTTGACCAAACTGACTTATCGGAATGATAAATCATTCTTCTCGAAATGCCAATTTCGCCTGTTCATACTGCCAGGCCGAGATGGTTCATTCGACGCATCAATCGCCCAATCAATTTACAAGGACAACAAGAACCATGCGCTGCAGGATCGTTGGCGCGCCGGTGCAGGACGGCGCCGGCAGGATGGGATGCGAGATGGGGCCGAGCGCGCTGCGCACGGCCGGGCTTGTCTCGGTGTTGTCGGAACTCGGCCACGAGGTCGAGGACTGGGGCGCGGTGCAACCGGCCGCCGTGCGCGCAATCGTCCATGGCAATCTCGCGCTGAAGGCCCTACCGGAGATTTCCGCCTGGACGGCGGCGATAGCCGAGACCGCCTATGCGGCTTCGCGGAACGCCATGCCGATCTTCCTTGGCGGCGACCACGCGATATCGGCCGGCACGGTGTCGGGCATAGCCCGCCGCGCCGCCGAACGCGGCCGGCCGCTCTTCGTGCTGTGGCTCGACGCACATCCCGATTTCCACACGCTCGATACCACCGTCAGCGGCAATCTGCACGGCGTGCCGCTCGCCTATGCCAGCGGCCGGCCGGGCTTCAACGGTTATTTCCCGGACCTGCCTGTCGCCGTCGACCCTGCCCACATCTGCGTCATGGGCCTGCGCAGCGTCGATCCGGCGGAGCGCCGGGCGCTGAGCGAAGCGGGGGTTACCGTGCACGACATGCGCACCATTGACGAGCACGGCGTCGCACCTTTGCTGCGCGCCTTCCTGGCCATCGTCGAAAAGGCAAACGGCCTGCTGCATGTCAGCCTCGACGTCGACTTCCTCGACCCCTCCATCGCGCCGGCCGTCGGCACCACCGTGCCCGGCGGCGCCACCTTCCGCGAGGCGCATCTGGTGATGGAGATGCTGTCCGACAGCGGCCTGGTCTCCAGCCTCGATCTGGTCGAGCTCAACCCGTTCCTCGACGAGCGCGGCCGCACCGCCACGCTGATTGTCGACCTCGCCGCCAGCCTGATGGGCCGGCGCATCATGGACCGCCCGACCCGCAGCCATTCCGGAAGCATTGCATGACCCAGCCTTCCCGCCTTGCCATCGTCCCCTTCGTCAGCGTCGACCGCATGATGAAGCTGGTGCTGACCATCGGCGTCGAGCGGTTCCTCACCGACCTCGCCGCCTATATCGAGGAGGATTTTCGCCGCTGGGAGCTGTTCGACAAGACGCCGCGCATCGCATCGCACAGCCATGACGGCGTCATCGAACTGATGCCGACCAGCGACGGCCGGCTATACGGCTTCAAATATGTCAACGGCCATCCCAAGAACATGCGCGAGGGGCGCCAGACCGTCACCGCCTTCGGCGTGCTCGCCGATGTCGGCTCCGGCTATCCGATGCTGCTCACCGAAATGACGATCCTGACGGCGCTGCGCACCGCGGCGACCTCCGCTGTCGCGGCCAAATATCTGGCGCCGAAAGGCGCGCGCTCGATGGCCATCATCGGCAACGGCGCCCAGTCCGAATTCCAGGCTGTCGCCTTCAAAGCGCTGCTCGGCATCGACCGGCTGCGGCTCTACGACATCGACCGCTCGGCTTCGGAAAAATGCGCCCGCAACCTCGCCGGCAAAGGCTTTGACATCACCATCTGCGCCACCGGCCAGGATGCTGTGGAAGGCGTCGACATCATCACCACGGTGACCGCCGACAAGCTGTCCGCCACCATTCTGACCGACAACATGGTCGGTTCCGGCGTGCACATCAACGCGGTCGGTGGCGACTGCCCCGGCAAGACGGAACTGCACCGCGACATCCTTTTGCGCTCCGACATCTTCGTCGAGTTCCCGCCGCAGACGCGCATCGAGGGCGAAATCCAGCAGCTCCACGCCGACCATCCGGTGACCGAGTTGTGGCAGGTGATGACCGGCAAGGCGGAAGGCCGCAAGACGGCCGAACAGATCACCTTGTTCGATTCCGTCGGCTTCGCCACCGAGGATTTTTCCGCGCTGCGCTATATCAGAGACCAGCTTCAGGCCACCGGCCTCTACGAGGAGCTCGACCTGCTCGCCGATCCCGACGAGCCGCGCGACCTCTTCGGCATGCTGCTCAGGGCAGCGCTGCAGCCGGCCGCCGCCTGAGGGGCTTCAGCCGCGCAACGGCGCGCAGCTCTCCCGCTGGACGAGCACAGGAGTGAGCACTTCGCGGCGCGAATGCGCCGCCGGCTCGGCAACCCGCTCGAGCAGCAGGCTGACGGCGCGGGTGCCGATCTTCTCGACCGGCTGTGCGATCGTCGTCAGCGGCGGCCAGGTGGTGACGGCATAGGGGATGTCGTCGAAGCCGATCATCGATATGTCGTCGGGGACCCGCAATCCGCGCCCGTGCAGCACCGTCAGCGCGCCCATGGCCATCAGATCGTTACAGGCAAACAGCGCCGTGATCCCAGGCGCCTGCGCCATCAGCCGCTCCATCGCAGTGCGGCCGCCGGCAAAGTGATAGTCGGAATCCACCACCGAGGCCGGCGGCAGGTCGAGGCCGGCTTCCTGCAGCGCCCTGGCGAAGCCGCGCAGGCGGGCGGGGCTGGAGCTGGAATCGCGCGGGCCGCCGATGACGCCGATCTTCTCGTGACCGAGCCCGGCCAGATAGCGACCGGCGAGATAGCCGCCATAATCGTGATCGACCAGCACGGAATCGACATTGACCGAATGGATCTCGCGGTCGATCAGCACCGCCGGGACGCCGGGCAGAAGGCTGGAGAACACCCGCGCATGATCGGACGAGCCGGCAAAGATCAGCCCGTCGATCTGCTTGGCCATCAGCACCTGGAGATAGCGCTCCTCCTTCTCGGCGCTGCCGTCGGAGTTGCACAGAATCACCGTATAGCCGGCAAGGAAGCCGGCATCCTCGATCTGGCGCGCCACGCTGGCGAAGAACGGGTTGGAATTGTCCGGCAGCAGCAGGCCGATGGTCTTGGTCTCGCCGCGCCTCAGGCTGCGCGCCAGCGTGTTCGGGCTGTAGCGCAAGGCGGCGATGGCCGAATGCACGCGCTCGGCCGTCTCAGGCTCGACATGGCGCGTGCGGTTCATCACATGCGAGACGGTTGCGACCGACACTCCGGCATGGCGCGCGACATCGGCAATCGTCGTCATTTCTTGTCCCCTAGTGCATGTCGCCCGGAGTGTCCGGCGGATCTGAGAAAATGACATCCATAAAACAAAAACCAAAAAGCGCGACGCGCTTTATCGGATCACCCTCAACAGCTTTTCCCGATAGGCTTCCAGAATGACGGCGAGCACAATGACAAGGCCTAGCACGATCGGCTTGAAATTGTCGCCGACGCCGAGCAGCTCGTAGCGACGCCGGCGACCGGGCCACCGATGTTGACGCAACAGATAGACCATGGCGACGATGCCGGCGCGTTCTCCCTTCCGCCGGAGCGCTGTATCCTTCTCAGGCTAGTGATTCCCGCAGACAGGAAACCTTCATGAACGGCCTGACGCCCATACTTTCCACCGTGACCGCCTCGTTCCTTGCCTCCTTCGTCGAAGTGGTCGAGGCCTTCACCATCGTGCTGGCGGTCGGCGTCACCCGCAGCTGGCGGCCAGCGCTGACAGGCGCGGCGCTGGCGCTGGCGGTGCTGGCGGCTCTGGTGCTGGCCTTCGGACCGCTGCTGGCGCTGATTCCCATTGCGGTGCTGCAGTTCGTCGTCGGCGTGCTCCTGGTCCTGTTTGGCATGCGCTGGTTGAGAAAGGCCATTTTGCGCAGTGTCGCCGTCATCGCCCTGCATGACGAGGACGCGGCCTTTTCAAAGGAAACCGCCGCTTTGCAGCAGCAGGCCAATGACCGCCGCGCCGATTATCTGGCCGGGCTCGCGGCCTTCAAGGCGGTGCTGCTCGAAGGTGTCGAGGTGGTGTTCATCGTCATTGCCGTCGGCGCCGCGCATGCACAGACCTTCTATGCCAGCCTTGGCGCGTTGGCGGCCTTCGTCCTGGTAACGATCATCGGCCTTGCGGTGCACAGGCCGCTGGCGCGGGTGCCGGAAAACGCGCTCAAATTCGCCGTCGGCCTGATGTTGACAAGCTTCGGCATTTTCTGGACCGGCGAAGGCCTGGGCACCGACTGGCCGGGCGCCGATCTGGCGCTGCTGGCCATCTTCGCAATCATCGCCGTCGCGTGCTTCGCCATGGTGCGCTGGTTGCGCGCCAGCTACCCCAAGGCTGAACAAGGAGTTGCTCGATGAACGTCGTCCGCCTCATTCTAAAGGAGCTCGTCGGCATGTTCATCGACGACGGCAGCCTTGCGACGCTGGCGCTGCTGTTGATCGTAGCGATTGCCGCGGCAGTGAAGCTGCTGGCGTTGCCGCCGCTTGCCGGCGGCGTCCTGCTTCTGCCCGGCTGCCTCGTCATCCTGCTCTACAGCGTGCGCCGCGCGGCACGGCGCTCCGGTCAGTAGAGGGTGAAAAACACCGGCAGCATGCCGCTGATCCGCAACTGCTCAATCGTCTCGATGGCCGGGAACAGCGCCAGGAAATAGAGCCCGTCCGTGAATGTCCGCCGCAACGCCTTTGTCGAGAACCGGCGTTCGGCTTGATCGTGAAACAGCAGCGGGTTCGGCCAGAAAGGCGGCGTGCGTTCGGCATAGACGCTGTAGGCGGGGCCGAACTTTCCAAACAGGAACTCGGCTTCCTTGCGCACCGTCACCCGGGACACCAGGTAGCTCACCAGAGCCAGCGCCGCCGCCACCAGCACCGAGCCGTACATCAACCCGACGCCCGCCGCGCCGACCGTGGAAAAGAAGTAGAGCGGGTTCCCGCTCATCGAGAACGGGCCGATGGTGACCAGCTCGTCGTTCTTCCTTCCGCCGACACAGAGAATGCTCCACAGACGGCCAAGGAAGCAGACCAGCACGAAGCCGATGCCCAGCGCCTCAATGTATTCGTGCCCGTCCGAGCCTTCGACGAGAAAGGGTTTGGTGAACAGCAACAGCATGACGGCGAGGGCTGCCGCCACTTGTATGACGAGCAGGCGCTTGTGCTGGTCGAACGCCTTCGCTGCCGGCTTGGGGGGAGCGTAGCTCATCATAGTTCCTGCACCCCGGCAGGGCTCATAGCGCCGGTGTCTCGCCACCCACTAGCGAGACGGCGGCCGACTATCTGGCCGTCAATCTTGGCTTCGGACTGACCGTCACCTCGCTGATCATGACCGGCATCCTTGTCGTCGCGCTGGCGCTGCAATTCGCGCAGAAGCGTTATGTGCCATGCCTATTGGCTGGCGGTGGTGCTGATCAGCGTCGTCGGCACCTTGATCACCGACAATCTGGTCGACAATTTGGGCGTCCGTCTGCAAACCACCACGATTGCCTTGGGCGATGTCCATACTTGGGCAAAGCCGGTATTCATCGTTCTGATCTGCATTCATGCCGGTGCGGCACTCTTCCATCATTTTATTCTGAAAGACGCCGTGCTGCGCAGGATGCTTGTCCCTGCGCGCGATCCGGTCGGATGACACTTATGGACATGTGCAACGACCACGAGCGACCAGGCGCCGGCGGATATTCTAGGAACGGACCGCCGCCGGTGCTAGCATGCCGCTCTGGCAAAGCCTCGGCAACAGACCGGAACAGAGATGCGACTTCTCCTTGTTGAGGATGACCCCAGGACCGCAGACTATGTCGTCAAGGGCCTGAGCGAAGCCGGGCATGTCTGCGATCTGCTGCGCGACGGGCATGAGGCGCTGTTTGCCGCGACACGCGACGCCTATGACGTGATCGTCGTCGACCGCATGCTGCCCGGCCTCGACGGCCTGTCGATGATCAAGGCGGTGCGGGCGGCGGGCGTGCGCACGCCGGCGATCTTTCTGACCTCGGTCGGCGGCGTCGACGACAGGGTTGAAGGGCTCGAGGCCGGCGGCGACGACTATCTCGTCAAGCCCTTCGCCTTTTCCGAACTGCTCGCCCGCATCAACGCGCTCGGCCGCCGCCCTGCGGTGCAGGAGCAGAAGACGACGCTGCGCATCGCAGACCTCGAAATGGACCTGATCCAGCGCCGCGTCACCAGGCAGGGCCAGGCGATCGACCTGCAGCCGCGCGAATTCAGCCTGCTCGAAGTGCTGATGCGCGGCGAGGGCCGCGTCATCACCCGCACCATGCTTCTGGAACAGGTCTGGGATTTTCACTTCGACCCCAGGACCAGCGTCGTCGAAACCCATATCAGCCGGCTGCGCGCCAAGATCGACAGGCCGTTCGAGGTCCAGCTGATCCACACCGTGCGCAACAACGGCTACAGCTTGCATGACTGAAGAGCGGCCGAGCTTGTTGCGCAGCACGCCGTTCCGGCTGGCGCTGACCTTTGCCTTGCTGTTCGTGCTTGCCTTCATCCTGTCCGGCGCCATCGTCTACCAGCTGATGAGCGCCGACCTTGCCGAGCGGCTGGACGAGACGATCAAGGAGACCTATTCGGTCGTCGCGGTCACCTATGCGCAAAGCGACCAGGAGGATCTGGTCCTGTCGGTCGACAGCCATGCGGCAGCCAGCCCCGAGAAGGAGCAGCTGTTTTCGCTGACCGACAGCAACGGCAATCGCCTGGCCGGCAATTTCACCGCGGCCGACCTCCCCGATGACTTTTCGGATTTTGCCGCTTCCCTGCCAGGCGTGGCGCCGGGCACTATGTACCGCGCCTGGACCGGTTCGGTCGGGCCCAACAGCCTGACAATTGCCTTTTCGCTTTCCGAAACCGAGGAGCTGGAACGCATCGTTTTGATGAACTTCGGCTGGGCCACCCTGATCATTTCGGGCCTTGGGGTGGCCGGCGGCGCCCTGCTGGCGTCGCGCGTGCAGCGCCGCCTCGACGGCATAGCCGCCACCATGGACGATGTCTCCAACGGCCGGCTCGACGCCCGCATTCCACTGCTCGGCAATGGCGACGACATTGACGGCGTCTCGCGCCAGGTCAACGCCGCGCTGGAGCGGCTGGCGGCGCTGGTGGACGGCATGCGCCAGGTCAGCGCCGACATCGCGCATGATCTGAAGACGCCGCTCAACCGGCTGCAGATGATTTTGGAAGCTGCGGCCGACAGGACCGCGCGGGGTGAGGCCGTTGCCGATGAGCTGGCGGAGGCACGTGGGGAAAGCCTGCAGATCAACGATACTTTCGATGCGCTGTTGCGTATTGCCCAGATCGAGGCCGGCGCTCGCAAGGCGCGCTTTGTCGATCTCGACCTCACCGGCGTCATCGATGCCATTGCCGAAATCTACGCCGGTGTCGCCGAGGATGACGGCAAGTCGCTGTCGGCCACGATCGTCTACGGCACCCCATGCCTGGTCCACGGCGACCGCGACCTGCTGACGCAATTGTTTGCCAATCTGGTTGAGAACGCGCTGCGGCATTGCCCCGATGGCACGGCAATCCTTCTATCGGTGCGGCGGCAAGGCGACCGCATCGTGGCTGAGGTCGCCGACAACGGCCCTGGCATCCCGGCGCAGGAGCGCGAAAAAGTGTTCCAGCGGCTCTACCGGCTGGACTCCAGGCGCACCACGCCCGGCAGCGGGCTGGGCTTGAGCCTGGTACGGGCCATCGCCGATTTGCATGGTGCAACGATTGCGCTGGAGGATTGCCAACCTGGGCTGGCGGTAATTGTCGGGTTTCCTCGGGCGCAGGGCACCGGCCTCGGCTTGAAATGACACCGCCCGAGCCAGGTCGACGCCCCCCCCCCGGCGCGACGCGCGGCCCCACCCCCACCGCACCCCGCGCGGCGGCGCCAGGGGGGAGGGTATTTAGAACAGATACCGCGGAGCCCCGGGGGAGCG